>CAZZVY010000031.1:3912-19571 GCA_964657585.1 uncultured Mucilaginibacter sp. | reverse complement strand
ATAAACCTTTACAATGCTAACATCAACCGCCTTTAAGTTAGCAGCCTCAAAGGCCATCAGCAGCTTACCTTTACCAGGTAATATTACGCCCTTGCCTGGTATGGTTACGGCTGGCAGGCGGTTCTCAAAAAACAGGTTTGCGCCAAACTGTCCGGTAAATTTTTTATGGGTGATATCCTGTACCCCTTCAGTAACATAGGCAACGTAACTGCCGTTCAGCCGCTCTGTACCGTATACTTTTACTATGCTGCCATCAATGGAGTAGGCAGCATCAGTCATATTTTTAGCCCCTATTAATCCGTTCAGTTCCTGCCCTGCCAGCAGCGGGCGCGAAAATTGCACTTCCATATACTGGTCGTTATCCTGCACTGCGCGTATCTTAAGCACTTTAAAATCATCTATGGCAGGTATATCAAATACCATATTATCTTTTTGGCCCATGTTTAGCCCGCTGCCATCCCATTGCACGGTTAACTGTTGCTGCCTGTTGGTTTTGGCAATATTATCAATTACAAACCTGTGCGTATTATCTGCATTGTTGTGCTGCCAGGTAATTACCACGGGTGATGGATATTTGCTGGTTACCATCTTTTCAATTTTTGCGGCATCTTCCCGGTCGGCAGTTTGTATGGTGCCAGTCAGTTTCATTTTATCTAATGATGTGGCGGTAGCGCTTTGCAGGCCTGCAAAATCAATGGTAAAATCAGGTTTGATAGTTTGAAAGGTGAATGTAAAATGTTCCAGGCCGCCAGGTACTTTGGCAAGCTTCCCAAGGTTCAGGTCGGCATCGTAACTTTTGTCAGGGGCAAGGTAGGTATCCGGTTTAAATTCAATTGTACGCTCATCAGCCCAGTAGGCTTTGCCCTTAACCGAAGGCGAGAAGTTTAAAATATCATCGGCCAGCTGCTCGTTAAGGGCATGGCCGGTTTGTACATCGGCCGCCAGCTTGATGCGGATAGTACTCGTTTTAGAGATCGCTCCAGCCGTATATGATTCAATGTATTTGTTAAAAGCCGGGTTAACTGCCTTGTTGCGGTTACAGGCCGGTAAAAATGCGGCTATAGCAACCAACAAAAAAACGGCCAGGGCAGTGCCATGCGGCCTGCGGACAATTACTACGGGCGGGAAAAATTTCATCGGGAGGAAGTGATGGGTATGCTCAAATATAATCAGCTTATTGTTACTTACAACTTACTTCAAAAAAATATTTATGATCAACACATACTACAATCGGTTTTCTTAAGTATGGCTGCATTATGTGTTAAAATGTCGTAATTTTGCGTTATCTTATCACTTGCTGGTCACAGCATAATGCTATAATTAATTGAGCTATGTCCATTATTCATAATAAAGAGATAGGTACCAAGCAAAAGGCGCTGGCCATTAACCTTGACCCCGCTATTTATGGTTCGTTTGCCGAAATAGGGGCGGGACAAGATGTGGCTGCCAACTTTTTTAAGGCGGGCGGGGCATCCGGCACTATAGCCAAAACCATGTCGGCCTATGACATGATCTTCTCCGACGCTATTTACGGAGTGCAGCAGGTGAAGCGGTATGTGAGCGAGCGCCGGCTTATTTCCATGCTCGACCATGAATACGGGCTGTTAATAGAGCGCCTTGCGGCCCAACGCGGCGACAGTACTACTTTCTTTGCTTTTTCGGATACCGTATCGGCGCTTAATTATCAGAAGACCAATAATGCGCATGGCTGGATGGGCGTGCGTTACCAGATAACACCCGGCGGCGAATACAACGATGTGGTACTGCATGTTAAACTGCTGGACAATGATAACAACCTGCAGCAGCAAGCTGTAGGCGTTTTAGGCGTAAATTTAATGTATGCCTGTTTCAGGTATTATAAAACCCCGTCGGTTTTTTTGCTTTCACTGATGGACGACCTTTCCAGCGACCGTATACAGATTGACATGATACGGTTTGAAGGGCCTGCATTTGCCAAGGTAGATAACCGTTTAATGAGCCTGCACCTGGTTAAATACGGTTTTTCTGACGCCGCACTGTTTGGCCCTGATGGAAAGAACATGCAGCCATCAGAAGTATTATACAAAAAAAACATAGTAATAATCCGCGGGCGCTTCCGGCCGCTGATAAATGTGCATATGGATATGCTAAATACAGGCCTCAGGCAGTTTTTGCAGGAGCCGGGAGTGGTTAAAGAAAATGTAGTAGTAGTATGCGAACTTACCCTCCAATCCCTAAAAGAGCGGGATGCCGACCTTACCGCCGAGATTGATGAAAAAGATTTTCTTGACCGGGTGGATATCCTTGGTTCGCTGGGGCAAACGGTACTGATCTCTAACTTTCATGAATATTATAAGCTGGTGGCCTATCTGTCTACCATTACAAGGTTACAAATGGGTGTGGTTTTAGGCTACCCTAACCTGGAATATATTTTTGCCGAAGAGCATTACGGCAACCTGCCGGGCGGTATCCTTGAATCGTTCGCTACTTTGTTCAGCCGTAAGGTAAAACTATTTATTTACCCCACTTTACGCGACGGCGTAATTTATAATTGCCTGCGGTTTTTCCCTCCGGCACATCTTATTGATTTATACCGGTACCTGATAGCTAATAATAAGATAGAGGACATCAGGCATTACAATGAGCGTAACCTGCATATACAAACCGATAAGGTGCTGCAGATGATAAAAGCCGGCACCGAAGGCTGGGAAGAATATGTACCTGTTGAAGTAGCTGATATGATAAAAGAACGCCGCCTTTTTGGTTATGCCAGCAGTAATGAAACCGGTGCACCTGCTAACGATACGCCGGGCGCACCTGTTAATGCTATTTAAAGCAGTCGGTTTATTGATACATCTATGCTTCTTGCACTGCGTCCCGATTAGATGCCTGCATATCTATCACATACCTGAACCTTACTTCTTCGTCTTTCATCTTATCAAATGCTTCATTGATGTTCTCTAAACTGATCATCTCTACATGAGGCAAAATCTGATGTTTTGCGCAAAAATCAAGCACCTCCTGGGTCTCGGCTATCCCGCCTATCAATGACCCGCCTATGCTTCGGGCCTGGCTGGCTACCTCCATATTATTTAAAGGCTTTTTATAGGGTGCAAGCAACCCTACCGTAACCAGGTTGCCGCGGCGGCGCAGTAATGAGATATATGGGTTAACATCAAATGGATCAGGAATGGTAACCAATATAAAATTAAAATATTTTGCGTACTGCTTCATTTCGTCCTCGTTCTCAGATATAATTACATTATCTGCACCTAACTGCATGGCCGCATCACGTTTTTCTTCCTTTGTAGTAATGGCGGTTACTTCGGCGCCCATGGCTTTAGCAATCATTATGCCCATATGCCCAAGGCCGCCTATACCTGCAATGGCAACTTTATCACCTGGTTTTACATTCCAATGGCTCAAAGGCGAATAAGTGGTTACGCCCGAGCATAAAATTGGGGCAGCTTTACTGATATCCAGGGTTTCCGGTATCTTTAAAACAAAGTCTTCCGGTACTACCAGATTATTGGAATAGCCCCCGAATGTATTAAGGCCCGATCCGTCCGCTATAAAATAGCCGTTATAGGTCATGGTTGGCCCATGCGGGCTTTCACAAAACTGCTCTTCGCCTTCTTTGCAGGCCGAACAGCTTCTGCAGCTATCAATCATACACCCAACGCCAACTATATCGCCGACCTTAAATTTGCTCACAGCGCTGCCTGCATAGGCAACCCGCCCTATCACCTCGTGACCTGGAACGCAGGGGTAAATGGTATTGTTCCAATCGTTTGCTACCTGGTGTACATCCGAATGGCAAATACCGCAATACAGTATGTCTATCAGTACCTCATAAGCTTTAGGCGCATCGCGCTCAAACTCCATTGGTTTCAGTGTTTCACCACCGATCAGGCTGCCCGAAGCGCCATATCCTTTTGCTGCTATTTTTACGGTTGTATCGGTTAGATTTTCCATATCTCAATATTGATTTGCCATGTTTAAAACCCTGTACTTTTATAAATAGTTTTTAAAAATGTCAACTTACATAAACAAGCGCTTTAAAAAATCTGTTATCAATTAAATTAATTGCTTAAAAAACAATGGGCTATGAGTAAACAGGTGAGTGACTACATAATAGAGCGGCTAAGTTCCTGGGGGATCAAACGCGTGTTCGGTTATCCGGGCGATGGTATAAATGGTGTAATGGGCGCGCTTGACCGCGCAAGCGAGACCCTGGAATTTATACAGGTGCCGCACGAGGAAATCGCAGCTTTTATGGCCTGTGCCCATGCTAAGTTTACCGGTGAAGTTGGTGTTTGCATGGCAACTTCAGGGCCGGGAGCCATACACCTGCTTAACGGGCTTTACGATGCCAAGCTCGACCATCAGCCCGTTGTGGCCATTATTGGGCAGCAGGCGCGCTTATCGCTGGGTGGCAGCTACCAGCAAGAGGTTGATCTGCTGTCCCTTTTCAAGGATGTGGCGAGCGAATACATTCAAATGATAACCGAACCAGGGCAGGCCAGGCAAATGATTGATCGTGCAGTAAGGATTGCCAAGGCGCAACGCACCGTTACCTGTGTAGTAATACCTAACGATGTGCAGGAACTGGATGCAGTTGAATCGCCGCCGATGAAACACGGCAGTGTGTTTACCGGCATCGGCCACGCATTGGAAACTCCTGTACCGCCACGTGCTGAACTACAAAAAGCGGCCGATATATTAAATTCAGGAAAAAAAGTGGCCATCCTGATAGGCGCCGGGGCCATTGGCGCACCGGATGAGGTGAAACAAATAGCAGATTTACTGGGGGCCGGCGTTGCCAAGGCTTTGCTGGGCCGCGCGGCGTTGCCTGATGACCTGCCTTATGTTACCGGCGCCATTGGCTTGCTGGGCACCAACCCAAGCTGGGAGCTGATGCAGGGGTGCGATACGCTTTTCATGATTGGCAGCAGCTTCCCTTATTCAGAGTTTTTACCAGCCGAGGGAAAGGCCAGGGGCATACAAATTGATATTGATAACCGCATGGTAAGCCTGCGTTACCCTATGGAAGTTAACCTTATTGGCGACAGCAGGGAAACACTTAAAGCGCTGATCCCGCTGATTGAATATAAAGAGGACCGCACATGGCGCGAGGAAATTGAGAAAAATGTAGAAGACTGGTGGAAACTGGTGGAAGCCAAAGCCATGCAGGATGCCAAACCGGTCAATCCGCAGCGCGTATTCTGGGAACTGTCGCCAAAACTGCCCGACGGCTGTATCTTGACGGCCGATTCGGGTTCATCAGCAAGCTGGTTTGCCCGTAACTTAAAGATACGGGAAGGGATGAAGGCCACCCTATCGGGTACGCTGGCCACTATGTGCCCGGCAGTACCTTATTCTATTGCCGCTAAATTTGCTTATCCCGATAGGGTGCCCATAGCGCTGATAGGCGACGGCGCCATGCAGATGCAGGGCATTAACGGATTGATAACTATCGCAAAATTCTGGAAGCAATGGGCAGACCCGCGACTGGTTATCCTGGTATTGAATAACGGCGATTTGAACATGGTTACCTGGGAGCAACGCATTACTTCGGGCAACCCTGAGTTTACCGGTTCACAGGAGCTGCCTGATTTTCCTTATGCCCGTTATGCAGAGCTGCTGGGATTGAAAGGGGTAAAAGTTGACGATCCGGATGACCTGGCGACTGCCTGGGATGAAGTGTTAACTGCCGATCGCCCGGCTTTGCTGGAAGTTGTAGTTGACCCTAACGTGCCCAACATACCGCCGCATATCAGTTTTGAGCAAATGGTTAAGTTTACCAAGGCCATGGCTAAGGGCGACCCCAAAGAACTTGGTGTAATTACACAAACCTTTAAAGATGTAATAAGAGAGTATTTACCGCATTAACATATAAAGCCAGTGACACCCTGTTTTAAGTAAGTACCTTATCATTACCATCAGCTATGGTTGAAAGTAAATTAATTATGAATTAAAACAAGCGCCTTTGCGCTTTGTTGATCAAAAAAAGTATTTAAACATGGAACAGGCAAACGAGCAGGAATTACCTACAACTGGCGCTACAGGCGAGGAACAAAAAGACCTATTAGGCGGTACAACCAACCTCACGTTAGACCAACTGAAAAAAGAAGGAGGGATTGCCCGTTTTTCAGAAGGCAATCCTAACCGTTTGGCCGATGAAGACGACCTGAACGAGATTAAAGCAGGGGACGACCTGGATGAGCCCGACCCGGACGCAGGCGACCTGGAAATGACCGGTACCAATGAAGCTTATCCTGATGATGCTGATGATGAAAGCAGCGGACAAACAGAAAACCCGGAAACAAACATTTGAACAATGAAGCAAGAGGCCGGTTAAAGATACCCCCCGGTTAAATTATGAAGATACTGCTCCGTTACCTTTTAAAACATAAGGGAATTGTTGCGCTGGCGTTGTTAATGGCCGTTATTAATCAAATCGCCGCCTTTGTTGACCCACTCATTACCGGAAAGATAGTAGACCACCTCATTAATAAAAGAGATACCTTAAGCCATGCCCAGTTTGTTAATAATGTATTGTTAATGGTTGGCCTGGCTTTTCTGGCGGTTACTATTGCCCGGTTAGCCAATAATTTTCAGGATGCCTATACGGCTATGATTGTTAAAAAAACCGGCGCCGATTGCTACGCCGATGGCTTAAAGCATGCTATGGCTTTACCTTACTTTGAATTTGAAGACCAAAGCAGCGGGGCTACATTAGGCATACTTACCAAAGTGCGCGTAGATATTGAAGGCTTTGTAACCTCCTTTATTAATATATTCTTAATGGCGCTCATAGGTTTCAGCTTTGTGATCGTTTACTCGCTTTCGGTAAATTATAAAGTAACCCTTATCTATTTTTTTGCAGTCCCGGTAATCAGCGTGGTAAGCTGGTATTTAAGCCGGCGGATGAAACCGCTGCAGGAAGCCATACTTTCCAAAACCTCTTACCTGGCCGGCAAAACAACCGAATCATTACACAATATAGAGCTGGTAAAAAGCTTAGGTGTAACAGAGCCGCAGGTTGAGTACCTAAATAAAAACAACTACCGGATACTTGACCTGGAGATGATTAAAATTAAGCTGGAGCGCAAACTTGGCTTTGTACAGGGCAGCATGGTTAACCTGGTACGCAGTGTTATGGTAATAGTGCTTTTGTTTTTGATATTTGATAAAGAACTATCGGCGGGGCAGTACTTTACCTTTTTACTTTACTCCATGTTTTTGTTTAACCCTTTGCAGGAATTAGGCAAAGTATTGCAAACCGGCCGTGAGGCGCAGGTATCATTAAACCAGTTAAGCATACTGCTTGATAAACCCTTTGAATACAAACCCGATGAGCCTAACGAGCTGGACCGGATTACCTGTGTAGAATTTCGAGATGTGAGTTTTAATTATGCAAATAAGAAGAACGGCCTAAACAAAATTTCCTTTGAGGTAAAAAGCGGCGAAACCATTGCCTTTGTTGGCCCTTCGGGTTCGGGCAAAAGCACAATTGTAAAATTGCTGCTTCGTTTATATAGCCCCACGGAGGGAAAGATCTACTATAATTCTACAAGGGCCAGGGTGCTTAATAAGGATGATATACGCCGGCGTACCGGCATAGTAACCCAGGAAACCCAGTTGTTTTCGGGCACCATCCGCGATAACCTGCTGCTGGTTAACGCCGGATCAGATGATAACGACTGCCTGGACGCGCTTAACCGTTCGGCCTGTCATCAGATACTGGAACGCAGCGATAAACAACTGTATACGGTGATTGGCGAAAGCGGGATGAAAATATCAGGCGGCGAACGCCAGCGGCTGGCCATTGCCCGGGCGCTGTTACGTAAACCCGATATCCTTATCTTTGATGAAGCAACCTCGGCCTTAGATTCCATTACCGAGGAAGAGATCACTAAGACCATGCAAGAGATATCGGCCGCAGGTGAACATATTACCATCCTTATTGCACATCGCCTGTCAACAATTAAATATGCCGACAGGATATACGTACTGGAGAACGGCGGCATTGTAGAAAGCGGAAGCCATCAGGAACTGCTGGACCAGAAAGGTTTATACTTTGCCATGTGGAGGCAGCAGGTTGGCAAAGCAGATGAAGTAATGGCTGGTAAACCGGTATAAGCAGAGGTTATCCAGCGCTTTTAATACTTTGATAGGAGAATGAACTGCTTAACTGATGGGGCAATAAGACAGTACTTTTACAAATGCCGTCACTTTTTATTGGATTAAAGTGTTTATTATAACACCACAAAAACATTTACTTAAAAGTGTAGTTTATAAACTAATAATATAAACATGGCTGTTGCTTATTAAGATCACTAATACGGAAAGCCGTTACCCTTATTTAATATGCCAGCTAATCAAAATATGGTTTAATTTATAAACATTTAACTAATGCGGTTTACTACTTTATCAAAACAAACAAATAATCCTGTTCGTAAACTGCCCGGAAACATTATTTGTTTCTCTCACCTGCGCTGGGATTTTGTGTTTCAACGCCCGCAGCATTTGCTCACACGCTTTTCAAAATCATTCCATGTTTATTTTATTGAAGAACCAATAGCTGATAACGTAGGTGAACCAAGGTATTCTTACTATCAGAAAAGCCCTGATCTAACAATTATGGTACCGCACATACAACCAGGTTTAAATGCGGAACAGTCACAACTGGTCATAAAAAAACTGTTTGATAACTTTTTGTATAACAAGAACCTTAATAATTACATTTTTTGGTATTACACCCCAATGGCCCTTTCCTTTACCAGGAAGTACAGTCCTGAACTTACTGTTTTTGATTGCATGGATGAACTTTCGGCATTTAAATTTGCACCGGAAGAATTAAAGAACCTTGAAAAAGAATTACTGGCTAAAGCGGACATTGTTTTTACCGGCGGCCATTCTTTATATAAGGCAAAAAAGAATCAGCATAATAATATTTATCCATTCCCCAGCAGTATCGATAAACGCCATTTTGCACGGGCCCGCACCATTAATACCAGCCCCGATGATCAGGTAAATACTATAAAACCCAAACTTGGGTTTTATGGTGTAATTGATGAACGGTTTGATATTGAATTGATACGCGGTATTGCTGATGCGCGGCCCGAATGGGAAATTATATTGATTGGCCCTGTGGTAAAAATTGATCCGTCTACACTGCCGAAAAATAGCAACATCCATTATTTAGGCGCTAAAACATATCAGCAATTGCCTGATTATATTGCCACCTGGGATATTGCCCTTATCCCCTTTTTGCTCAACGAATCAACCAGGTTCATAAGCCCCACTAAAACGCCTGAATATTTAGCTGCGGGGTTACCTGTAATTTCAACCCCCATCAGGGATGTGATTGACCCCTATGGTCAAAATAATTTGGTTCATATCGCTTATGATGCCGGGGGCTTTATCAATGCCGCCGAAAAAGAACTAAGATCAACGCAAAAGAAAGATTGGTTGTTACAGGTAGACGGTTTCCTGGAATCGAATTCATGGGACCTTACATACAGCAATATGCTGGTTTTATTGCAGGATACCCTTAAAATTATACACAGCAAACTAACGTCAATAGCCTGAACCACAAATCCTGTTAATGAATTTGCACACAACGCCTTTTAAGTCATTCTGGATGGGTGGTTTTGAATGTACCGATCAGCTTAACTCGTCAGGCGATAGGGTCGATTTCCTTAACATTACACATCATTTGAGCCGGTTAGATCACGACTATCAGCAATTGGCTGCCTTCGGCATCAAAACCGTTAGAGAGGGGATAAGGTGGAGCTTTGTAGAAAAACAGCCCTATGAGTATGATTTTAGCGTAGTTAAAACAATGCTGACCGCGGGCAAGGCGCACCATATACAGCAGTTATGGGACATTTGCCATTTTGGGTTCCCGGCCGACCTTCATCCGCTTCATCCGCATTTTACTAAACGGTTTGTTGCACTGTGCTGTGCGTTCGTTAAATTTTACAGGTGCGAATGCCCCGGCCAGCAACTGATTGTAACCCCTATAAACGAGGTGAGCTTTATCTCCTGGCTGGGGGGCGAAGTTGGCGGTACGGCCCCTTTTTGTACTGGCAACGGCTGGAATGTTAAATATGCCTTAATGCGTGCTTATATACAAGCAATTAGGGCAATGAAAGCGTTAGACCCTACAGTGCTGATACTCACAACCGAGCCTATAGTTAACATTGTACCCCCTTTAATGGCTGATGAGAACGATATAAAGCTTGCGGCCGTCCATCATGAAGAACAGTTCCAGGCATTGGATATTTTATGCGGAAGGATTTGCCCTGAACTTGGGGGATCGCCAGACCTGGCAGATATACTTGGTTTTAATTATTATTATAATAACCAGTGGGTACTTGGTTTCAATGATTTTTTACCCTGGTTGAATGAGGAAGAGGATGAGCGCTGGCGGCCTTTAAGCGCTTTGCTGAAAGATGCTTACTTACGTTATGGAAAGCCTATGGCACTGACAGAGACCAGCCACCCGGGCGAAGACCGGCCTCTATGGATAAATTTTATAGCAGAACACTGTAAACACCTGCTTACAGATGCAGTGCCATTGTGGGGCGTATGTATATATCCAATAATAGACAGGCCAGACTGGGACAATCTTACGCAGTGGCACCGCAGCGGTTTGTGGGACGAAGCATTTAACTTTAACCAAACTTCAGAACGTGTGCTAAATACCGCCTATGCAGAAGCGCTTTTGCATGCACAACAATTTTTAGCACAAACAAACGGTATAAATCTCAACAGCAACAGGGATATGTTTAATTATAATACGGCTGCTAATTAATGTTAACTTACTTACTTCCATCTAATAGCCAAATACTTTATAGTCGCATCCTTCGGGTTGCCAATGCCATGCAGCTCGTTGCTGTTCATCAGGTAAATATCACCTGCCGATGCGGTGTAATGCCTGCCCGCAATGTCCATTTCTGTATCGCCTTCCAATATAATGGTCAACTCGGTATCTATATGCGTGTGCGGCACGTGGGCCGGCCCTTTAGTGTTTAACTGGGTAATGTGTATTTCCAGGTTATCAAGCATAGCCGTTGGCCGGTTGATATATTTTATCCCGCCACCGCGGGATGTAGGCACAAACTTAACCGAGTCACCACTTAACATCAGCGGGCCGCCTGCCTTTGCCGAACGCTCCATATCCATGGTTTTTTTGGAGCGGAACCCGATCACATAATAAGTAAGCGGCCCTTCTCCTATATACTGAACCGACTGCATAACCCCAGGTGGTATCAGTATCAGGCTGCCTTTCCCTAAAACTTTACTATTGTTATCCATAGTAAATTTCATGGTGCCTTCCTTTACAAATATCAGCTCTTCGGTATCAGGCAGGGCATGCGGTGGTTTAGGCGCTGCACCCTTAAACTGGGTACTGGCATGTATCTCAAAATAGCTGAACTCCGCAGTAGTTCCTTCCATAAACTTGCGGCCTTCGCGGTCATCGCTTTTGGTTACGGGCACATCGGCCCAATGGTAGGCACCTGACGGAACTGGGTTTAACTGTGCCATAGACCAGGATGAAATAAAGATCAGTAAGAGGCTGAAAGTAAGCTTGTTCATAGCATTGGTTATACCTAAAAGTAAAGAATATACGAGATTTGGTGAATCATTTTTATGTACTACTGATATTTAAAAGATGTAATTAACAAATCTAAATTAATTCTTTGCCGATTTTTTAGGATCATACTTCACCAGTGTGATATTAGGCTTTGGCAGCGTTTTCATACCGTAACCCAGATAAAAGCCCACATGCGGGGGCTGGTTGTACCCTGAGTTTTGCCATACTATGGCATCGCGATACTGCGGGTCGTGCATCAGGGTATAAATTTTATGGGTAGTTGGTATGGTGGTGGTATAAATACGCAAATTCTGGTTATCAATGGTGCGCTCAATCACCTCTTCGCGCCAGTCGCCAAACAGGTCGGCGCTTAAGGCTGGTGTCGATTTGCTGCTGTTATTAGCGGTACAGCCGGTCATGGTAAATATCCGCCCCTTACCGTATTTATCAATATGGTTGCCGTCCAGCAGTTCGCGGCTCAGGTCGCCATCCCACCAGCACAGGAAATTGACAGAGGCCGGGGCCTTCCCTATTTCCTTACCATGAATATCCATCAATGGCGATCCGTTCCACCACATTTGCGCACCGTAGCGGGCGCTGTCAATATTTTCGGCCACACCGCGCCCCAGGTCCTTATCCTCAGATCCGCGAAACAGCGTTTCGCCGGTAAGGGCATCATAAACGGTTACGCCGGGGCCTTTGGTATTATCCTCAATTTCATGTATGCCAAAAACCTCCAGGCCGGGTCGGTCGGGGTCAAGGTCGGTTACGTGCAGGGCATCGCCATGCCGGTAGCCCGTGCTTAACAAGCCCTTGCCGTCGTCATCAACAATCATTGATCCGTAAACTATCTCATCCTTGCCGTCGCCGTCAACATCGGCCACACTAACCGTATGATAACCCTGGCCCGAAAAGGGGTTGTCTCTATCCTTGCTGTCAAACACCCAGCGCGATGTTAACTTACCGCCGCGCCAGTCCCAGGCCGCCAGTACAGAGCGCCCGTAATAGCCCCGGCACATTACTACGCTGGGGTGCACGCCGTCCAGGTAAGCTACGCAGGCATTAAACCTGTCTACCCGGTTACCTGTATTGTCGCTGCCGCCATTGCCGCCATGCCCGCTCCAGCCATCGGTAGGGTAGCGGCTCGGGATGTAATCTGTTGTGGCCAGCGCCTCGCCGGTCTTGCCGCTAAATATGGTAAAGTATTCCGGGCCATCCAGTATTTTTCCGTAAAAAGTATTGGTGGGCGCAACGTTGGTGCGGCGCCAGTGTTTGGTAGAGTCGCCTATTACCTTTCCTTTACCATCAATGGTGCCATCGGCAGTTTTGCAGGCAAACTCCGCTATACCGTCGCCATCCAAATCATAAACAATAAACTGGGTATAATGGGCGCCTTCACGAATGTTTTCGCCCAGGTTGATTTGCCATAAGAATGTACCATCCATCTTATACGCCTGAAAGATTGGCGCATCGGTCAATCCTGGCGAAGGCGTATCGCGCCCACGCCCTGTTTGGTGAACAATGATCTCGTATTCGCCGTCGCCGTCCAGGTCGCCCACTGAGGCATCGTTAGGGGTGTAGCCCGGGGGGGTATGCAGCGGTATATTAATATACTGTTGTACCGGCGCGTTAGCTGCTAAGGTAAACGGCTTGCTGGCTGCTTCCTCCTTACCGGCAGTAACCACCCGCACAAAGTAAGCGTTAGATTTGCTGAAATCAACTTTGGTATCTACAAAGTTGGTGCTGGTGATAATGGGTGTTTTGTTAAGTTTAACCGGTGCTGCCCCGCCTGTTTTGCGGTAAAGGTTAAAGGCTATGTTTTGTGGCTCGGTGCCCAGCATACGCCAGCCTACGTACACCGAATCGCCGCCTTTATGTACCGCAATCATGCCCCTGTCCAGATATTCCATTTGCCGCGGCTGGGTTACCTTATTAACTTTTTTAGCCGGAATATTCAGCACTTGCGGGCCGGGGCCTTGTGCAAAAAGAGCTGTTGTGCCAAACAGCGCAATAGCTGTGAAGGCAATAACTTTACAAACAGTAAGTTGGTTTTTTTTCATAAATATACAAATTGATAGGTGCCGGGCACAGGTATTAATGGTTATAATTTTAATTGAAGACTAAGCTAATTGGTTAAACTAAAATTGTAAAAACACAATTTGTAAACCATCATGCACTATCATGTGCGGAGATGGGCTTACAGCGCAAAACCTATGTATTCCGCCTAAAAGGGCATTTTTTTAACAAGGAGTAATACAGTTGTTACACAAAGTGCACCTGTAATGGCATAGGCGCTGCCGCCAATAGTTAAGGCAGCATCTGTAATGCCGGTAATTCCGTATCTTGTAGCATGGCCGCAGCCGTTGTTAATTCCTGTTTGTATAAAGCCCGCGTTATGCACCATCGGCTGGAGCCTAAAAAGCACAGCTTCCACTACGATATTTTTATGTTCTATCTTGATTTGGATGAGATAGACACCTTGCATAAAAATTTAAAATGGATGAGCCGTAATAAATTCAACCTGTTCAACTTTAGGGACAAGGACCATTTACAACTACCTCGCGAACAGCCCGACACTACTAAAACTACCCGCCAGCATATATCCGCTTACCTGCTATCGCAAGGGGTGGATATCGGTAAAGGGCGTATCATGCTACTAACCAACCTGTGCACGCTTGGATATCAGTTCAACCCAGTGTCTTTTTATTTTTGCTATAATGAACAGGATGAAGTGGCCTGTTGCGTTGTAGAGGTTTGCAATACCTTCCGCGAAATGAAACCTTATTTTATAAGCGCCAATGCACGCAATGGCGATCATTTCCATTTAAATACCACTAAATACTTCTATGTATCGCCTTTTATTGATATGGACACCCGCTTTGATTTTAACCTGGAAGTACCCGGCGACCAGCTACAGATACAGATTGATGATTTTAAACAAGACGGCACACGTTTTTTTATCAGCACATTAACAGGCGAAAAAGTTACGCTTACCGATGCCCGGTTACTCTATTATTTTTTTAGTTTCCCGCTCATTACGCTTAAAGTAATTGGGCTGATACACTGGCAGGCGCTAAAGTTATGGTTAAAAAAATTACCCTTTCATAAAAAAGGGGCTAACCCCCACCTGCAGAAAGACGTTTTCAGGGCCTATGGGCAAAATAATCGTACAGGGTAAAACCTTTTAATAAGTAAACACCGTACATATTATAAAAACTTTATAGCCACTATTGTAAACCCATGTCCAATACCCTTACCCTAACAGCAAAGAGTAGTTTTTATCAGGATATTGTCCTGAAAGCATTAGCCGAAATGAGTAAAGGCATACTTAACCTTAGCCTGCCGAACGGGGAAAGCTTTAAGTGGGGCACCGGCGAGGGACATATTTCGGCAACGATCAATATAACTGATAATGGATTTTTTAAAAGGGTAATTTTATATGGCGATATTGGCTTTGGCGAAGCTTATGTAGACGGGCTTTGGGAAACTGATAATATTACCAACGTAATTAAATGGGTATTGCTTAATGTTGAGCATGCGCCCGGCGTATCAGGCAGCAAAACGCAGGCATTGGGTTTAAATTTATTAAAATGGGCAAACAAGGCCTGCCACAGTAAACGCGCCAATACCATTACCGGGTCGCGTAAAAACATATCGGAACATTACGACCTGAACAACGATTTTTTTGCCAGTTTCCTGGACCCAACCATGACCTATTCGGCCGCGTACTTCTATAAAAAAGGCTTAAGCCTGGAAGAAGCCCAGAAGGCCAAGTATGAGCGCCTTTGCCGCCAGCTGCATTTGAAGCCAGCCGACCATGTGTTGGAAATTGGCAGCGGCTGGGGCGGCAATGCTATTTATATGGCAACCAATTACGGTTGCAAAGTTACCTCGCTCACCATCTCGGAAGAACAATATCAGCTGGCCTGCGAACGTGTAAAGAAAGCTGGGTTAACAGACAAAGTTGAAATTTTATTGCAGGATTACCGTCTGATCGAAGGCAGGTTTGACAAGATCGTATCGGTTGAGATGCTGGAAGCTGTAGGCCATAAATACCTGAACGAATACTTTC
>CAZZVY010000031.1:0-3902 GCA_964657585.1 uncultured Mucilaginibacter sp. | reverse complement strand
CGCCGTTGCCACGAATTACTAAAACAAAACGGCATACTGGCCATACAGGTAATTACCAGTCCGGATAGCCGCTATGACAGCCTGCGCAAAGGGGTTGACTGGATTCAGAAACACATTTTTCCCGGTTCATTGCTGCCATCGGTAGCTGCCATAAACGCTGCCGTTAACCGCACCGGCGATATGACCCTGGTAGACCTGAAAGATATTGGCATGGATTATGCCACCACCTTAAAACTCTGGTACGACAGGTTCAACGCCAGCCTGCCCACAGTAAAATCATTAGGGTTTGATGAACACTTTATCCGCAAATGGAACTATTACCTTTGCTATTGCGAAGCAGCTTTTGCCATGCGCAACATCAGCGTAATGCATTTAACTTATACAAGGCCTAATAATACCGAAAGATGAGCCGAGCGACAATTTACCTTTATGAGACCTTATTCCCTTTTAAGCGCGCCGGAGGGCTGTTCCTTAAACCTGCTAAATATAAGTAAAGCTAAAAGGCAAAGCGCAAAGCCGCAAATACCGTTAAGGCGCAGGCCGTAATCGTTACCCGGGTCTTTACCATAAATAAGCAGGAATGCAGATAGTGCAATACCTAATGATTGCCCTAATTTTACAAACAGATATTTCACGGCAAAGAACATGCCTTCCCGGTTCTCGCCGGTAAGTTGCGCATCGCGTTCGGCAATCTCAGCTAATATGGCATTGGGCAGTATGCCCAGCGCAGCTAACGGGAATGCCGCAGATAAGGCCAGTATATATATTTGGGCATCAGCCGATACTGGAAATTTTCCCAGGAAAAATATGGCAATAAATATCAGGCTTAATAAACCGAACGAAAAAAGCACAATAGGCTTCTTCCCTACTTTTTTAGACAAATACAGGATCAGCGGGTAAAACATTAACGAGGTAAGCACCATAATACCCATCATTACCCCGCCGCGGGTAGCCGGTAAGCCCAGCAGTACGGTAACGAAATATAATAACCCGCTTGATATGATGCTTAGCGCCATATAGTAGGAAAAATCGGAAATGAGGTAATATTTAAAGTTGGGGTTGCTGAAGGTTTTTGTAATGGCCGGCAGCAGGGGCAGGTGCGAGGGCCTGCCGCTTGAAAATAGCTTTTCATCAATAGCCAGCACGGGCACCAGCATGGTGATGCCGGCAAAAACGCAAAGTACCCATATGGTGTATTGCAGGGCTGTAGCATAATCTTCCATATGAAATGCATTTTGTAAGGCCTTTGCATAGTTATTCACCAGGCCAGAGATGATCATCCCAAGTATAAAGCCCACCTGCTGGAATGAGGACAACTTTACCTTTTCAGCTGATGTGCTGGTCAATTCGGGAAGCAGGGCATTATAGGGGATAATGTAGGTGGTAAGGCTCATAAAAAACAACATAAGCGCAATAGCCAGCCCAATGGCATTGTAAACACTATTGCCCCGGGCAACGGGACAAAACACCATGCAGCAAAAAATTACCGAAGGCAGTATAGCCCATTTCATAAAGGGGATGCGCCTGCCGGAAGGGTTACTGCTTTTATCACTTAAAGAGGCAATAAAAGGGTCAAAGGCGGCATCAACAATACGGCCCGATACATTAATTAAAGGCAAAATGTTAACCAGGCCAAAAAGAAGCACCTGCGGCAACAAAGGCGCTAACCCAGAGTTTGACGGCGGCATATAGAAATAATTAACCATCACAATAATGATATTGGTCATTATGCTCCAGCCGATCATCCCGCAGGCATACGCAATTTGTTTCGGAAATGGTAATTTATGGGTGGCCATCAACCTGCAAGATGCGAATATTTATGGGGATTTAGCATGTATGCAAACGGCATCCTAAAGTTGTTAGGTAACCTACCAGCTAAGTTCGCCGGGGGCGTTGTTTAATGAGATGCTGAAACCAGTTCAGGGCCTTTTAATAAAGCTTATAAATGCCTGGCCCCCATCTCAAACATAATTGTACCACCATTCATAATATCGCTGTGTGTTAAAAAGGGTGTTGTCAGTACCTTTCCGTTCAGTGTCATCTTTTGGATAAATACATTTTTGTCGCCCTGGTTTTTTACCTCAACCGTAAAGGTTTTACCGCCGGGCAGGTTAATTACCGCATTATTGATAGCCGGACTGCCAATGGCATACTGATCTGCCCCTGGGGCTACCGGGTAAAAGCCCAGCGTGCTGAAGATATACCAGGCGCTCATCTGGCCGGTATCGTCGTTCCCGCCAAGGCCGTCGGGCATGGGCTTGTACATGCGTTTTAATATCATGCGTATCTTTTCCTGCGTTTTCCAGGGCTTATCGGTCCAATCATATAAATAGGCTACATGGTGCGATGGCTCGTTGCCATGCACGTAGTTGCCGATGATACCGTCGCGGGTAATATCTTCGGTTTCGGCAAAGTATTTATCAGGCAGGTCATAACTGAACAAGCTATCTACATAGGTGATAAAATGCCTGTTACCCCCCATTAACTTAATCAGCGCTGCTGGGTCATGCGGTACATACAGCGTATAATTCCAGGCGTTGCCCTCAATAAAGCCCATACCTATAGTAGTGAAGGGGTCAAACTTTTTGCGGAAGGTACCATCGGCCAGTTTAGGACGCATAAAGCCGCTAACCCGATCAAAAACATTTTTATAGTTTTGCGAGCGCTTGTAAAACTCCTGATAAATATCATCCTTGCCCAACTTTTTGGCTAACTGCGCAATACACCAATCATCATAAGCATATTCTTCGGTTGATGATACCGAATTACCATTGCGTTCATCCGGGATATAACCCATATCCATGTAATAACCAATACCGGCATAATCGCGGTGGCGTGCGGTGGTTACACAGGCATCCAGCGCATGTTTAACATCAATACCATCCACATTACCCTTTACAATGGCATCAGCAATAACCGATACGCTGTGGTAGCCGCTCATGCACCAATTTTCATTAGCCGAGTTTGACCATATGGGCAGCATATGTTCCGGGCTCTGGTCATAATGGGCCAGCATGCTGCGCACCATATCAGCATTGCGTTTGGGGTCTATGATGTTAAACAGCGGGTGCAGCGCCCGGTGCGTATCCCAAAGCGAAAAGGTGGTATAATTGGTAAAACCATCAGCCTTATGATTGTTTTGATCTAAACCGCGGTAGCTGCCATCTGTATCCATGTAAACAGTAGGATTGATCATGGCGTGGTACATGGAAGTATAAAAATCTTCCATTTCATCCTTGCTGTTACTTTTGATCACAATTTTATGCAGTTCTTTTTCCCAGGCGGCCTTGCCGTCTTTTTTAACCTTCTCAAAATCCCAGCCGGGTAATTCGGCCTGCATATTGGCCATGGCGCCATCCATGCTTACCGGCGAGAGGGCAAACTTTATTTTGATCTTCTCACCTTCGGTTGTTTTAAAATCAAAGTAGGTGCGCAACTGGCGGCCGGCAATTTCAGGAAAGTTTTTTACCCGCGTAAATTGGCCCCAAAAACCGCCGTATACCTCGCGTTTAGAAAAATTGCGATAACCCATCTGCATAAAAGGCTTATTGAATTTCATGGCAAAATACAGCGTACGGGTACGTGCCCAGCCATTAGTGCTGCGATAACCCACAACCGTACTATCATTTACTACACGCATATACGTCCACACGTTCTTGTCAGGATAGTTATATATTCCGGCCATCAGGTCCAGAATAACATGTGCCTCATCTGATTTAGGAAAGGTATATTGATGGAAGCCCACACGGGTTGTAGTGGTCATTTCTGCAATGATGTTGGGGTCGTCCAGCTTAACCTTATAGTAATCAGCCTCACTTACCTCGTTCTGATGTGAAAATGCAGAGCGATAGCCGCTATGCGGTTTGTCCGCAGTGCCGGGGTTCAGCATCAATTTGCCAACA
>CAZZVY010000030.1:0-19864 GCA_964657585.1 uncultured Mucilaginibacter sp. | reverse complement strand
TTTTGCTGCGGCTGCCCCTGCTGTTGTTGCTGGTTGAACTGCTGCCTGCGCTGCTGGTAGTTCATTGAGGGCTGGCCTGATTGGGTAACCGGTGTTGGCTGTACATCAGTACGCGGGGCATTGGGCCGCCCGTTAAAGCCATTGCCCGCCGGGTTACCGTTATTGTTGCGGGTACTATTGTTCCGGTTATCAGGCCTGTTTTCGCGTATTATCCTGTTATCTGCCGGTGCAGTACGGGCAAAGTTGGCCAAACGTGCGGCATTGTCATGGTTAATTGTAGCAGCGCTGCGCCCGGCAATACGCTGGTCGGGGTTGGCTTCACGGTAAGCCCTGGCATCAACAACCCGGGTAGGCCTGGCATCAGGCGCTTTCTGCACTACAGGCCGGTAAATATTAACGGTATTGTTTTGAATGCGGGTAACTGATGGCCTGTTGATGTTATTAATATTATATACGGTAACCGGCCGGTGCGTAAACCGTTCAATATCCTGCCTGCGGGGGCCGGTTACATAACGGCTGCCGTTATAGCTATAGGTATTGTTGATGATAGTGGTGTTGCGTAGTATAACCGCCACCCTTGTTTGCGGTACATAATACCTGGATATGTACGGACTATTAATATAAGCGTATGGTGCAAAATTCCAGTAGTTGTATGGAATATTATAACCGCCGCCAAATGCTACGTCAAGGCTAACGTTGGGGCCTAAAGGTGCCCAGCCATAATATCCGCCGCCGTTGCGCCAGTTTACCCAGGCCGGCCCCCATTCGTAATCAGGTATCCATTCCCAGCCGTAATAATCGTCAAAGCGCCAGCGCCCGTAGTGGAACGGCGCCCAGCCCCATTCATAATCAGATACCCAGGTATTGCCATAACTGGTAACTATCCAATGTCCATTGGTGGCATAAGGCTTAAAATTATCATCTACGTCTGGCACCCACACGCTGCCGTAATCGGGGTCGTCTATCCATATGCCGTATGGTGAAAGTTCGTCATAAAACGTTTGGAAAGTAATATTCCCGTCGTCCTGTGCAATTGATTTTTGAGGCGCAACCAGCATTAATATTGATGCCAGCAGTCCTGCACCCCATATTTTGATTAGTGTTTTCATGGTTTTATTTTCGGTTCCTCTGCGTATTTGACTATTATTATGACAAAATGTTTAACCATTTGTTTGGTTTGGTTAAAGGGCATATACGGGAGAATATTTTCTAACAGGTGCAGTTTATGAAATATAATGGATAATTTTACTTTTTAAACTTTTAAATGATGAGTATAGTAAACATCCCGCGTTTAGACCTTGAAACCTACATTAACGGCGATGCGGGTCAACGTAAAAAGTTTTCGGACGAGATAGGCCGCGCCTTTAATGAAACCGGGTTTGTAACCATAACCAACCACGGGTTAAGCAAGGAACTGATAGATAAATTGTATGCCCAGGTAAAAGCCCTGTTTGCCCTGCCCGACGAGGTTAAACAAAAGTATGAGATTGCCGAACTGGCAGGCCAGCGCGGCTACACCGGCAAAGGCAAGGAAACGGCCAAAGGCTTTAAAGTACCCGATCTGAAAGAGTTTTGGCAGATAGGACAGACGGTAACTGACGGCGACCCGCTTAAAGACAAATACCCGGCCAATGTAATGGTAGCCGAATTGCCTGAATTTAATAAAGTAACATTGGAGGTTTACCAGAAGCTGGAAGCTGCAGGCAAGCAGCTGTTGAAAGCCATAGCGGTTTACTTAGGTTTGGACGAAAATTATTTTGACCAGCACGTGCATAACGGCAACTCCATTTTGCGTACGCTGCATTATTTTGGTATTGAAGACCCGGACTCGCTCCCGGCCGATGCGGTACGTGCCGGCGCACATGAAGATATTAACCTGATCACCTTACTGATAGGCGCCAGCGCGGACGGACTGGAACTGCTGACCCGCGAAAACACCTGGTTCCCGGTAAGCGCCCACGGCGAAGACGTGGTGGTTAACGTGGGCGATATGCTGCAGCGTTTAACTAACGGCAAGCTTAAATCAACCACGCACCGCGTGGTTAACCCGCCGCGGGAGCTGATGAAAAATTCGCGCTACTCGGTGCCGTTTTTCCTGCACCCGCGTTCGGATATGGACCTTTCCTGCCTGCCATCAACCATTGATGCCGAACACCCTAAACAATTTGAGGATATTACCGCCGGTGAATACCTGGATGAACGTTTAAGGGAGATTGGCTTGAAGAAGTAAGAAGCCCAACCCTCCCCGGGAGGGAGGGCTAAGGAAAGTATCCCCTTCTCGAGGGAGATATAGAGAGGCTTCACATCCCCTTCTGTATCGCCTTTATAGCCACATCCTGTATGCGGCCGCGTACCTGCGTATTGGTTAGCTTATCAACCACTTTAGGGTTAACACGATTAGAAAGGAAGATATAGACCATGTTATACTTTGGGTCTACCCAAACGCAGGTACCGGTATAGCCGGTATGCCCGAAGGTTTGCGGCGAAGCCAGTTCTGACGGATACTTTTTGCTCACCTCGGGGTCCCAGCGGTCAAAGCCCAGGCCGCGGCGGCTTACTGCCGATTGCTGTGCGGTAAACAAGTCCACTGTTTCGGGTTTAAAGTATTGTTTGCCGCCGTAACTGCCTTTATTCAGTAACATCTGGTAAAGTATGGCCAGATCGTTAGCGCTGGCAAAAAGGCCGGCATGGCCGGATACGCCGCCCAGCATGGCCGCGCCCTGATCGTGCACATAGCCTATCAGCAGCGTATGGCGGAAAATCTGGTCGTTCTCCGTAGGGATAATGCGGTCTTTACTAAAGCGGTTCAAAGGTAAAAAACCAGCGGTTTGCATCCCCAGCGGGGTATAAAAGTTTTGCTGTACGTACACGTTCAAAGGGGTAGCGGTAATGGTTTCCATTATTTCCTTCATAAAATACATGCTCAGGTCGCTGTACACGTATTTACCTCTTGTGCGTAAGGGCGATGCCAGCATAGCAGGCCAGGTAACTTCCTTAAAGTAGTTCTTGCGTAAAAACATGTTATCCACAATTTTGGTAGGATAAGCAGTTGATGAATCATGACTTAAATCGGCAGGTTTTACCTTTTCCCAGGTTTCCACATCAGGCACCAAACCGGCCTGGTGCTCCAGCAGTTCACGTATGCGGATATCGTTCTTATTGCTTGCGCGCGCGGTAGCAATGTAGCTGCCTACAGTTGAGTCGAGGCCCAGTTTATTCTGCTCATACAGGCGCATGGCCTCCAGGTTGGTAGCCGATACCTTGGTAACCGATGCCAGATCGAAAATATCGTTCAGCTTATCAGGTATTATGTTTTGATAGGTATGGTAGCCGTAGGCTTTATTAAATATCACTTTCCCATCCTTAGCCACCAGTACTACGCAGCCGGGGGTGGCATGCCCGTTAACCGCTTCAATGGCAATTTTATCTATCCCGTTCAGGTTTTCTGTGTTTACACCCGCATCTTCAGGCACGGTGTACTGCAGCCTCGTTTTAACTGTAGCATACCCGGTGTTGGCCGGGTACTGTGCAGCATAAGTTTTACTTAGTTTTCCGCTTATCGCTACGCCGCCAAAAACAGCCTGTGCGCAAAACGCAGCCGATACCGGCGTAACCGTTTCTGACAAAATAATGGGGGCGGTTATGTTTCCTAACCGCACAAGGTTGCTGCCGCTGCAAAATAATGCCAGCACTACCGTTTTAATTTTTTGTGTGGCAATGATAAAATTGATCAGCTGCGGATTATTCATATCCGCATCTGTTAATTGCAGGATAATGGTATTGTACAGCTTCAGGTCATCACTCAGGTTGTTAAGGTTCTTCAAACCGGTGTAATCATTGCCATTAAAAGTTTCCACATGGGTGTATTTGTTCAGCAAACTGTCAAACGCCGAAGCGAAAGGATACAGGAAATGTATGCTCGCCACTTTTGCCTGGTCAAGGTTTTGCAGGGGTATTTGCTGCAGGCTGTTATTTAACAGAACAGCGGCTTTGGCTATCGCCTGTTCATCACTTATAAATTTCAGGTTTTGCTGATGCGGGGTTTGTGCACAGGCAAAATTAAACAACATCAATATCGCACCAATAACAGGGGTTATGCCCCAATTATTTTTTCTCATACACTTTTTCTCCGTTTACATAAGTATCCAGCACCTGTACCTTTGGTATAGCGGCGCCATTTATTTTCATAATGTCCTTATCCAGTATCACAAAATCAGCATACTTACCTACCTCGATACTGCCCTTTTCCTTCTCTTCAAAATTGGCCCTGGCGGCCCAGATGGTCATTCCCTTTAAAGTTTCCATTCGCGACAGTGCGTTATCCATCTGGAAGCCGGCCGGTGGTGTACCCTTCAAATCCTTACGCTCCACAGCGGCGTAAAAGGTATACATCGGGTTGATGTTTTCCACCGGGAAATCGGTTCCCAGTGGCAGCCAGCCGTTTTCACCCAACAGGCGTTTATAGGCATAAGCGGTATGTATGCGCTGCGGCCCCAGCCGCTGGATGGCCCAGCTCATGTCGGACGTGGCATGGGTCGGCTGTACCGAAGGGATAATGCTATAATCAGCAAAGTAATGCATATCATCATCCGCTATGATCTGTGAATGCTCAATTCGCCAGCGGCGGTCGTTCTTCCCCTTCAGCACACTGGCGTAAATTTTCAGCATCACCCGGTTGGCCGAATCGCCAATGGCGTGGGTACACATCTGGAACCCCTTGCCGGCAATCTTCTGCGCCACTTCCTGAAAGTGCTGCTGGCTGCTCAGTAAAAACCCGCGCCATTTTTTCTGGTCGCTGTAATCTTGCAGCAAACAGGCCCCGCGCGAGCCTAAGGCCCCATCGGCATAAACCTTAAAGGCACGCACATTTAAGCCCGGCGTCTTAAATACCCCGCGTTTAAAAAGGTAATCGTAATTTTCAGGCTTATCGGCCAGCATAACATACATACGCATTTTTAACAGGCCCTTATGCTGCAACTGGTCAATGGTGCTTACCATAGTGAAAGGCAGCCCGCAATCGTCAACAGTAGTAAGACCTACGGCAAAACAGTTGCGCTGCGCACCCAGCAGGGCGTCTTGCGTAACCTGGTCGGTAGGCAGGGGGATCTTGCGCCTTACAATGCCTACGGCATTATCAACCAATATGCCGGTGAGTTTACCGTTTATGGTTTCAATTTCGCCGCCTACTATGGTTTGGCCCGGCTTTATCCCGGCTATGTTCAGCGCAGCCTGGTTAACTATTGCCGCATGGCCGTCTATACGGGTCAATATCACCGGGCGCATAGGGAACAACGAATCGAGCTTGGCCTTATTGGGGAATATTTTATCCTTCCAGTGGTTCTGGTCCCAGCCCCGGCCAATAATCCAGCCATCTGTATTACGGCGCGCGTATTGCTGCACGGTATCTATAATACTGGCCCAGCTATTGGTGCCTACCAGGTTGGCGGCCTGCAGGCTTAGCCCGTAATTATAAAAATGCGCATGGGCGTCAATAAAACCGGGGTATACCGGTTTGCCCCTGGCATCAACCGTAGTTTTTGCGTAGTAAATTTTTTCCAGGCTATCAGCCTTGCCTACGGCTACAATTTTACCACCTTTAACTACAAATGCACCGGCTATACTAAACTGGTTATTAACGGTATAAATGAGGCCGTTCTTTACAAGCAGGTCGGCATTGTAATCTTTTTGCTGGCACGACGTTATGACGGCAACCAGCAATAGTGGCAGTAATTTCTTCATAGAGTTGCTATGGCACAAAGATGTATAGGATAACGTAAAGCTATATACAATTAACCAAGCGTAAAGTTATGGCTTCAAATATTTAATTTAGCATCGGAAACAAAAATCAGAGAGAGAATTTTACATGGCAGATATTATACGGCTTTTACCTGATGCGGTTGCTAACCAGATAGCGGCAGGTGAAGTTGTGCAGCGGCCGGCATCGGCAGTGAAGGAATTAGTGGAGAACGCCGTTGATGCGGGGGCCGATAAGATACAGGTAATATTGAAGGAAGCCGGTAAAGCGCTGATACAAGTGATTGATAACGGCTGCGGCATGAGCATTACCGATGCACGGATGTGCTTTGAACGCCATGCCACGTCTAAGATACGCAGGGCCGACGATCTGTTCAGTATACGCACTATGGGTTTCCGCGGCGAGGCAATGGCCTCTATCGCCGCTATTGCACAGGTAGAATTGAAGACCCGCCGGCATGATGATGAATTAGGCACCAGTATTTTAATAGAAGGATCGGAAGTGCTTAAGCAGGAACCTTGTTCCTGCGATGCCGGTACGTCCATCAGTATCAAAAACCTGTTTTACAACACCCCTGCCAGGCGCAATTTTTTAAAGGCCAATACTGTGGAAATGCGCCATATTATCGACGAATTTCAGCGTATATCCCTGGCTAACCCGCAACTGTTTTTCACCCTGCATCACGATGGGCAGGAGGTGTACCATCTGCCGTCAGCCCCTTTAAAACAACGTATAATGCACCTGCTGGGCCACAATTACAATCAGCGCCTGGTACCGGTAGAGGAGGATACCTCAATTATTAAACTGCACGGCTTTGTAGGCAAGCCGGAGTTTGCCCGGCGTACCCGCGGCGAGCAGTTTTTTTTTGTGAATAACCGCTTTATTAAGGATGCTTACCTTAACCATGCCGTTACAACCGCGTTTGAGGAGTTGCTGCCTAACGATAGCTACCCTATGTATGTGCTGTTTATTGATATCGACCCCTCGCGCATTGATATTAACGTACACCCCACCAAAACGGAGATCAAGTATCAGGACGATAAATCTATATATGCTATTATACGCTCGGCGGTAAAGCGCTCATTGGGCAGGTATAATATTACGCCCAGTCTTGATTTTGAAAAAGACAACAACATCCAGCATATGATAACGCCGGTGCCGCTGGATGAAATTATAGCCCCAAGCATTAAGATTAATCCTGATTTTAACCCTTTTTTAAAAGAAAATAAGGGGACTATTACACCCGCCCCCAGCTACAGCGGCGGTGTTGGTTATCAAAAAACGGCTGTCCCGGCTAACTGGGATACCTTGTACCAGATAAGTAAAAAGGAAGCTGTTAACCAGCATGAGCTGGAAGTAGCGGCCGGACAGGTTACGGCAGAAAATCAGCAGGCAGATAAATCGGGCGAGCGGCGCTTGTTCCAGGTGCATAACAGGTTTATCTTTTCGCAGATCAAATCGGGCTTTATGCTGATCAACCAGCAGGCCGCGCATGAACGGATATTGTATGAGCGTTTTCTGCAGCAGCTGGAAAACCATTCGGGCGTGAGCCAGCAAAGCCTGTTCCCCGAAACGGTTACCTTAAATGGCAGCGATTTTGAACTGCTAAGGGAACTGCTGCCTGATATCCGCGCACTTGGCTTTGATATCCGCGAATTTGGTCCTAACAGCGTGGTGGTTGACGGTATCCCCGCTGATCTGAGCACGGCCAGTGAACATGCCCTGCTGGAACATCTGCTGGAAGGCTTTAAAAACAATATGGCCATCTTAAAGTTGGACAAGCGGGATAACCTGGCCCGGTCGCTGGCACGCAACGCGGCCATTAAGGGCGGTACGGTGTTATCATTGGAAGAAATGAACCTGCTGATAGACCAGCTTTTTGCCTGCCGTATGCCCAACCTGGCTTTGACCGGCAAACCGGTGATCACTACCATTACTATGAACGAATTATTTGAACGATTTGAAAAATAGCCCCTAAGGGCCCTTATAAATTATGATACAAAACCCCTTTGCCAATATGACACCGGTTGTAAAGAACCTGCTGATTATTAATATTATCTTTTTTATAGCCACCTATGCCTTTGGCACTATGGGGATTGACCTGGTGCAGTTATTATCTGCATTTTATCCGGGTTCGCCATTTTTCAGGCTGTGGCAAATAGTTTCATATATGTTTATGCACGGCGGGTTTTTTCATATTTTTTCAAACATGCTGGGGTTGATAATGATAGGCCCTTTATTGGAGCAAACGTTTGGCCCCAGGCGTTTTTTAAGCTATTATTTTATTACAGGCATTGGCGCACTTGCTTTGCAGTTTGCCGTGCAGGCTATTGAGGTGCATCAAATAACCGGTCATTTTTTTATTGATACCAATAGTTATCAACCACAAAACATAACCGATATGCATAAGCTGCAGGATATTTACTTTGCCCCGCTCTTAGGCGCTTCGGGCGCTATATTCGGCTTACTGATAGCTATATTTTTGTTATACCCCAACGTGGAGGTTTATATTTATTTTATCCCTATACCGGTTAAAATAAAATATTTAGTGCCTGTATATGTTTTATTTGAGTTATATTCAGGCTTCCGGCCTTCACAAGGCGATTCGGTAGCGCATTTTGCGCATTTAGGCGGTGCACTTGTTGGTTTTATTGTAATAAAACTGTGGGGATATAGCTCCCGAAACAACTTTTATTAATTGCTTGAGTTATCTTTGATATATCATTTAAATACATGAACAGTTTGTGGAATGACATAAGGTATAAAATGCTGCAATCAGGCAGTAAACTGGGCCTGCTTATTGGTATCAATGTTATAGTTTTTTTAGGGATATATATCCCAGCCATATTTGAGCAGATGTTCAGGGGGTTTGGCAACAGCAGTATACTTAATTTTACTTCAGTGTGGCTGGCCCTGCCCTCATACCTGCCCCGGCTGGCAACCCGGCCCTGGACCATAATAAGCTATATGTTTATGCACGACGGGGTTTTCCATATTCTCTTCAACATGCTTTGGCTGTACTGGATAGGGCAGATATTTGAGGAATACCTGGGTTATAAGCGCATTGTTACCCTGTATTTTTTAGGCGGTTTAGCAGGCGCGTTCTTTTTTATAGCCAGTTACAACATCTTCCCGGCATATACTGCCTCCGGGTTACTATGGGGGTCAACAGTGGTAGGCGCCTCGGCCTGCGTTATGGCCATTGTGATAGCAACAGCAACGCTGTTGCCTGATTATACCTTATATTTAATGTTTATTGGCCCTGTTAAGCTAAAATGGCTGGCTATCTTTTTCGTGTTGATAGATTTTTTAAGTGTGGCCAGCGCCAATTCGGGCGGCGAGATAGCGCACCTGGGCGGGGCATTGGTAGGCTTTATTTATATTAAGCAGTTAAGGCGTGGTAATGATTGGTCTGCACCTATTAATAAGATATTCACGCCATCCCCAAAGCTTAAGGTTACAGCCGGCGGGATTACTGACAACCGCAAACCAAGCGGGTTGCCGCGGCAGGACGAGATAGACCGTATATTGGATAAAATATCGCAAAGCGGATACGATAGTCTAAATAAACAGGAAAAAGAAACCCTATTCCGCGCCAGCAAGAATGACCGCTAAAAAGAGTAAAAAAAGCCGGCTTACCATTTTTGATAAGTTAGTACTCTGGGTTAATTTTTTGCTGGCAGCCGCTATACTGGTAAGTTACCTTGCCCCTGTTATTGATCCGCGCACTTTGTGGCTTATTGCTTTTTTTGGCCTGGCCTACCCGCTGCTGCTGCTGGCCAATGCCATTTTTGTAATTTACTGGCTGCTACGCAAAAGTAAATGGGCGCTGTTATCACTCGTGTGCATACTGCTTGGCTGGAAAGTGCTGAACAGCAATATAGGCCTCCGCTTCCCGCCTTCGTACAGCTTTGCGCCCGACAGCAACAGGCTGCGGGTAATGAATTACAATGTACATGATTTTAAGAAGTACGGTTCAAGGAATGATGAATCTACACGGCATGAGATATTGGATATCATTAACCACCAGCAGCCGGATATTATCTGTTTTGAGGAGTTTTTTTCGGCTAAGCGAGGGCAGTACGCCATGGTTGATTCTTTAAAGAAGATATTAAAAAGCGGTTTCTGTCATTATATGCTGTTTAACGCCAATATTGATCAGGGTTACGGCATGGCTATATTTTCTAAGTACCCGGTAATTAATAAAAGCGTGATCTGGTTAACGGACCGCCAAAACATTAACCAGTGCTTATATGCCGATATTATAAAAAACGGGCGCGTTATCCGTATATATGCGCTGCACCTGCAATCTATCCACTTTGAACAGGAAGATTATATTTACCTGAATGGCATAACCCATAAAGGTACCGATATGAACAGCTCACGAAGGATAGGCAGTAAGCTGAAACATGCTTTTTTAAAACGCAGCGAACAGGTATCACTGATTAAGCGCCATATGGCACAATGCGCTTATCCTTATATAGTAGCCGGTGATTTTAACGATACCCCCTCATCATACGCAGTAAACCAGATGGCATCAGGGATGAAGAATGCGTTTACTGAAAAGGGTTCGGGCCTGGGACGTACCTATAACGGCGACTTCCCTAATTATCAGATAGACTATATTATGGCCAGCCCTGCCTTTGATATACTAACCTACGGAGTGATCCGAAAAAAACTATCCGACCATTACCCCATATACAGCGATATACGTTTGAGGCGGTAATTGGTTACTATTGATTAATAACTGTAACTGTACTGACAGATGTAGGCATGGCTTTACGGTATTTTTGCTAAGGTGTAGTAACCGGAAAAATCTGTGCTGGCGTATTTCTTGTTTAACCGCAGTTCTAATTCAGCCAATCCTTGTAATACTTCCGGCGTAAACCCGCCTGGCGGAGTGTTATAAGGCATTTTATTGGCTGCGCTATTTGCGTGGCCAATTATAAATAAATGGTATGTTAAGTTTGCATTTTTGTTATTTAAAAAAGGTAATAATTTTAAAGGTATCATTATTTCAAGCGTATAATTTCTGTTAACGTCAAAGCCTTCAGCAACTCTTATGCCCGCATCATTATAAACTGATAATGTATCAATTCCTCTAACTCCTTTAACTATTAGGGATTTATGCCGTGTTTGCAGGGCATTATTATTACTATTCATAATGCCTTTTCGGCTGCTCTCTGTAGAATCTGGGGTAACACCTGGTTTATTCAAGATCAGTCCTAAACTTCTTATTTCCTGTAAGGGAAATTCAACCGTTATTGCAGTGTTTTCGATATTTTGTTTACCAGGTGCTTGAATAGTGTATTTGAAACCGTATGTCGTTAGGGTTTGAATTACTTCGGGATTTTCAGCATGAATAACCAAATAGAGAAAATTATCATTATTAGCAAGAGTATAGTATAGATCTGTGGCATTGTTGTGCGCCCTATACTTATTACTCCATTCTGCCGCTTTGCCATCGATTTTTATATTAGCCTGTGCCCAAATACTTATCGTTTGTTTATCAGGGAGCTTTTGTGAAAAACTGTATAATGGAATACTTAAACAAACATAACATAGAACACTTCTAAAAGTACTTTTCATGTCTATAAAATAATACTGCAAATTTGTTGCTATAACCGCCGCTTCGGTATAGGAGTTGGTTTGCGAATGTTAAAATAACAATAAATATAAGGAAAAGTTAAACCTGAAGATCTGCACATTTTACGGGTTTCCGTAAAGCCATAATTCATGTAAATTATAGACAAGGTATTGTTTTATATTATGTTAGTTACCCATAAATATGAGTGTGATACATTAATCAATATTTATTTGGATTTAATTTAAATAAGGCTTACCTTTGAACCATTCTAAATAGGTATGATGAGGCTATCGCAATTAAAACCAGGTAATAAAGGTATTGTAAAGGATTTTACCGATCTGGAAATGTCAGTAAAGTTAATGGAGATGGGCTGTTTGCCTGGCGAGGAAGTTGTGGTAGAGCGCATTGCCCCGCTTGGCGATCCTATTGCCATTAATGTAGCCGGTTACCAGTTAAGCTTGCGCAAAAGAGAGGCCTCTACCATTTTACTGCAATAGGTAATGCATTGAAAGCTGATCTCAGAGTAGCGCTTGTAGGTAATCCCAATACCGGTAAATCAACACTTTTTAATGTGTTAACCGGCCTCAATCAAAAAATAGGAAACTTTCCCGGCGTTACCGTCGATAAAAAAACAGGTTACTGTGCCTTGCCTGATGGGCGTAACGCCGAAATTATTGACTTGCCCGGTACTTATAGCCTTTACCCAAAAAGTCAGGATGAGGCCATTGTGTTTTCTACCCTGGCCGACAGGCATAGTGAGCTGAACCCCGACCTTATTATTGTTATATTGGACGCAACCAATCTTAAGCGTAACCTGTTATTGTATACACAGGTGGCCGACCTGAAGATACCGGTTATTATTGCCCTGAATATGATAGACCTGGCAGACAGGTCGGGCATTAAGATAGATATTGGCAGGTTTTCAAAAAGTTTAGGGGTACCTGTTATCCCCATAGCTGCGCGTAAAAAAACCGGGATTGAAAATTTAAAAAAAGCCATTTCATTTGCCAACAAGGTATCCCTTCAACACGAAAGTATTGACGTTAGCGCCATAGCGCCGCAGCTGATAGCAGATATAAGCCAGGATATTGGTACCGAAAACCCCTATTTTGCGTTGCAGCTTGCGCATCAGCACGAACATTTAAGATTTCTGACCCCTGCACAAAACGAACGCATAGAAGCGCTGGAAAGGGAGCACAACTTTCACTCACAAAAAGCGCAGGGTGCCGAAACCATTGCCCGCTACAACTTTATAAACGAACTGTTAAGCGATACCCTGATTTTGCCCGATACACTTGGGCGTGAAAGTGCCAGCAATAAAATAGACAGGGTTTTAACGCACCGGGTATTCGGGTTTGTTATTTTTATAGCCATACTGTTGTTTATGTTCCAGTCCATATTTGCCTGGTCTGCCTACCCCATGGAACTTATTGCCGATGCGTTTGTATGGGTGCAGGATAAGCTGCACCAATTGCTGCCTGCAGGCCCGGCAACCAATCTGCTGGCCGACGGTATAATTGCCGGGCTGAGCGGCGTAATGGTATTTATCCCTCAGATAGCTATTTTGTTTGCTTTTATATCCATACTGGAAGATACCGGTTATATGTCGCGCGTTACATTTATGATGGATAAAATTATGCGCAAGGTAGGGCTCAACGGCAAATCGGTAGTGCCGCTGATTGGCGGCTTTGCCTGCGCCGTACCATCAATCATGAGCACGCGCACCATCGAGAACTGGAAAGACCGTATGATTACCATTATGGTAACGCCGCTGGTAACCTGCTCGGCCCGCCTACCGGTTTATACCTTGCTGATAGCCCTGGTGGTACCCAACCGTAACGTATGGTGGCTGTTTAACATGCAGGGACTGGCCTTAACGGCCATGTATGTGCTGAGTTTGTTTTCGGCGGTGATTGTGGCCTGGGTCTTTAAGTTTGTATTGAAGGGGCGCGAACGCGGCTACTTTATAATGGAGCTCCCCGTTTACCGTATGCCGCGCTGGGGGAACGTGCTGCACAGTATGTATGACCGGTCCAAGGCCTTTGTGTTGCAGGCCGGGAAGGTAATTATTGCTATATCGGTTATATTATGGGTAATGGCCAGCTATGGCCCTGGTAACCGCTTTGAGCGGATAGACCATAAATATGCCGGTGCGACTTATAAAAATAAGAATACCAATGACCTGCGCCGCGCCATAGCATCTGAAAAACTCGAAAATTCTTATGCAGGGTTGTTGGGGCACGTTATTGAACCCGTTATACGTCCGCTTGGCTTTGACTGGAAGATAGGTATTGCGCTTATTACCTCTTTTGTGGCGCGCGAAGTGTTTGTAGGCACTATGGCCACCATTTACAGTGCAGACGGCAGTGCCGATAAACTCGAAAATGTACAAAAGAAAATGGGGAATGCCATTAACCCCCAAACCGGCAAGCCGGTGTTTACCGTAGCGGTAGCATTTTCGCTGATGATGTTTTATGCCTTTGCCATGCAGTGCGCCAGCACAGTAGCCGTTGTATACCGCGAAACTAAAAACTGGCGCTGGCCCGCAGCACAATTTGCCTATATGACGGTGCTGGCCTATGTGATCAGTTTAATTACTTACCAGGTATTGAGGTAGCGTTTACATAATATCTGTTTATAAGAATATGTAACAAACCATATCCTTACCCTAATCGCTATCAACAATGACTTTGTGCTAACAATAAACCAAGTGCAATACACCGGATCGCGTTTTTACCGTAACGCCACACTATCAACGGCTTAGCTTTAATCTACAATTTAATATTTAATGTCAATTTTACTCCATATCTGGAAACGCCGGGATGGTCCAAATAATTAAACCGTTCTATACCATCTACCCGCAATATTTTAAAGATATTACCTATACCAATACCAGCTTCAGTGTAAGGCGTGCTACCTAATGTATACGTACCCGTAATTCCGGATGTTGGAAGCGGTAAATTATAAAGGCCGTCCGTTAGGGTCGGGTTATTCTCCGCCCGAAGGCCGCCATATAGGATTTTAAACGAAAGATACTCGCGCCATTTGAGTCGGTCTATCAGTGGTATCTTATTCAAGAAAAAGCCGTTAAAACTTTGGGTGATGTTTAACCCGGCATAATGGTCGTTAATAAATTCCAGGGTATGCATTAGGTTATAAGCGTTCGGCTCATAAATAATAGATTGATTGGCCTGACTTATATTTAGCAATGGATAAGGTACTTTGCCAAGAACCAGCCCTCCTAGTATGGTTACATCCGCATCGCCTAATTGTGACAGGTAAAACCGTTTTACTATCGTGCTCGTAAAAGAAATATAATTGTTAGTGCTCTTCAGAAAACCTTTAACTCCCTTATTGGCCAGCAAAGTAAAAATCGGGTATTTATATTTTATAGTATGGCGGTCATCAGTGCCTTGGTATATCTGTTCGTGCGGAGCATAACGTAAAGACAGGGTAAACACACTGGAAGTAATATTATCTACCGGTGTTTGCTGCGCATCGTTCAATGTATAGGTCAATGCGCCGGCTGCATGCTGAATACGGTTATAGAACCCGGCATCAAAGGAGAAATGGTTATCAAATTCTTTAACATAATCAAGGGTAAGGTTACGAGTGTAAAAATAATAACGGCTTGTACCGGTTTGGAAAGATGATGACAGGGATGTTTGGAAATTCCGGCTCCCGGCGTTTTGACCCGGCAGGCCAATATCATATCGTTCGCTGATCTTTAAATAATTGTTTGGGTAACGATATTGCGGTGTCTGGTTTAATGAATAGTATAAGGTTGTGTTATATTTCCATTGATGATCAAGCGTGCCATCGGCAATAAATCCTTCCAAATAAACGGTTTTATTAAATTTCGATGTAGTACGGCCACCAATACCAAGGCGTAAGCCTTCCAACGTGCTATAGGAAACCAGATCGGCCAAGTTAAACTGAAAAGGGCCTATATCCGCATAACCACCACTAAAGGTAGATGCAAGCCATGTAACACGTCTGAATGACCTCATTTTTTCCAGCTGGCCTACGTGATGATAATAATCGGCTTCTTTTTGTGGTAAGGTATCCGGTCGTTGCTGTGCCCAATAGGCGCTATCAGTGCGGATATAATTCGTTAAGGTCTGTTCGCTTTTGCCATTATAAAATCCGGGATCTTCAGGTTGATCGGCCAGGTAGTTTGAATAGTATATCGTCCGTTCACCTTTTACTCCAAAGCCTTGGTTTTTGAGAATGCCAAAATCAACCTTTGCGTCGCTCTTGATAAGGAAATAGCGGCCTATCGGTTGTTTTTCAAAATCAAGATCAATTTTCATGCTCCGTAAAAAGTTGATATTAATCTGGCTGTCCACATTTAGCTCGCAAGACGTTACCGCATAACTACCATTCAAAGTAACTAGTAAATGCCCTTCGAAAAGCAGGTCGCCTTTGTTACGTGGCACAAAACTTAGTTCCACAAGGGTATCGTTATCCAGCTTAATTGTATCCGTAATAAAAAATTTATAAAAGTCGGGCGCATGGTCGGCAATGGGGCTTAATAACTGCCTATTAATAATAAATATATTGTTTTGGTAAATATCTACCTTATCCCCGTAAAGCCGGTTAATATAAATGTTTATTGCAGCAGTATCTATAAATTTAATAATATTGCTTTCTTTTTGCGCCTCTAATATCCTAATAGCTTTATCAGGCGCTTTGCGGAAATAATGCCGATATTTTTTTTCGCTTAAGTAAACCTCTGCAGAAAGCTTGCCGTCAATAGTGTCCAACATAAATCGGTAAGGCTTAAACAAAAAGTTATTAATTAGCGGGGGCGGTATATTAAATAGCGTCAATCCCATACGTTCATACTGGTCATATTGTAGGTAGGCTCTGCTCTCTGCGCGATTAGAGTCTTTATGCGCTATAACCCGCCGTATCAATTCAACTGCCGGGTTATCTTTATTACGGTACGGTTTGGTATTTCGCGCATTTATCGATACTTCTTTCAGTTGGGTCTGGCTTTTTTCCAGTTTAATATGTAATTCACTTTTAACGTTAGTTGCAATGATTTTGACAAGCGTTTTATAACCAACAGCCGAAACTACCACACGCGTATAAGACCCGTAAGCTGACAACGTGAATAGGCCCAAACTGTCGGTGCTTGTACCGCTATGAGTATTTGCAAAAAAGATGCTGGCCTGCGCCACGGGTTGGCCGGTAACTGCGTCAGTAATTTGACCGCTGACGGAGGTTTGCTGGGCAAAACAGGAAAATGAAAGTAGCAAGCAGGCGAAGCTATATAAGCAACCCCGACTATTAACTAAATAATGGCTCACCAATACGATAAATCAACAACTGTAACGTAAAACATCAGGCCAAAGCTTGTGTGTAAGTTACCAAATTACGATTCAAGTCTGTGTGAAACCTGAATAAAAAAACTGCTACTTATTTACCATTAGAGAGATAGTCACACTTTGTCCAAATACAATTGTTTGTTTGGGATATTCAGGATGAGCATTCCAAAGACATTCCCTAACGGTCAGCATCTGACCGGCGGCAGCTAATGTTATCAATTGAAACGACAATAGTTTTTCATCCTTGGCAGAATACTTTCCTTTCATAGGAGAATCTGCGCGGAATACTTTTAAACTTATATCATTGTCCGGCCCAGTATAGGTATAAAACTCATTGTAATTGCTATGTCCATGGAAATAAGCCTTAATATTTGAATGAGCTTTCAGAAATTTTACAAAACCGCGCTGTTCTATATCTGTACCAATATTTTTACCATCGGCTGTAATGTTCTCTTTATAGCGCTCACTTAACAAGTTTTCAAATTTGTTTTCTTCTGTCATATTATATGGCGGCAAGGGATTAGTAAAGTGTTTGGGGTCGGCTATGGGTGGGTCATGCGTAAAGATTATCACAGGAGTGTTTTTGGCGACGGTAGCCAGGTCCTTTTCCATCCAAATACGTTCAGCCGAATCGGGCCATATAGTAACAAATATTAAATGAAAACCATTTATATTACGGGAGTAGTTGACCTTATTCTTACTGAAATTATACTTCTGGTCAGTCAGCCGCACCTTGGGCTTCATCATCAGGTTATAGATACCCACCATACTGGCAGGATCTGTTGCCGGCTTCATCGACTTGCCAATACCAATAGCATCTGATACATCATGATTACCAGGCACCAATAGCAGTTGTGCAGGTTGTCCGTTATTGCCGGTCAGCTTTAAGAGGTGCATATATACTTCCTTAAACTGTGTCCAGGAGGTAGTTGCGGTTTGAACACCATCTTCCATCCTATTGGCAATATCACCAGTTATAGCCAGGTAATCTATATTACGAACTGAATTACCGGCTAGTATGCCGCCGTCATCAGGCAGGATTGTTTTAAGCAGGTTGTTCATTTGTGTTACCATAGCTGCATTCACCTTTTGTGAGGTTACGCCGGTATCGCCCCTAAATTTTGCTTTAGTTAAACCAAAATGTACATCCGAAGTGAAAACAATGTTTGCTACCCGCTTTGTTTTTTGTGCATATGTAACTTGAAATATCAAACATCCTACAACGATTACGTATAATGTTTTTGCTGATCTCGATCTTTTATAGAAAAAAGGTATCATAAATAATTTGTTCTCTATTTAAGATATGATAAAGGCAGTTGTTAAACAACTACCCTGTTATTATTATAAGATTAATATATGAACTTAATGTTGGTTACCTATACCATTTAGTTGATAACAACCCAGATCTGCTCCAGGCAGCGTTGCTTCAGACAGACCGAAGATTGCTCCCATTGGTACCACTATTAAGGGCTGAAAGGCTGTATAACCTTTTCCGATTAGAGGAGAACTGGTTTGCAAACGGAAATTATACGTGCTTATAGCGCTGTATTGAGCAAGCGGATGACCGATAGTTGGTAACGGAAAATTAATAAAGAGAGGGTTTAACTTTTGAACAACATCCGTACCATCATAAACAGCACCAAGCGTGTAGCTTGATGGCAGATATTTTGCCGAGGTTGTGATAGATGGCAGGTCAGTGGCCATAGGCTGAGTAATATAGCCTGTTGGGTAAAACTGGTTGGTTACAGACAATGAATCTCCCCATTGGTAATTGAAGCCATATGCAAGGTGGGCAACATCGGCCACCGGGCTGCCTACTACCCGATAACCGAATTTACAGTTAATTGCCACATTATTATAATACATACCGGCTGCGCCTTCTTCAAAATCTATCGTCCCCCCGCGGCCACTTTGCACCTGGCGGTAACCGCCGCTAACAAAAGTATTATTATACATAACCACGTTGGTTTGCGGCGCACCCACTGCCTGGCCTTTATTTGAAGCTTTCTGGCCATTGGTTGCTGTACCAATAAACATATTGTACGCCATAGTACCTACGGTGCCGCCTTTAACGTTAATACAATCGCCGCCGCTTACACCGTTTTTCTCAAACGTATTTCTGAATATGGCGATCTTCCCGGCCGAGATTCGCATCGGGTCATCCACACCGCCGTAAAGCCATGAATCTTCCATAATAAAATTTCCGTTGTAATTAGCAAACAGGATGCTGAATTGGTTCCCGCTACCGGATGTTGCCAATTTTGCAGTATTAGCACCTTCAGTACCTCCCGCAAATTCTACATGTGTCCAGCGCAAAACCATCAGGTTGCAGGCCGGACCACCAATTATGCCTTTCCACGTACCGGCATAAGCCGGATCGCCCACGGCTGTAGCAGGTAATGCGCCGGGTGCGTCATTTTTAATTAGGCCCGGTACTGTAATAAAATTAGGCTGCGTTTTTGAGCCGTTACTTACCAAAGTACCCAATGCTATAATGCTTGAACCGGCTCCCATGTTCAAGGTTACGCCGGGCTGCATCAACAAGGTATCAGCAGGATTGATAACCAGGTCGCAGCCGGCCTCAACGCTGTAGGTTTTGCCGGTAAGCATAGTACCTTTAACTGAAACAACCGTACTTCCTGATCCACTACAGGACAGTGGCGCTTTATCGCTAACCGGGTTGGCTGCAGGCGGTGTATAACTGTAAATATCTGTATGCTCACCTCTCCATTTCTGGCAACCACAGAAAAGGGTGATAATTGCAATTAGGCTAACCGGATAAAATATCTTTTTCATCTAAATTTGTTTTGAATAAGTTAAAATTTATACCTGAAACCTGCCAGGAATGATACTTTATAATAATCACTTTGCACCAGTGTTTCGTTGGCAATGTCCTGTTTGCCTAAAAACTCTTGCTGTCGGCTATCGATATTGGCATGCGGGTATTTTAAATAAATTTTGTTGGCAGTATTAGTAAGGTTATTAACCTTGCCATAAAAGGATAATTTGCTAATGATCTTCTTTTCAAAAGAGAAATCAAGCTGACTGAACGGATGGTAATAAAAATCAAGGTTGTAATAGCTGGATACCTGTGCAATGCGCTCGCCGGTATATACATAAGCTAATTGCATATTTAAGCCCAGTTTCTGACTTTTAAATAACAGGGATACGTTTCCAACGTTATCCGCC
>CAZZVY010000029.1:18252-20069 GCA_964657585.1 uncultured Mucilaginibacter sp. | reverse complement strand
GAGATATTATACGACCTGCGCTGGATGCTTACCATGCAAGATCCTGACGACGGCGGTGTTTACAATAAATTGACCAATGCCAATTTTGATGGTTTTGTAATGCCCTGGGTAACCAAAGCCCCGCGTTATGTGGTGCAGAAAGGCACGGCGGCCACGCTTGATTTTGCTGCGGTTATGGCCCAGGCCAGCCGGGTGTTAAAGCCATATGCAAAAGACTTTCCCGGTTTGGCCGATTCATGTACCGGCGCTGCTGTAAAAGCCTGGGGATGGGCGCAGAAAAACCCAAACATAGCTTACGATCAGGATGCAATGAACAGGCAGTTTTCGCCAAAGATTTCAACAGGAGGGTATGGTGACCGTAATTTTAAGGATGAATTTATATGGGCCGCCTGTGAGTTGTATCTAACAACAGGCAACGTCCAATATTATCATGATGTTAATTTACTGCCAGATGCCAGTATGCCGCTGCCATCATGGGGGCAGGTAAAACTGCTTGGCTATTATTCTCTGATCAGGAACAGTACAAAGCTAAAAGGAGAAGAAGCTAAACTGGCCGATACCTTAAAAAAACGGATAACCTCCCTGGCAGATGGGTTGATCAACGGAGTTGAGCAGCGCGCCTACCGTACGGTAATGGGCCGTTCGCCGCGCGATTTTGGCTGGGGCAGCAATTCGCAGGCGGGTAACCAGGGCGTGGCGCTTATACAGGCTTATTTAATTACCCATAATAACAAATACATAAATGGGGCATTAAGTAACCTCGATTATCTTTTAGGCCGGAATGGTACAGGTTACTCTTATGTTACCGGATTTGGTTCACTTTCACCAATACACCCGCATCACCGTGTTTCTGTTGCGGACGGAATAGCTGAACCCATACCTGGACTATTGGTTGGCGGCCCCAATCCCGGTGAACAGGATGGCATAAAAGTACCCAGTAAAGTTCCGGATGAAGCCTATATTGATGACGACCGTGCTTACGCTGTAAATGAGATAGCGATAAACTGGAATGCGCCGCTGGCGTATCTGGCCAATGCTATACAGGCGTTAAGAGTAAAAGCTGGATACACAACAAACTAATTGCCTATACATTTATATGAAAATACATATTGTTTTTAAGATCACTGCACTGCTGGCAGTTATTGGCATAGCTAAGGTAAATGCGCAGGATACACAATACCAATACCTTTCAGGGACGGATAAGGACCATACCGTGAACTGGGATTTTTTGGTAAATACCGGCAGAAAAAGTGGCATATGGAGCAAAATACCGGTACCATCAAACTGGGAGATGCAGGGTTTCGGTACCTATAATTATTATATGGATACCCAAAACCCCAACGAACAGGGGAAATATAAGTATCATTTCAATGTACCTGCTTCCAGCTCGGGGAAAAATGTATTTATTGTTTTTGAGGCGTCCATGACGGAGACGGAAGTTCAGATCAATGGCAAGTCGGCCGGGCCGGTTCACCAAGGGGGCTTTTATCGCTTTAAATATGACATTACCAAACTCCTGAATTTTGGGGGAGATAATTTACTGGAAGTTACCGTAAGCAAACAGTCGGCCAACAAATCAGTTAACAATGCTGAGCGTAAGGCGGATTTCTGGTTGTTCGGCGGGATATTCCGTCCTGTTTACCTGGAAACTGTCCCGGCAAAATATATAGACCGTATAGCTGTTGATGCCAAAGCAAACGGAGCCCTCAACCTGGATGTTTTTGCGGTTAACGCAGGCAGCAGCAACACCATAAAAGCGCAGGTACAAACACTGAAAGGGCAACCGGTAGGCGCACCGTTTACCATTAGCGCTAAAG
>CAZZVY010000029.1:16471-18242 GCA_964657585.1 uncultured Mucilaginibacter sp. | reverse complement strand
ACCAGCAGGTTGTAGGGATTTTGCCCTGGAACCCCGAGTCGCCTAATTTGTATAACCTGGTGGTAACCCTTAACGGCCCCAATGGGGTAATACACCGCCTGAAACAGCGTTTCGGTTTCCGCACAGCGGAACTAAGGCTGCATGATGGTTTTTACGTAAACAACAAAAAAGTAATATTTAAGGGCGTGTGCAGGCATAGTGAATGGCCGGAAACGGGCCGGGCACTAAGCAAGGATATCAGCCTGATGGATGTACGGTTAATGAAGGAAATGAACATGAACGCGGTGCGGATGTCGCATTATCCGCCAGATCAGCATTTCCTGGATGTTTGCGATTCGTTGGGCATGTTCGTGTTAGACGAACTTACCGGCTGGCAGGCTAAATATGATACCGTTGTCGGGCGCAAGCTGGTAAAGGAACTGGTGGTAAGGGATGTTAACCACCCTTCTATTGTGATATGGGATAACGGTAATGAAGGCGGCTGGAATACCGGGCTCGACGGTGATTATGCCAAATACGATCCGCAAAACAGGTTGGTGATACATCCCTGGGAAAAATTTAACGGTACGGATAACAAGCATTATCCCGATTATAACTATGTAGAAAACTCAGTGCTATACGGCAAGGAAGTATTTTTCCCAACCGAGTTTATGCACGGGTTAGAAGATGGCGGACAGGGTGCAGGTTTGGATGATTTTTGGAACCTGATGTTAAAGCATCCCTATTTAGGCGGGGGTTTTCTATGGTCGTTTCATGACGAAGGCGTAGTGCGCGATGACAGGAACGGCAAAATCGATATACAGGGCAATGCCGCGCCTGATGGTATTTTAGGCCCGCACCGTGAAAAGGAAGCCAGCTATTATACCATCAAAGAGATATGGTCGCCCGTGCAGGTGGCATTGAAAGTGCTTCCGCAAAATTTTGACGGCCGGCTTGATTTGGAGAACAGGTATATTTATACCAGTTTATCGCAATGCAGCTTTACCTGGAAATTAGTATCGCTTCCGCTACCGGGCAGTACAGCAAGCACCGGCAAGACCACGGCATCAGGCACGGTTACCTCGGCGCTTGCCCCTGGCGAACAAGGATTTGTGCAACTACATTTACCTGCCGGTTGGAAAAAGAGCGATGTATTATATTTTACTGCTTTCGATCCTTTCAAAAAAGAATTGTTCACCTGGAGCTGGCCAATAAAATCGCCAGAAGACGCAATTGTAAATATTAACAGCAAACCGGCAGATAAAATAGAAACAGATAATGCCGATACCTCCTTTATTGTAAAGGACGGCGGCATAAGTTATTTCTTCAGTAAAAAATCAGGCAACCTGCAAAAAGTTGTAAACCAACAATCGGCCATATCGCTTTCAAATGGCCCGGTGCTAGCAGGCACTAAACATACGCTTAAACAATTTAATCATTATGAATCGGGCAGCAGCGTTATAGTAGAACCAGTGTACGAAGGCGGCCCGCAGTTTACAGTAAAATGGACCTTTACCCCCGGCAAGCTGGTAAAACTGGATTATCAGTACGCCATGCGCGGTGAAAATGACTTTATGGGTATTACCTTCAATTATCCTGAAGAAAAAGTAACCGGGATGAAGTGGGAGGGACAAGGGCCATACCGGGTGTGGAAAAACAGGCTAAAAGGCCAGCAGTTCGGCGTTTGGCATAAGGACTATAATAACACCATAACCGGCGAAAGCTGGGTATACCCAGAATTTAAAGGGTACCACGCTGATGTATATTGGGTCACTATAGAAAATAAGGAGGC
>CAZZVY010000029.1:10970-16461 GCA_964657585.1 uncultured Mucilaginibacter sp. | reverse complement strand
CTACGCAGCCGGGTATATTCCTGGAAATGTTAAAACCTCAAAAACCGGCAGGAGCAAATAACGACAATACTAACCCGCCGTTCCCTGACGGAAATATCGGGTTTCTGGATGCTATTAGTCCTATCGGTACCAAGTTCCAGACGGCTGATAAATTAGGGCCGCAAAGCCAGCGTAATATGCAAATGAACTATACGCCTATAAAGGGAAGTTTATGGTTTAATTTCAGCAACACACAGTAAATGATGGTCATTAAAAAAATAGGTTTAAGCTGTTTGCTGTTGTGTTTTGCATCAGGCAAAATTTTTGCGCAGGGAACTTACCCTTTCCAGGATCCCAGGCTTTCAGTTGAGAAGCGAATTGATAATATTATTTCACAGTTGACTCTGGACGAAAAGATCAACTGCCTGGGTACTAATCCTACAATTCCCCGGTTAGGCATTAAGGGAACAGGACACACGGAGGGTTTGCATGGGCTTGCAGTAGGCGTGCCCGGTGATTGGGGGCGACGGACACCTATTGCCACTACCACTTTTCCGCAGTCTATAGGTATGGCCGAGACCTGGGATACCAGTCTGATAAATAAAGCAGCGAACCTTGAAGGATATGAGGCGCGATATGTTACTCAAAGTGATAATTATAAACGCGCCGGATTGGTTATACGTGCGCCAAATGCCGATCTGGGACGCGACCCGCGATGGGGTCGTACCGAAGAATGCTATGGCGAAGACCCCTTTTTTAACGGAACAATGGTGGTTGCTTATATTAAGGGCCTACAGGGTACCGATCCCAATTACTGGCAGGCGGCTTCGCTAATGAAGCATTTTTTAGCCAATAGTAACGAGAACAGCCGGGACAGCAGCCAATCAAATTTTGACGAAAGGCTGTTGCGGGAATATTATTCCGTGCCTTTCAGGATGGGCGTGATGGAAGGAGGCTCAAGGGCTTTTATGGCATCGTACAATGGTGTAAACGGTGTACCCCAAACGGTTAGCCCTATGCTGAAAAATTTGGCGGTAAACGAGTGGGGCCAAAATGGGATCATATGTACAGACGGCGGTGCTTATAAACTGCTTTACACGGCACACCACTATTTTAAAACACCTGAAGAAGCTGCCGCGGCATGCATTAAGGCAGGCATTAATCAGTTTTTGGATACTTATAAAGAAGGTGTTACCAAAGCTTTGGCGCAAAACCTAATTACGCCTGCGGAAATTGATAAAAATTTAAGGGGCATTTTTCGGGTGATGATTAAATTGGGGCAATTGGATCCGCCGGAAATAGTTCCTTACGCTAAGATAAAGAATGGGCCGGAGCCCTGGTTTTCAGAACAAAGCCGTGCCCTGGCCCGGTTGATCACGCAAAAATCTGTAGTACTGCTAAAAAACAATAAAGGATTGCTGCCATTAGATAAAAACAAGATCAGATCAATAGCAGTAGTTGGCCCGCGTTCTGCCCAGGTGCTGGAAGATTGGTACAGCGGCTCACCGGCTTACACGGTAAGCGCACTGGAAGGAATCAAAAGCAAGGCAGGTAAAAACATGGTGGTTAACCATACCACTAACGATAATCTGGCTGTCAGTTTGGCCAGATCGTCAGATGTGGCTGTGGTATGCGTTGGCAATAATCCTTCAGGCAACCTGGGCTGGAAAAAAGTAGACGGCCCAACCGAGGGCCGTGAAGCAGTTGACAGAGAACAGATAGATCTTGATCCGGCACAAGAGGCCTTGATAGAAAAGGTATATCAGGCTAATCCTAACACTATTGTGGTACTCATAAGCAGTTTTCCATACGCCATTAACTGGGCCGACCAGCATGTACCTGCCATATTACACATCACTCACGGCAGCCAGGAACTTGGATCAGCCTTAGCCGACGTTATATTTGGTGATGTAAACCCTGCGGGCCGGTTGGTACAAACGTGGCCCAAATCGCTCGACCAGTTACCGCCCATGATGGATTATAATATCCGCAACGGGCGTACCTACATGTATTTTAAAGGCGAGCCGCTTTATCCTTTCGGTTATGGCCTAAGTTACAGCGCTTTTAAATATTCCAACCTTAAAACCGGTACCGCAAATTTAAGTACCAAAGGCGAAATGAATATTACCATAGATGTTACCAACACTGGCAGCCGCGAAGGCGATGAGGTAGTGCAGCTATACATAAAGCATCTTGGTTCAAAAGTATTGCGGCCGGGTAAAGAATTGAAAGGGTTTGGCCGCATAACGCTGAAGCCTAATGAAACCCGTACGATAACCCTTCCGCTGAAGGCGGAAACCCTGGCCTATTGGGATACCGGTTCAAAAAAATTTGTTGTTGAAAAAGATAAGGTTGAACTTATGATCGGATCCTCATCAGCAGATATACGTGCACAGCAAACCATTAATGTAAACTAAAATGTACAAACCATATAATGAAAAATAAAAATATCCTATATGCTATTGCAGCCATTCAGGCAATTTTGATCATAGGTCAAACGCATGCCCTCGCACAAAAAAAGTCCGACCCTTTAGAAGCTAAGATCAAAGGCATTATTAAAAAAATGACACTGGAAGAAAAGATAGCTATGCTGCATGGCAACGCCTTGTTTTCTTCGGCAGGTGTACCGCGTTTAAATATCCCGGAGTTAACGTGCGATGACGGCCCGCTGGGTGTTAGGGAAGAGGTGTTGCGATTCGACTGGAAATCAGCCAACTGGACAACAGATTCTGCCACATTTTTGCCCAATGGATCGGCTATGGCAGCTACCTGGAACCCAGACATGACCTATAAATATGGCGTAGTACTGGGCGAGGAGGCCAACGCCCGTAAAAAGATTGTAATGCTGGCGCCAGCCTTTAATATTTGCCGTGTGCCGCTTTGTGGCCGCACTTATGAATATTATTCCGAAGACCCATATTTAAATGGTCAGTTGGCCATACAGGCAGTAAAGGGTATACAAAGCCAGCATGTAGCAGCCTGTGTAAAACATTTTGCCGTAAATAATCAGGAGGCGAACCGCAATACCGTTAATGCGGTAGTTAATGAAAGGGCCCTGCGCGAAATTTACCTGCCTGCGTTTAAAGCGGCCATACAAGAGGGCAACGCATGGTCTATCATGTCGGCCTATAATAAGGTTAATGGTTTCTGGTGTTCTGAAAATGAAATTTTATTGAACCGGATTTTAAAGAACGAGTGGGGTTTTAAGGGGGCAGTGATTTCAGATTGGGGCGGGGTACATAACACCATAGCTGCTGCTAATGCAGGGCTTGATATTGAAATGGGTTCAAGCGGGCCTTATGATCAATGGTATTTTGCAAAACCGCTTTTAACCGCTGTACAGGCGGGTAAGGTTGATGAAAGGGTTATTGATGATAAGGTACACCGCATTTTATGGCTGATGTATCATACCTCTATGAGTGAAGGGCACCCTGCTGGTTCCATTGCCACACCGGCCCATGATAAGGCCGCCTATGAGATTGCTACAGAATCCATAGTATTACTGAAAAATGACCAGCAGCTACTACCGCTGAAAACAAATACAATAAAAAGCATTGCTGTTATTGGCGATAACGCCACCCGCACATTCGCCTTAGGCGGGTTTGGTGCGGGAGTGAAAGCCAAACATGAAATAACGGCTTTAGCAGGGATAAAGGCCAGGTTAGGCAAATCCATTAATGTGAAATTTGCACAGGGATATAAAGTAACGCCGACTGGAAGGAGAGGTGCCCAGACAGATACAGATAAACCTGACCGATTGCTCATAGATGAGGCGGTGGCTTTAGCCAAAACCACTGATGTAGCTATATTGTGTATAGGCGCCAATCGTGAGTTTGAAAGCGAGGGCCGCGACCGAAAAGACCTGGAACTGCCTTTTGGCCAGCAGGCGTTGGTTAACGCAGTTACAGCAGCTAATCCAAAAACAATTGTTGTGGTAATGGCCGGTGCGCCGTATGATCTCAATGAGATCAACAAAACCAATCATACTATATTGTGGTCGTGGTTCAATGGATCTGAAGCTGGAAATGCATTGGCCGATGTACTTACCGGCGCGGTAAACCCATCCGGTAAAATGCCGTTTACATTCCCAGTATCATTAAAGGATTCGCCTGCCTTTGCACTGAACACCTACCCTGGCGAAAATTTGACCGCTGATTATAAAGAAGGCATACTGGTAGGTTACAGATGGTATGATACCAAAAAGATAGACCCGCTTTATTGCTTCGGCTACGGCTTATCATACACCAATTTTGATTACACTAACCTGAAAACCGACAAGAAAAGCTATAAGGCTGGCGATAAAATTAACGCATCCCTTAATATCAGAAATACCGGCCCTGTTGCCGGTAAGGAAACCATACAGTTATATGTAGGGAAAGTAAATTCGTCGGTATCAAGAGCGGAAAAGGAGTTGAAAGCATTTAAAAAAGTATTGATAGCGCCTGCACAAACCACCGCCGTAAACATGGCTATCCCGGTAAATGCCCTGGCTTATTTTAACGAAGGTAACAAGAGCTGGGTGGTGGAGAAGGGTGCATATAAGATTTATGCCGGTTCGTCATCAAGGGATATAAGGCAGGTTGGCGGTTTTAATATTGATTAAATAACCTATGATTTCCCTTAACTAAAGTAGGTCAACTTATAATATACACAAATTAGTAAATATACATGATTAATATCCAGCATTACAACAAACCAATATGTAAGCAATTATTTATAGTGCTGCTCTTGTTTATGTATTTTGTCCCTGTCCGGGCAAATGTATTACACATAAAAAAGGATTTAGATGGCGTTACGCTTACTTTAGATGCTGGCCTTATGAAAATACGGGTATGCCGTGCTGATATTATCCAGGTGCGATATACTACGCTTAACGCTTTACCGGCAACAAAATCGCTGGTTTTAAACAACGACTTTAAGGATAAGGTGAATTTTGAGGTTAATTCCGCCGGTCAAAGCATCATCATAAAAACAGGCAAACTCACCGTAAGCATAAACCGCCAGACAAACGCAATAACCTACCTTACACCATTAGGTAAAGTTATCACAGCCGAGGCTGGCCCTGAAAATAAAAAAATGCAGGCGCAAACGGTAGCCGGCATTGCTACTTACAGTTGCAGCAGCACATTTAACTCGCCCGCTGATGAGGGCTTATTCGGCCTTGGCTGTCACCCTACAGATACCAGATCTATTAACTATAAGGGGCGTAATCAGGATATGGCTATACAATACATGACAGGCGCCATACCGGTATTGTTATCAACCAAAGGTTATGGTTTAATGTGGGATAACTATGCCGCGTCTGATTTTTATGGCGCCGAGGATGGCAACACCAAGTTTAAATATGTATCGGAAAGCGGTAAAGAGGTTAACTATTACTTTTTTTATGGGCCCGGGTTTGATCATATTATCGATTCATACCGTATTGCCACTGGTAAGGCACCCATGTTCCCTAAATGGAGTTTTGGCTTATTTCAGTCGCAAGACAGATATATGAGCCAGCAAGAGATAC
>CAZZVY010000029.1:0-10960 GCA_964657585.1 uncultured Mucilaginibacter sp. | reverse complement strand
CGGTAGATGCCATAGTACAGGACTGGTATTACTGGGACCCGTTGCCTATCGGGTCGCATGTAATGAAGCCAGAAAGATATCCTAATCCGAAAGCTATGATCAACGAGCTGCACCAGGCCAGCATACATGCAATGATATCGATATGGCCGGTATTTGGCAAAGGAACGCCTAATTTTGATGCCTTAAAAAAAATGGGCGGGCTAACCAGTATAACATGGGACAACGTAGTGACCCATACTTTTGATACGTATTATGATGCCCATAATCCTGAAGCCCGCGATTTATACTGGCAGCAGGCCCGTGACAGTTTGGTTAAGCGTTATGGCTGGGATGCCTGGTGGGTTGACCAGTGCGAACCCGATAATGGTACTTTGCTGGATGAGCGAAGAAAAAGTAATTTTTATATTGGAAAAGGGATAGATTATTTTAACACTTATTCGCTTGAACATACTAAAGGGCTTTATAAAGGCTGGCGCGCTGACATCCCTAACAAAAGGGCCTTCTTTTTAGTAAGGCAGGCATTTGCCGGCCAGCAGCGGAATGCGACCACTTTATGGTCATCGGATATTACCTGCACATTCGCAGCCTACAAAAGCCAGGTGCCGCAGGGCATTAACGCCTGTGCATCAGGCATCCCTTACTGGACATCAGACATTGGCGGCTATCACCTTAATTGGAAAGCCCCTGACTGGTCATTACCCGAGAACCAGGAATTGTTTACCAGGTGGTTTCAGTTCGGGGTTTTTTGCCCTGTTTTCCGTATACATGGCAAAGGCGAGCGGGCGCTGTTTTCCAATAATTGGAGCGCCGAAACCAAGGCCACGTTGTTAAACTATGATAAGCTGCGTTATCGCTTGCTGCCTTATATTTATTCTTTAGCCGGGCGGGTTACTACTAAGAACTATACTATGATGCGGGGATTGGCTTTTGATTTTAAAGACGATCCTAAAGTTTACAGCATACCCGATCAGTATATGTTCGGCCCCGCATTTTTAGTGAACCCGGTAACCGAGCAGTTATATACCGGAAAAAATGCCGCCTCGGGCAAGCATACACGTGCAGTTTATTTGCCCGCTGCAGCAAAATGGTACGACTTCTGGACGGGGAGGTTATATAACGGCGGTGTAACCATTAATGCTGAGGCACCGCTAAAAACCATTCCCTTGTACATAAAGGCCGGATCAATATTACCAATGGGGCCGGTTATGGAATATGCTACACAAAAACCTGCTGATTCCATTGAACTGCGCATTTACCCTGGTGCCGACGGGCAATTTGAGTATTATGATGATGAAGGTGACAACTATAATTATGAAAAAGGAAAATATGCCACCTTTAAAATGAATTGGAACGATAAAAAGCATGAGCTAAGCATATCAGCCATACATGGAAGCTTTAAGGGGATGTTAAAGCATAGAACATTTAATATAGTGTTGGTAAATGCAGCGCACGGTACAACAGAAGCTATTACGGTTAAAGCAGATAAGGCAGTGAATTATTTTGGCAAGGCTATGACTGTGACTATTTAAATGTTTACACATAGTTAATAATGATATTAATCAATGAAAAGTCGAATTAATGAGCATGGTTTCCGATGTCATCGCCAATCAGAAAATATTTGGCCGGGTGTATGTAATTTACCCAATGGTCGTAGGATATTTTAAGTTGACTGTAGATAGGTATGGCATAAAAGTTATTCACTGCGTTGAATACCCGCAAGCCTGGGGTAGGTACTTTAAAAGTAACCTATACCAGGCGGCATGTATTATTATATGATAGGATTAAAGGATGGCGCCCTGCCGTTAAATGGGACGTTAACAGTAATCAGATAATTAATAAAAACCATGCTTAATTGAACATATAAAGCAAATGAAGATATTGAAAGTGTTAAATTGTATCTGTGGAATTGTATTAAGTATAATATTATCAGCAAAAGCATTTAGCCAACAGCTTTCTTCAGCTATACCAAAAATAATTGAAAAGAATGGGCGTCACGCGCTTTTGGTTAATGGCAGGCCTTTTTTTATGCTGGGTGGTCAGGTACATAATTCCAGCGCGTGGCCAGGGATGCTGCCCAGTGTATGGCAGGCTGCAAAACAAATGCAGCTTAACACAATTGAAATACCTATATACTGGGAGCAGATTGAACCGCAGGAGGGACGTTTTGATTTTTCCTTAATTAACACGCTCCTGATACAGGCCAGACAGCATCACGTACATTTGGTACTGCTTTGGTTTGCTACCTGGAAAAATGGAAGTAACCATTATATGCCCGGATGGATGAAAAAGGAGGCTATTAAATACCCCAACATAACGGGTAGGAACGGCCAGCGTGTTGATTCGCCTTCGCCGCATGTAAGGGCTACACTGGATGCGGATATAATGGCATTTACCTCGGTAATGAGGTATTTGAAAAAGGCTGACGCTCAGCATACTGTAATTATGGTGCAGGTAGAGAACGAAGCAGGCGCCTGGGGTAGTGTTCGCGACTATTCGGCCTTTACACAGCAAATATTTGAAGCCCCCGTGCCTGCCGAACTGTTAAATCCTAAGGTGCTTACGGCATTGAATGTACCGGTTGTTTCTGAAGGTTCATGGCAACAGGTATTCGGAAAAAATGCTGATGAGTACTTTCACGCTTGGTCAATTGCCAGGTTTATTGGCCAGGTAGCTGCTGCCGGCAAGGCAGTGTATCCGTTGCCGATGTATGTTAATGCAGCCCTGCGCGATCCGCTTACCAATCCGCCTACAAATACTTATGAAAGCGGAGGCCCGACCGATAATGTGATCCCTATATGGAAAGCGGCAGCGCCAGCCATCGACCTGTTGGCGCCGGACATATACCTCTCAGGCAGCGAGAAAATATTGAAGGTGATAGAGTTATATGACAGGCGGGACAATCCCCTTTTTGTACCGGAAACCAGCATAATTGCTGATAACGCAAAATACCTTTACGAGGTGATAGCCCGGGGCGGAATAGGGTTTTCGCCTTTTGGGATAGATGATAATGGTGTGGCAGAACCACAGGCTAAAACCACAGAAAGACTTAAACCATTTGAGCAGCAGTATGCAACGCTTGGCCCAATGATGCGACAACTGGCGGAATGGGCTTTTAAAGGAAAAGTAAAGGCAGTAGTAGAGCATGACGACCATTTAAACCAAACAATTGAATTAGGTAACTGGCAAGCAGTGGTTTCTTTCGATAACAAAAGGATTGGTCAGGCAGGTACCTCAACGGACAAAAACCGCCGGGCGAACGGTAAATTGATGGTTGTAATGTTGGATAACAATAAATTTATTATAACAGGTACAGATTGCCAGCTAACCTTTAATCCTTCAGGCAGCAATGCCGGTAAGGCCTGGCAATACCTGAAAGTTGAAGAAGGCAGCTATAATAACGGTGTATTTAAATCACTCCGCATATTGAATGGTGATGAAACAGATTTCGGAGGGCCGCGTTTTAGCGATATCCCGGTTATTTTGCAAGTAAGCTTAGTTGCACAATAATGATCTTTCTATAAAGTTAATAGACACCCTTAACTTTACAAAGATGCCCTAAGTGTTAATGTAAACGGCACTTCAAACCGGGCTACAGAGTGGTTCCTGATAATATCCGCAGTCATTTCGCCCATTTTCAGATAATCGGTTGATATTGTGGTAAGCCCGTTAAGTATGATCTTCTTTAGCGGAGTTTCGTTGTAAGATATTACGCCGATGTTCTCGCCTAATTTTAAATCTACAGCTAATATCTTTTCAATAAGAATAACCAGATCATCTTCCATTAAGCTGATAAATACTTCGCCTTCATTAACGGCTTCGGCTTGTATATTGTGAACTACTTTATAGTTAAAGGCGTATTGTATACAAAAGTTAAAGAAACCTTTTTGTATATCTTTTGGAAAGTAAGTATGTTTTGGGAAGATTATTTTAATGGTATTATACTTGCTGAGCTGCGGCAGCGCCTGTTCTAAAGCATGAAAAATATCCTGTTCAAAGTTTTCGTAAACAGCCGAAAAATCCCCGCTAACGCCTGGCACAAGTTTATCCAGCAATATAAGCCTCTCTTTTGGCAAGGTGTTAATGATCTCAAAAGCATCTTCGCCTTCACCATCCATAAAATGCGGCACAATTACATAATGGGTATAATCGCCGCTCTTGTTTTTTAATAGCTTTTTAAAAAAAGCGAAATCGTTATTATAAATATAAAAATCTATAGCGGCCTCGTTGCCTAATCCGTCAACTATCGCATCATATAGTATTTTTTTATGCGGACTTAATTTATTGAAGATCAGGAATACTTTAAATTGCTGCTCGGCCTCGTCATTCTTTATATAATATCCTTTACCGGGTACCGACCCTAAAAGCCCTATGGATTTTAAATATTTATAAGCTTTTTCTGCCGTATCCCGCGATATTTCAAAGTTATAGTTTAGTTCGTTTATGGAAGGCAACGTATCGTTCTTGGTTAATTTGCCATCCCGAACACTTCTGATGATAGAATTAGCCAGTTGAAGATATTTAGGCGTGGAAGAATAATAATCAATGTATATGTACTGTAAAAACAAAGAGGATTTCATGCCTGATAATATGTATTTCAAATTTAAAAATTTTAATCAGCTTAAACAGTAGTTTATCTTTTTTTAACCATGACAGTCCATGATAGTGGGGTTATCCAGCTTTTCTAAATTTATTGCGTTAATTACCAATTACAAACAAACGTACACATGCAGATCATTTTTGGGGTTATCTTCCACTTCATAGGCGGCTTTGCCTCGGGCAGTTTTTATATACCATACAAAAAAGTTAAAGGCTGGGCCTGGGAGAGTTTCTGGATAGTTGGGGGGATATTCTCATGGCTGATAGTACCGCCGCTCGCCGCCTGGTTAACCATCCCCAATTTTTTTGATATCATTAAAAGCGCCAGCGGCAGTATATTAACATATACTTATATTTTTGGCGTTTTATGGGGTATTGGCGGTTTAACATATGGTTTAGGCGTAAGGTATCTTGGCGTAGCGCTGGGCAGCACAATAATCTTAGGACTTTGCTCTGTATTTGGATCGCTTATCCCATCGTTATATTACCAATTTAACCCTAAAACAGGCAAGGACACTATTCAAATTTTGGCGACCTCGCATTGGGGCCAGTTAGTATTAGTAGGTATAATTGTATGTGTTATTGGTATAATTATATGCGGCAGGGCCGGTACCATGAAAGAGAAAGAGCTTTCAAGAGACCGCGAAGTAGCTACAAATAATACGGAATATAAGTTTGGACTGGGTATATTTGTAGCTATAATATCAGGTGTGTTAAGCGCTTGTTTTGCCTTTGGCATTGATGCCGGGAAAGATATGGCAAATACAGCTAATGATGCCTGGAAGTCTCTGCACCCGGGACAGGGAAATTTCCTGTTTCAAAATAATGTGACTTATGTAGTTATCCTATGGGGCGGTTTAACTACCAATTTTATATGGTGTATGCTGTTGAATGCGCGAAATAAAACTTTTGGCAATTATATGGACGGATCTAAGCCGCTATTAAAAAACTATTTGTTTTCGGCTTTGGCAGGCACAACATGGTTCCTGCAGTTCTTTTTTTACGGAATGGGCGAAAGCCGTTTAGGCAATGGCGCCAGTTCATGGATATTACACATGGCGTTTATTATACTGGTGGCCAATATTTGGGGCTTGCTTTTAAATGAATGGAAGGGTGTAAGCCGCAAAGCTTTTACCACCGTATTAATCGGCATTGCGACCATTATACTTTCCGTATTGATTGTGGGCTACGGTAATTCGATAAAACCTTAAATTAATAATAAATATATACTTATGTCAGTAAATACCCTGAATTTTAAACATGTAAGCTACCTGTGGGATGATGCTAAGGCGGCGGAGTTGGCCGGCGATGAGGTAGCCCTTTTAATATACCGCTCAAACCTTTTAGGAGCTGATTTGCGCTTAACCAACTACGGCGGCGGCAATACATCATGCAAAGCGATGGCTAAAGACCCGCTTACGGGCGAAGAAGTTGAAGTAATGTGGATAAAAGGCTCGGGCGGCGATATTGGCACCCTTAAAAAAAGCGGCCTGGCTGCATTATATGTAGACCGTTTACGCAGCCTTAAGAACGTGTATCGCGGTATTGAACATGAAGATGAAATGGTAGAGCTGTTTAACCATTGCATTTATGATCTGGCCTCAAAAGCGCCGTCTATTGATACGCCGCTGCATGGTTTTTTACCATTTAAACATATAGACCACCTGCACCCTGACGCGGCAATTGCCATAGCTGCTGCAAAGGATGGCAAAAAGATAACCGAAGAGTTATTTGGCGGTACCGTAGGTTGGGTTGATTGGCAAAAACCGGGTTTTGACCTGGGTTTGCAATTAAAACAATGTCTGGACGAAACGCCGGGTGCACGCGGTATTATGTTAGGTTCACACGGGTTATTTACCTGGGGGGATACTGCTTACGAAAGCTATATCAACACTTTGGAAGTAATTGAAAAATGCGCAGAATACCTGGAGCAAAATTACGGTAAAAAAGGCCCGGTCTTCGGTGGTCAGAAAGTGGAGAGCCTAACTCCGGAATTACGCAAATCACAGGCAGTTGCCTTAGCGCCTATACTGCGTGGTTTCTGTTCGTCAAAAACACGCATGATCGGTCATTTTACCGATGATGCCCGTGTTTTAGAGTATATTAACTCAAATGATCTGGAAAGATTAGCGCCGCTTGGTACCAGTTGTCCTGACCACTTCCTTCGCACTAAGATCAGTCCTCTGGTATTAGAATTAGAGGCTGGCGAAGATTTGAGCGATGTTGCTGCCTTAAAAACCCGTTTAGCCCCGGCATTTGAAGCTTACCGGAAAATGTACGAGGATTATTACAATACTTGCAGGCATCCAAACAGCCCCGCTATCCGCGATGCTAATCCGGTTGTTATCTTATATCCGGGCGTGGGCATGTTCACTTTTGCCAAAGACAAACAAACTGCCCGGGTAGCTGCCGAGTTTTACACCAACGCTATTAACGTAATGAAGGGTGCCGAAGCTATTTCAGAATATACTTCATTACCACGTCAGGAAGCTTTTAATATTGAATACTGGTTACTGGAAGAAGCTAAATTACAGCGCATGCCTAAACCCAAAATCCTATCGGGCCGTATTGCCTTAGTTACAGGCAGCGCCGGCGGTATTGGTAAGGCTATTGCCAAAAAGTTTGCTGAAGAAGGCGCCGTTGTGGTATTAAATGATATGAACACGGAGCGTTTGGAAGGTGCCGGTGAGGAATTTAAAAAATTATTCGGTAAGGATATTTATGCTACTGCCAAATTGGATGTAACCAGTGCGGGTGATATTGCTGAAGCTATAGCAACCGCTGTTTTAGCGTTTGGCGGTGTCGATCTGATTGTGAACAACGCTGGTTTATCTATATCAAAAACCATTGCAGACCATACCGAAAAAGATTGGGACCTGTTATACGATGTATTGGTAAAAGGCCAGTTCTTTGTAACCCAGGCAGCAGTTGCGGTGATGAAAAAACAGGCTATAGGTGGCGATATCATCAACATCGTGAGCAAAAACGCGCTGGTAAGCGGACCGAATAATGCCGGTTATGGCAGTGCCAAAGCTGCCCAGTTACACTTAAGCCGTTTAAACGCTGCTGAACTGGGCACTGATCATATTCGTGTAAATGTGGTTAACCCCGATGCGGTGATCAGCGATAGCAATATCTGGGCTGGTGGCTGGGCAGAAGGCCGTGCAAAAGCTTACGGGATAACCGTTGCCGAACTGCCTGCATATTATGCTAAGCGTACCTTATTAGGTGAAATTATTTTACCCGATGATATTGCCAACGCCTGCGTGGCGTTGACTGGTGGTTTGTTGAACAAATCAACAGGTAACATAATTAATGTTGACGGCGGCGTAGCTGCGGGATTTGTGAGATAGTGAATGGTTGATTAGGTTGTTAGAGTAGGTAGTTTTATTATTATGAACTCGCTCAACCTAATCTAACTTAATCAATAACCAAAATGGACAGAGTAGCCTTTAAAATGAAACTATTTCCCGGCTTGGAGACGGAGTATAAAAAACGCCATGATGAAATATGGCCCGAGCTGGTTACATTATTAACGGATACCGGCATCAGCGATTATTCTATTTTTTTAGACGAAGAAACGAACAGCCTTTTTGGCGTTTTAAAAGTAACCGATAAAGCTTTATTAGATACATTGCCGGCCCAGGCCGTAATGCAAAGATGGTGGGCTTACATGGGCGATATTATGGAAAGTAACCCCGATAATTCCCCGGTAAGTGTACCGCTCAAAGAGGTTTTTTATTTACCATAACCAATACAACTAACTATGCAATTAGAAAAATATAAGATAGACGAGATCAACCATCAGCAATCTGCCGTGCACCAGCGTAAATTTGATTTTGTTGCCAGCAGCGTTGCCAACGTAGATGACGTAATGAATAAGTTGGCAACCTTTAATATTGCCATACCAAGCTGGGCCCTGGGTACCGGCGGCACACGTTTTGGTCGTTTTTCGGGCGGCGGCGAGCCGCGTTCATTAGAAGAAAAAATTGAGGATGTGGGTTTGATACATGCCCTTAACCGCTCCAGTAATTCTATATCATTGCATATACCCTGGGACATACCAAAAAATGCTTCATCTATTAAAGCTTTGGCTGCACAATTGGGCCTGCACTTTGATGCAGTTAACTCGAATACTTTTCAAGACCAGAAAGATCAGAAACTGAGTTATAAGTTCGGTTCGCTGCACCATGTAGATAAAGCAGTACGCCAACAGGCAGTTGAGCATAATATTGAGGTAATTAAATATGGTGTTGATTTAGGCTCAAAAGCCCTATCTGTTTGGTTATCTGACGGGTCAAACTTCCCCGGCCAACTAAATTTGCGTACCGCTTTTCAGAATACTTTAGAAAGTTTACAAAATATTTATGCAGCCTTACCAGACGATTGGAAGGTATGGGTGGAATACAAGCCATATGAACCGAACTTCTATTCAACCACTATTGGCGATTGGGGTCAATCATACCTGTTAGCTTCTAAATTAGGGCCAAAAGCCAGTACACTGGTTGATTTAGGGCATCATTTACAGGGTACCAATATAGAACAGATCGTATCATTACTGTTAATGGAAGGCAAACTGGCCGGTTTCCATTTTAACGATTCTAAATATGGCGACGATGATCTGACCGTTGGCAGCATTAACCCTTATCAGTTGTTCCTGATCTTTAATGAATTGGTGGAAGGTATGGATGCACGTGGCATGACCCATGCAACTGATATTGGTTGGATGATAGATGCATCGCACAATGTAAAAGACCCAATTGAAGACCTGATCCAGTCGGTTGAGGCTATTAAGATAGCCTATGCACAGGCTTTAATTGTTGACAAAGCAAAACTTGTAGCGGCGCAGTTAAGTAATGATACAGCCAAAGCACAGGAAGTATTGCAGGAAGCTTACCGTACCGACGTACGTCCGCTGGTTGCCGAAGCGCGTTTGCGTGCAGGCGGCGCTTTAAGCCCTATCGAGGCCTATCGCACCTTGGAAGTAAGGACAAATCTGATAAAAGAACGCGGTGAGAAAACCGTTGCAACCGGACTATAAACATGAGCAGGGTACCTGTAATAGCTATTTTTGATATAGGGAAAACCAATAAAAAATTTTTCCTGATAGATGAGTATTACAAGATAGTCCAGGAGCAGACCACATCCTTTGAGGAAACAACTGACGATGACGGCGACCCCTGCGAGGATGTAAACCGGCTGACAACCTGGGTAAGGGAAACCTTGCATGGCGCCCTGGCATCACATAAGTTTGAAATTAAAGCCATTAATTTTTCTACTTATGGCGCCAGTTTCGTGCATATTGATCAAAACGGGGATGTTACCGCTCCCTTGTGCAATTACCTCAAAGATTTTCCTGAAGATTTAAAGCAGGAGTTTTATAATAAGCATGGCGGTGAGGCACTGATTGCAGAACAAACGGCTTCGCCGGTATTGGGTAATTTAAATTCGGGGATGCAGCTATACCGCATCAAGCACCGCAAGCCCGAACTTTTTGAGCGCATAAAATATTCGCTGCATTTACCACAGTATTTAAATTTTCTGGTTACAGGTAAATTCTATTCGGATATTACCAGTATTGGCTGCCATACGCAATTGTGGAATTTTAAGGAAAACCGTTACCACACCTGGGTATTGGAAGAGGGTATAGACAAGATTTTAGCCCCGATATTTCCATCTGATAAAACAGACGAGGTGGTGTTAGAAGGCCATCCATATATGGTAGGGGTAGGCCTGCACGATAGTTCGGCCGCGCTGATCCCTTACCTGGCTAATTTTGCCGAGCCTTTTGTATTGATCTCTACGGGTACCTGGTGCATCAGCCTTAACCCTTTTAATGATAATGTACTTACGCATGATGAGTTGACCAAAGATTGTCTTTGCTATATGGAATATCATGGCAAACCAGTCAAAGCATCGCGCTTATTTGCAGGCAATGAGCATGAGCAGCAAACCAAACGCTTGGCCGCCCATTTTAATAAGCCGGCAGATCACTATAAAAAGGTAAAGTACGATCCCGATCTGGTAAGTATTACACAGTTAGCGGTTAAAGACAGCAAGGACGGTGCTTTATTAAAACAATCCGCTTTTGTTAACCGTGATCTGGCGAGCTTCAAAACTTATGACGAAGCCTATCATTGTCTCATCGCTGATATTATGGTGCAGCAGCAGGTATCAACCCAGTTAGCTATACAGGACACGCCGGTAAAACGCATTTTTGTAGATGGGGGATTTAGCAAAAATCCTATTTATATGAATCTGCTGGCTAAGGCATTTCCTCATTTCGAGGTGTATGCTGCGTCAGTGGCCCAGGCCACAGCCATAGGCGCCGCGCTCGCTATACACAAGTACTGGAATAATAAAC
>CAZZVY010000028.1:0-20746 GCA_964657585.1 uncultured Mucilaginibacter sp. | reverse complement strand
GTAAAGGCACCCTGCAGATCAAGGGCGTATAAATTGGATGTTTTTATGTTTTGTGATTTACGCTCTGGTTACCGCTTATTTGCGCGGCTGTAAATTGCACCGGCAGTAGTATTCCCCTAATTTTAGGGGAAAAGTACCGGCAGTGCTATACCAGTTGCTTTGATAAGGGGTAAAGGCACCCTGCAGATCAAGGGCGTATAAATTGGATGTTTTTATGTTTTGTGGTTTACGCTCTGGTTACCCTTTATTTGCGCGGCTGTAAATTGCACCGGCAGTAGTAATCCCCTAATTTTAGGGGAAAGTACCGGCACTGCTATACCAGTTGCTTTGATAAGGCATCCTGCAGATCCCTCCCCTTGGTGATGGTTGGGGTTGAGGTCCTTACTTCAACTCATGCAGCACATCGCCGGTATCATAAACTACATTCATGCCTGGATTGGAAAATACGGTGCTAATGGTAATAACCGTACCTGCTTTGCAGCTGATGATGACCGGGTTGTACTGGCTGTTGCCGACCGCCTGCATGGCCGGAACCAGCGGGTGATGCTGTTGCCGTCCAGGTCGGTATAGCTGTATTGCAATGTTACCGTGCCAGAATTATCTGCCGACCGGATATTTACGTAACCGCCGATCCAGTACGGGCCGCCCTTAGCCGCTGTTTTGCTGCAAAGGGTAATGGGCATGGTTGCTGTACTGTCGGTTACATCAATATTAAAACTGGCCGGTGCGCCCGTCCATTTACCGTTTACGTAAACCAGCACGTCGCCCTCATTTGCTGTGGGCAATAAAGCGGCTGCGCCGGGCATTCCCTGCGGGCCGGTATCGCCTTTGTCGCCTTTGGCCGGCATCGGCACAAAGGCATAGGCGCCATTGCTAAAGCTTAATATGCTGGCGCCCGGCGGCGGGGTTAAAGGTATCAACAAACCGTTTGCGCCCACATACAATAACGATGCCGCAGGCGCCGCAACTTTGGTTGCTAATAAGTTAACGCTTTGCGCACAGCCATATAAAGCAAGCATGCAGCATGTACTTAAAAGGAGGCTTCTTTTCATGGATTTATACGGCAGTAATATTGGCATCTATCAGTGTATTGATAAAAGGGGTAATAGCGGCAAGCATATCGTTATAAATAGTTTGCGCTGCTGTGGCTTTTGCTTTATCCAAATCGCTGGCGTTTGCTGCTGCCGCCAGGCCGCTGGCTTGTATTACCATTGCTTTTTTGGTATTATCGGTTGGCTGCAATACCAGTCCGTTGGCATCCGTGTAAGAGAAACCTATACCTATTTGCAATTGTGAACCCTGCAAGCTTAGGCCGGTTAAGAAGGCCGTTTTAGTTAAGCCCTGACTGTCTGATCTGATCTGTTTTGAAATGGTGTTCATGTATGAATTTGTTTAATTGTTTTGTGTGAAAAATTTATCAGGCTACCCAGGCGGCGCCATCATAAAATACCCGCGTAACGGTAGAGCCGCCGCCAATTACAGGGCTTAGGTAAGCGGGCGATAAGGCATCGGTTACATAGGCCACATCGCCCTGCGAGCCTGCGGGTAAGGTAGCAACGGTATAACCGCTCAGGTTAAGCGGTACTTCAACATATATCCTGTCTATAGCGGCGTAAAGCACGCCGTTGTCCTGCACGGCAAGCGCCGTGTAAGTGCCTGAATTTAAATAGGTAATGGCAGATTTGGATATCAGTACATAATTGTCGCTTGCGGGCGTTTCCCCGTAACGGTATATTGCCCCATAAGTATGCCCCTCCGAATGATGTTGTTCGTGCCAACGGACAAGGCTTGCCAACCAATAATCCCTTTCGTCCGGCGTCCTGATCAGGTGCAGCTTACCGCAAATACGCCTAAGTTCGATACCTGCCTGGCTTTGTGGCCGCGTTGTAAGCCATACTTTGCACATGCGCTGTATGTGTACCAAGCATCGTTGTAAGGTGGCATGCTTGCAAACCTTGCGTATCGCCTTAAGCAAGGCCTTGTGGCCATCACAAGTAATGCTTTCTATCTGTACGCCCAGCTTGAGCAGGTTTTCCAGGTCCTCCTTTAACTCCTCATACCACTCACCGTTCGTCAGCCGGTACAACTGGGTAAACTTTATCGTATTATCCCGGTAAAGCACCAAGCAAAGGTCATTGTTGAAGTAGGTGCCGTCTATCAGCAGGTTTACCCGTTCTGAAGGGTAGACGCTAAAGACTGGCTGTTTCGATAGGTAAGCATGAAAATAACGGATCAATATTCTTTGGGGATATCCGCTTTCTTTGCTGATCTGCTCGATGGTCTGCCGCCCAATAACCCAGTCCTCAAACCAAACAAACCGGTTGCTATCCCTTACACCAACCTGCTGCTGGATAAACAATTGCCCACACGATTTACACTTATCCCTCTGCTTATTATTCTGCTTACCCCATTTGATAACATCCGTGCTCTTGCAGGTAAAACACGCCTTTTTTTGACGATTTCATAAAACAAAAAAAGCAAATTCAAATCAATTTCAATTTGCTTCATATATCTTTCTGTATTACAGTTTATTACAAGGGTTTTACCAACTATTTTTGGCAATTATATCTAATTAAAAAGATAGCAAGTTATTCGGCCTTCTCAATCAAACATACCGCATAGGCTACTACACCTTCCTGGCGACCTATAAAACCCATTTGCTCATTTGTGGTAGCTTTTATGGAGATATCATCCTCGCTGATACCGGCGGCTTTGGCAATGTTAGTTTTCATTGCGGGGATATGCGGGTTTATCTTTGGCGCTTCCAGGCATATCATAGCATCAATATTGCCGATAACCCAGCCTTTCTCCTGCAGCAAGGCCATCACATGCTGCAACAAAACAAGGCTGCTGATGCCTTTCCAGCGCTCGTCGGTATTTTTAAAATGATAGCCTATATCACGTAGGTTGGCTGCGCCAAGCAGTGCATCGCATATGGCATGCAATAATACATCTGCATCCGAATGACCGTAAGCGCCTGAAGTATGCTGAAGGTTTACACCACCCATAATAAAAGGGTGCTGCTGCTTTAACTGGTGAACGTCAAACCCGAAGCCTACCTTTATTTTTGCCATTACTTTTTACCGCCGGCAAAGTTGATGATCACCGTAAAACGCAGGGTGTTTGATAAGGGGCTTTTTTGCTCATTGGCAGCCAGGTAGGAGAAATCAATATCGAAGATATTGTATTTAAAACCGGCGCCAAGTGTAAGGTATTGCCTGTCACCCTTGTTGGGGCTTTCGTAAAAATAACCGGCGCGTAACGCAAACTGTTTATTATACCGGTATTCGATACCGGGCGAATAGCTGATCTCCTGCAACTCTTCCTTAAACCCACCCGGCGCATCGCTGAACGAGCCGAATATGCCGGAAACCACCGACCGGTTATCGTCCTTACCGCTAATGATGTTACCATTGCTATCACGTATGGGTGGGGTTGGCACCAGCAGTTTGTTCAGATCGAGCGCTACTGTAAATTCATTATAATCATCAAGGTACCAGGTATTGGCAGCGCCTATCTTTAAATTAGTAGGCAAAAAATATTTCACCCCGCCTTCTGAATAACTGATCTTGGTACCGATGTTTGAAATGTCGGCCCCGAAGGCAAAAAGGGCATCATCGCCAAACTGCTGCATAGGTTTTTTAAAATACATGGATATATCTGCCGCGGCTGCATTGGCAGGTTTTGTTTGTTGCCCGGCCGTAAAAGATCCGTTGGCCAGGTTAGAGTGGATATAACGGCCAGTTAACCCTAACGAGAAATTATTGCCAAACTTACGCCCCAGTGAAACATCGAATGAAAACTCGTTAGGGCGGTAGGTACCCTGATCGTTTTGATTGGCATCAACCAGTTGTATCGACCCAAGGTTAAAATACCGCAGCGATGCACCGATGGTATTTCGGTCATCCAGCTTATGGGCATAACTTACATAAGACAATGATACATCGGGCACAAGGCGCCTCAACCAGGGGCTATAGGATAACGATAAATTATCGTTACCATCTAAAAAAGCCAGTTTTGACGGGTTCCAGTAAGTGGCATTTACATCAGGCGAGAGGGCAACCCCAGCATCGCCCATAGCTCCGGAACGCGAGTCGGGAGAGATAGATAAAAAGGGGACTCCCGTTACAATAGCATTTGAACTGCTGCCATTAGTGTTGGTACCAGTGGGGCCAACTACGGTTTGGGCAATTGAAATACCTGGCAACAGTACCGCAATAAAACAACATAGTTTAAATAAAATAGAGGAAAAAATCTTCATTATCAACGTCTTTTCAATTGTTATACAATTTACTAAACCCTGCGAAAATAACGTTTAAATACAAAATAACTTATCAGCTGCTAAATTTATTCAAATATCATAACTTAATCCTAAAAATTTCGTTTAAAGCACATATCAACTGTATGTTTTAATATTAACGATACGTTTAAAAAATTATCCATCAATTTAAGATTGGTTTTAAATTTAGATATTTTGATTAAATTTACTTCCTGATTAATTGTAAATGCATGAAAATGAATTTTAACAAATATGCTTTGATGCTGATGGGCGCCGGTTTTTTACTTGGCGGATGCTCTCCAAAACAGCAATCGCCAAAAACCGGGATGCGCTATAATGATAAGAACAACGGCGGTTTCCAGGTATTCAGGAAAACACATCCTGCCCCCGGGCCCGGTTTGGTAGCAATTGAAGGCGGCACATTTGTACAGGGCGGCAGTGCCGGTGAAGATGTAAACTACGAATATAATAATATACGCAAACGCGCATCCATATCAACTTTTTACATGGACGATACCGAGGTATCCAATACTGACTGGCGCGAATACCTGTACTGGCTGCAAACCAATTTTCCTGATGACCGCGAACTATATTATAACGCCATACCAGATACGCTGGTTTGGCGCAGGCCGCTTTCACATAACGACCCATATGTAGATAATTATCTGCGCGGCGCACCTTTTCAGGATTACCCGGTTGTTGGCGTAAGCTGGACACAGGCCAACGACTATTGCGACTGGCGTACACAACGTATGAACGAAAACATTTTGCGCACGCAGGGGCAGTTAGTTGACTGGAAAACGAGGGCGGCATCACAGCGTGGTAAAGGCGGCACCGGCGCCAACGGCGCAGCCGCTGCACCGGCGGCAGTTGCTACGGCAGGCGGTACAAACGGCGCTACAGCAACCCCGACCGACCCTAAGCAAGCTTTTAATACCGATATGTATTTAAACGGCCAATACAAAGGCCCTGGCATTGATGGTAAAAAAATGATAAATGATATGAACCCTTTAAAGGATACCAATGGCAGCGGTAAGGTTAAAAGGCCGGTGCGGAAGGAAGATGGTATCCTTAGGTCGGGTTACCGCCTGCCAACCGAGGCAGAATGGGAGTATGCTGCTTTAGGCCTTGCAGGCAATACGCAGTTTGAAAATATTGAGGAAGGCAAAATTTACCCATGGAACGGTATGGGTGTACGCTCGCCAAAATCAAAAACACGCGGCTTAATGTTAGCCAACTATAAACGCGGCGCTGGTGATAATGCCGGTGTAGGCGGATCTCTAAATGACAAGGCCGATATTACCGCACCAGTACGTTCATATGAGCCTAACGATTTTGGCCTGTATAACATGGCTGGCAACGTAAATGAGTGGACATCAGACACTTACCGACAAACTTCATTTGAAGAAACCGATGATTTTAACCCTTTCCGCGGCAACCAGTTTACCAATAAACAATACTCTGACCCGGCAAAAGGCTTGTATGCTAAAGATAATTACGGCAAGCCTGTGCTTGTGCCGGCAACCTCTTACAAAAAACAAACCTGGGCCGAAATGATAGCCGGCGAACAGGCTGGCAGCGGGGCTAATAATGCAGCAGGCACTAATACAACTCCGGCCGCTAAAAACGCTATTGCTGGTAAGCCATATTCGGCAGATCAACGCGGCTATGCTGATACAGTTAACACAGTATTATATGGCAACACTACGTTAGTAAACGACCGTTCAAAAGTATACAAAGGCGGCTCCTGGAACGACAGGGCCTACTGGCTAAATCCGGCCACCCGCCGCTTTATGGATCAGGACGAATCATCTGCCGAGGTAGGCTTCCGTTGCGCTATGAACTATGAAGGCCCGCCTGAAATTAACCCGGGAGGCAAATCACAGTTCAGTGTTAAAAAGGCCAAACCTTTTAATGCAGCTAAGAGATGATAAAAGAGAAAGGCTTCTGATATTAGCAGGAGCCTTTTTCCTTTATAGTGATTACTTGTTTATAAATCACATACCAAAACAATAAACTAAAATAACATTAGCACCTGTCCTTTTTCAACCTTATCCCCCACTTTGATCTTGCTGGTTTTTATGACCACATCAGTTGGGGCTTTAATAATATTTTCCATTTTCATGGCTTCCAATATAAACAGGTTATCGCCCTTTTGTACAACATCGCCTTCTTTAACAAATACTTTTAATACCAGCCCAGGCATTGGCGCTTTTATTTCACTTATTTTTGCAGACCCAGCGTTGCTCATACCTAACTGATCGAGCAACAGGTCAAACTGATCTTTAGCCGTTACCCGGTAAATATTGCCGTTAACCTTTATTTCTGCGGATTTGGCAGCGGTATCCAAAAAGACAACTTCAACATTATATGAGGCCATATCATGTATGATATGATAATGTTGCCCGCTTAGTTGTTTAACATCTGCAAAGGTTGGCTGGCCATTAACAGTTAATGCCTTTTTATCTCTCGCCAGCTTAAAATCAAACTTATCGTTTACCTTTATGCTATACATTGTTATTGCGTTAATACATACTGAATCAGGTTAGCGCCCATTTTAAGGGCTTTCAGCCGGGCATCCTGTGTATCCCCGGCATAGGTGCCGTAATCTTCCCAGCCGTTGCCCAAATCACATTCATAAGTATAAAAACAAACAAGGCGGCCTTTATATATTAACCCGAAGCCCTGGGCGCGCTTCCCATCATGCTCATGTATTTTAGGCAAACCGGTAGGGAAATCATATTTTTGGTGATAGATAGGATGATTTACAGGCAGTTCTACAAAATCCAGCTCAGGGAATACCTTTTTCATTTGCGGCCGAACAAACTGGTCTAACCCGTAATTATCATCGATATGCAAGAAGCCGCCGCCGGTTAAATATTTACGCAAATTACGCACTTCAACATCGCTGAATATCACATTGCCGTGCCCGGTCATAAATATGAACGGATAATTAAACAATTCCGAACTGCCGGCCTCAACCACCTCATCATCTGCCTGAAAGTTAGTTTTTAAATTTTCGTTACAAAATTTAATAAGATTTGGCAGCGCAGTACGGTCGCCATACCAATCGCCGCCTCCGTTATATTTCAATTTAGCAATTTTATAGCCAGGGGCGTTAAAACCGGTACACAGGCAAAAAGTTAGCAGCGCTACAACTATAGTATTCAGTTTCATATCAGCGGTTTAAAAAATTCACTTCAAAACATGCCTCAAGCGCAGCTGTTTCTGTACGCAGCCGACTTTCACCTAAAGTTATGGCTTTAAATCCGTTTTGTAAAGCACAGGCTATTTCTTTTTCTGTAAAATCGCCTTCGGGGCCAATCAAAATAAAATAATTGCCATTGGGTGTAATTTCATCCTTCAGGCTTGTTTTTGGACCATTGGCGCAATGGGCTATAAACTTTTGTCCGCTGAATGATCTTGTAATCAATTCACTTAAACTAATAACAGGATTCAATATCGGGTGATAGGCTTTTAACGATTGTTTTATGGCTGAGGTAATGATCTTATTAAGCCTTTCTGTTTTGGCTTCTTTCCGCTCAGACCGTTGTGTGGCAATCAATGATATTTCATCTATCCCTATTTCTGTGGCCTTTTCTAAAAACCACTCCAAACGTTCTAAATTTTTAGTTGGCGCTATAGCAATGTGCAGGTAGTGGTTTCGCTTTCCATACCCGGTCATTATCGAATTTATCTGCAAAATAGTCCGTTTAGGATGTGCATCTGCAATGGTTGCTGTATAAAAACCGCCTCTGCCATTTATTAAGCTTACCTTATCGCCGCTTACCAGCCTCAGCACCCTGGTGCAGTGCTTGCTCTCTTCTTCGGTCAACGCCCAAATATTGTTTTGCGGGTCAATATCTGGGGTGTAAAACAAGTGCATTAGCGGCGTTTAATCCAGGTTTATCGTGTCTTCCTCATTCAGCAGCAACTGTAACCGTACCGATTCTATATTTTGTTCTGATTTTTTTAGTACGGTAATGTTATAGCCATCGGCTTCGCGTTGTTCGCCAACTTCGGGTATCTTACCAAAAATTTCGCTTACCCAGCCGCTAACGGTATCAAAGTCACCGTCTTCCGGCAAATCATGCGGCAGGTGGCTGTTCACATCATATATAGAAGCAACGGCATTTACAATAAACTCGGTGTCATTTATCTTATCTACAATAGGTTTTTCTTCGTCAAACTCATCCTGTATGTCGCCTACCAGTTCTTCTACAATATCTTCCAGGGTAACCATCCCGGCGGTACCGCCAAACTCGTCAAGCACTATCGCTATCTGCATACGTTTTTGCTGCAGTTCGGCCATCAAATCATTTATCTTTTTTGTTTCAGGAATAAAATAGGGCTTGCGTATAATATCCTTTAGCTCAAATGCAGCGCCACGGGCAAGCAGCGGCAAAATATCTTTGGCATGTACCACACCAATAATTTTGTCAAGGCTGTCCTGGTAAACAGGCATACGCGAGTAGCCCTCGGTAATTAACAGTTCCAGCAGTTCCGCTTTAGGTGTCTGGATATCCATACCCGATATTTTAGTACGGGGCACCATAATATTCTTTACTACACGTTCATTAAAATCAAATACATTCTTAATCAGTTCATGCTCAGTCGAATCAAGGGCGCCGGTCTCTTTACCTTGTTCCAGCAAATATTGCAATTCTTCCGAGCTATGGTGCGATTCACCCTGTGCAGGTGTTACCCCCATAAATTTCAAAATAAAATCTGCAAAATTATTAAGTACCCAAATAATAGGCCTGAATACCACGAAAAATACACGCAGCGGTGCAGATATGGTTAAAGCAGTACGTACCGAGCTTTGTATAGCAACTCTTTTAGGGGCAAGCTCGCCAAAAACTATACTTAATACTGTAATTACAATGAAGGCAATAACCCTGCAGGTGTTAATAATAACCACCGATGTTATCTGAAGCCCGAATGCCTTAAACAAATTAAGCATTATACTGGTGAACACACCTTCGCCAATTACTCCTAACCCTAATGATGCTATGGTAATACCCAACTGGGTGGCGGCAAGGTAACCCGGAAGGTTAGCCATAATGCTGCGGGTAAGGCGGGCTACCCGGCTGCCTGTTTTTACCTTTACTTCAATCTGCGAACCACGAACGCGCACAAGTGCAAACTCCGCAGCTACAAAGAACCCATTTAAAAAAACAAGAAATATTGTTAAAACAATGTAATATCCGTTTACGTAAAGGTCAGGCTCCATTAATTTTAAAATTGTTCAACCTTAAAAGTAGCCTGGTACAGGTCTAAACTTTCCTTAATAACTTTATAAGCATAGGGTTTGCCCAGCAAATGTTCAATGGTTACGTTCTTTTCTTCCAGGGCTTTATAATCCTGAAAAAAGCGGACGATCTCTTTCATGGCATGCGGCGGCAATTCGTTCAGGTCATCTATATAATTTACCGACATGTCGTTTTTTGCTACAGCAATTATCTTGTCGTCCTGCTCGCCGTTATCAACCATATGCATTACCCCTATAACCTTAGCCTCAATAATAGACATGGGGTAAACATCCGCAGAGCATAGTACCAGTATATCCAGCGGATCCCTATCATCACAATAGGTTTGAGGGATAAATCCGTAATTTGCGGGATACATTACCGAGGAAAACAGGATACGGTCAAGCTTCAATAAACCAGAGTCTTTATCAATTTCATATTTAGCTTTTGAACCTTTGGGTATTTCTATTATGGCGTTAACTACAGAAGGCAGGTTGTTGCCCGGAGATACCTGGTGCCATGGGTGTTGTGTACTCATTAGTATTTAATATTGTTATTTAATTTTTCTTTGCCCGGCCTCAGGCTCAATATAGCCCTTACGTTTGGCAAATGCAATAGCGAGCGGCATGGCGGTAATCATCATTAACCCAATTATTATATATTGCAGATAATCTCTAACATCAGGATATTTACGTCCTAAAAAATAACCGATCAGGGTTAAAGTACATACCCAGGCCACGCTGCCTATTATGTTGTAAAGCGTAAATTTTTTAATATCCATCTTCACAACGCCTGCAAAGATAGGTGCAAAAGTTCTGATTATAGGGAAAAATCTGCCTAAAACTAAAGCCATGCCGCCATACTTTTCAAAAAAGGCTTCGGCCATAGTTACATAACGCTTTTTAAAAAAAATGGATTCGTTACGTTTAAACAACAGTGGGCCCGCACGGTAGCCAAACCAATAGCCGGTGTAGTTACCTAAGATACCAGCAATTATTAGGGTGGCTAACAATATGTAAACCGAAATATCCAAGATACCGGTGGCGCAAAACAGGCCAGCCATAAAAAGCAGGTAATCTCCCGGAAGAAAAAAACCGAAGAACAAACCGGTCTCTGCATATACCACAATCAAAAGCAGGTAAAATCCGCCTGTGCTCATGATGGAATTTGCATCGGTTAAATTTTGCAGATGTTCCCAGAAACTTTCCATTCCGTAATAAGTAAAACTACAAATATTATTCTATTAGTAATTATATTTATTTGGACGCAAATGAACTGGCAAAGGCAACTTTGAGCAAAAGGTAATAGCATGAACAAAGATGAAACGCCTGGGAAAAATACTTTTTATTAAAGCTACTTGATCAAATCAGAGATCAATGCAGGGTATACACCGATAGCAATAGTAATTATTGCTGATAACACCAGCACCACATTGAAGTAACCCGGAATAGCCAATTCGCTGCGCTCTGCACTGCGGAAATACATGGCAATAACAACGCGGAAATAATAGAAGATGCTAATGATAGCATTTACCACGGCAATGATGACAAGCCATATCTGTAACCGTCCTATCGCGTTGGAGAACATAAAGAATTTACCAATGAAACCGGCAGTAAGCGGGATGCCAGCCAGCGACAGCATGGCTACTGTTAATACAAACGCCAGGAAAGGGTTTGTATGGCCCAGTCCGTTAAAGCTTTCAAATTTATCGCTGCCGACCTGCTGCTGTACCAGTATCAGCACTGCAAACGCAATAATAGAGGCAATAGAGTAAGCGGTGGCATACACAAATACCGAATTACCGGAGTTTATGCCCAGCGCTACAATGGCAAACAACAGGTAACCTGCATGCGATATGCTGGAGAAGGCTAGCATACGCTTAAAGCTTTGCTGATATAAGGCCGTAATGTTGCCAATAAACAAAGTAAGTATGGCGATAGCCATCAGTGCCGGTACCCAGGCATCAGCTACTGAGGAAAAGCAGGTGGAAAATAGCCTTAGAAACGCGGCAAAGCCCGCCGTTTTAACCACGGTTGACATAAAGGCAGTGATTAAGGTAGGTGAACCTTCGTAAACATCCGGCGTCCAAAAATGGAACGGCGCAGCACCAACCTTAAAGGATAGCCCCACTATCATTAAAATTATGCCGCAGTAAAACATAGGACTGGCGGCACGCGGGTGGCTTAATGCCCAATCCCTTATTATATCCATATCAAACGAACCTGTTGCGCCATATACCAGGGTGATGCCGAATAACAGGAAACCAGTGGAAAAGGCCCCCATTAAAAAATATTTTAATGCGGCCTCGTTCGAGGCAAAATCATTTTTTTTAATACCGGCCAATATATATAGGCTTACCGACATTATCTCGATACCGATAAACAACATGGTCAAATTATGGAATGATACCATTACCACTATACCTGCCAGCGCAAATAGTATAATGGCATAATATTCGGCCACATGGTTGCTGATCTGTTCAAAGTAATCTTTTGATAGCAATAATATCAATATGGTGGAAATTATGGTGATTGCAGTAAATGCAATGGCAAAATTATCAAAAAGCATCATGCCATGATAAATGGGTTGAGGGTAATTGTTCCACTTAGCTACGGCTAAGCCCAGCGCAGCCAGTAATCCGATAACCGTAACCGGCAGCAATGCATTGTTAACCTTATAAAGGCCTAAATACAGCAGCACTATGGGTAAAACAGATATCAGTATCAGGGTGTTCATCCGTATTTTTACTTTGTATAATATTTAATGAAATTGTGTGGGCTTAATGCCGATTTTAGCATTTACCATATTTATCAGTTCAGTAACCGATGCATCAGATAAATGTAATATCGGTGCGGGATAAATCCCGATTACAATAATCAACGCACAAATAATCAGCATCACTGCCTTTTCGGTGCCGGTAATGTCAATAAAGGTAATGGTCAAATCGTTGGTTTGCCCCTGCATAACATTTTTATACATCCGCAGCATGTACACCGCACCTAGTATAATAGTAGTGCCTGCCACTATAGCCAGCCTGAAATTATAATAGTAAACGCCATTCAAAAGCAAAAACTCACCTATAAAACCGTTGGTTAATGGCAGTGCCACCGTCCCTAATACTATTATAAAAAAGCAGGCGGCAAACCAGGGGTTATTTTTTGCAATGCCGCCGAGCTGGCCAATATCTCGGGTATTGAGTTTTCGGCTGATGATATCCCAAACAAAAAACAACCCTACCACATTGATACCATGATTAAGCATTTGTATCATTGCGCCCTGCACACCATTTATATTCCAGGCAAATATGGCGGCGGCTATTAAGCCAACGTGCGCAATTGACGAATAGGCTACCAGCCGCTTTCCGTCGGTTTGTTTAAATGCGATAACTGATGCGTATACAATACCTACTACGGATATGGTAATAGCAATAGGATAACACTCGTTAAAACCTAATGGCGCAACAGGTATCAGCCAGCGGATAGCGCCATATATACCCATCTTAAGCATTATGCCTGATAACATCATAGTGCCCCCGGTCGGCGCTTCGGTATAGGTATCGGGCTGCCAGGTATGGAACGGGAATACCGGCATTTTGATGGCAAAGGCTAAAAAGAATGCCCAAAAAACCCAAACCTGTTGCTTCACACTCAATGTAAGGCTGTAAAACTGACTAATGTCAAAAGTTTTTTCAGGGTTTTGGGTATAAAGATATATCAACCCCAATAGCATAAATAACGAACCGGCGAATGTATAAATGAAAAATTTCAGCGTAACTTTTATGCGGTTCTCGCCACCCCATAACGCACAAATAAAGTAAATAGGTATCAGGGCGGCTTCCCAGCCTACATAAAATAAAAATCCATCAAATGCAGTAAATACAATCAACAAACCGGTTTGCATAAACAGCATCAAAGCATAAAATATGTTAGCCCCCGGCTGCTCATGCTTAAAGGTAGTAAGGATAATGAGAGGTACCAGCAAAGTGGTTAACATTACCGGGATAATGTTTATTCCATCCAATCCTGCATTAAAGTAAATACCAAACTGCGGTATCCATTTGGCGTCGACCGTAAACTGGGCCCCGGCGGCCGGGGCAAAATTGAACAGGTAATACAACGATAAAGCCAACTCAGCCGCTGCAAATAAAAGTGCAGCATATTTTGCTGATTGGTTTTTAACAAACAACAGGGCAATACCAGCCAGAAATGGTAAAAAAAGTAATATAGTAACCGTCATTTTGTTATATGCACCACATTGGTTAAACCCAAACTATAGATCAGCACCGCAATTATGCCTACTACCATCATAAATATATAAAAGCCAACATTACCGCTTTGCAGCAGCCGCAAGCCTTTACCTGCTTCAACCGGCGTGCTGCCAATGCCGTTCACCAGCCCGTCAATACCTAATTTATCCACTACCTTATAACAGAATACTGAAAGTCCGTCAAGCGGTTTACGTATAATGCTATCATATAGCTCATCCACATAAAATTTGTGATAAGATAGCGTTGCCAGCAGCCCGCGCTCTTCGCCATCGCGAACAGGAACATGGCTATTTTTAATATATTTGATCCAGGCATATATAAGTGCCAGCAATGCAGCTGCTACAGATATTGCCATTAAGGTAATTTCCATATTGCCGTCCAAAGGCGCCCCCTTTGGTACCGGGTGTTTAAATACCGGTGCCAGATAGTGCGCCAGTTCCAGATGACCGCCCAATATTTCCGGAACATTGATAAAGCCACCTACAATTGACAATACAGCCAGGATGATCAGTGGAATGGTCATACCTGCAGGTGATTCGTGCAGATGGCTTTCCTGATCAGGCGTACCGCGAAACTTACCCAAGAAAGTTAAGAAAACCAGGCGGAACATATAGAACGAGGTTAGCATAGCGGTAAACACACCAATGCCATACATCAGTTTGCTATGCTCATAAGTATGGGCCAGAATTTCATCTTTTGAAAAAAAGCCTGCAAACGGCGGGATACCGGCAATGGCTATGGTACCGATCAGCATCGTAGTAAAAGTAACCGGTAATTTTTTACGCAGGCCGCCCATGTTGCGCATATCCTGTTCGCCGCTAACGGCATGAATGACAGAACCTGCACCCAGGAATAATAAGGCCTTAAAAAATGCATGAGTAATTACATGGAAAAAGCCGCCTGTATAAGCGCCAACCCCTAATCCTAAAAACATATAACCTAACTGCGATACAGTAGAATAAGCAAGTACCTTTTTGATATCGGTTTGTGTCAAGGCTATCAGCGCCGCCAGTAAGGCGGTGGCTAATCCTATTATAGCAATAACCTGCATGGTTAAAGGCGCAAATGTGAACAGGATGTTGGAACGCACTATCATATAAACACCGGCGGTAACCATGGTGGCCGCATGTATCAGCGCTGATACCGGCGTAGGCCCGGCCATAGCATCGGGCAGCCAGGTAAACAATGGTATCTGTGCCGATTTACCTGTAGCGCCAATAAACAGCAGCATTGAAACCAGGGTAAGCGTCCAATACCCGGGTTTCATAAAAGCTACTTTGGCAAAAACAACCGAAAAGGTTGCGCTGTCAAACATATTCACCATTAAAAATATAGCGATCAGGAATCCAAGGTCGCCAATACGGTTCATGATAAAAGCCTTTTTAGCAGCATCGGCATAACTTGGGTTGGTATACCAGAAACCAATAAGCAGGTAGGAGCATAAGCCTACACCTTCCCAGCCGATAAACATCACTACATAGTTATTGCCCAAAACCAGCAGCAGCATAAAAAAGATGAAAAGGTTAAGGTAAGCGAAAAACTTGCCGAAACCTGCATCGTGACCCATATAGTCAATGGAATATAAATGAATGAGCGTACCAATGCCGGTAATGATCAATAGCATAATGGAACTTAGCTGATCTATCAAAAAGGCAAACGGTACATGCATTGTGCCTGCATCAATCCAATTAAACAGCGTAACCTCGATAGCCTTTCCGGTGTTATGCACTTCCAAAAAAGCAGCCACGCTGATACCAAACGAAACTAATACCACGAAAGTAGCCATAAAGCCGATAACCCCTTTTGACAGCACATTGCGGCCAAGTCCATTAAACACAAACCCTGCCAGCGGTAATAAAGGAATAAGCCAGATATATTTATCCATAAGCCCCCTCTAAATCTCCCCCAATAAGGGATATTTATTCTTTTAAATTATTTATTATTACTATTACAGTTCTAAAGCCCTCCCTCCGGGGGGTAAGACTGGATCACCATTTTAATTTATTCAATACGTTAATATCTATCGAACTGGTATTACGATAGATCATTACGATAATGGCCAACCCTACCGCCACTTCGGCAGCCGCAAGGGCCATAATAAAAAATACAAATACCTGTCCGTTAGGATCATTGTGATAAACGGAAAAAACGGCCAGCAAAAGGTTAACCGCATTGAGCATCAACTCTACCGACATAAAGATCACGATGGCGTTACGGCGTATCAACACCCCGATAACACCTATGGAAAATAAAATACTACTTAACAATATATAATGGTTAAGCGGTACGGCCTTAACGGTATTAAAAAAACTTTCCATCAGGTTGTTTTTCTCTTTTAGCTAATAATACAGCGCCTACCATAGCCGATAACAGCAGGATGGACGATATCTCGAACGGTAATAAAAATTCGTTAAATAAAACCTTGCCCAAATTTTTTACTAACCCCAAGCCGGTATTTGTTAATACTACAGGCTGCGAAGCATTAAGCGTTTTTAATGAGGCCACCAATGTAGCCAGCAGGCAGCAGCCACCAATTACACCGGCAAATTTTACAACGTTGCTTTTGGCAGGTTCGGTAGCTACATTCAGGTTAAGCAACATTAGCACAAATAGGAAAAGCACCATTATAGCTCCCATATATACAATAAAATTTACAATGGCCAAAAATTGGGCATTCAGTAAAATATAATGGATGGTAATGGTAAAAAAGGTAAGTATAAGATAAAGTACACTATGCACCGGGTTTTTAGCAGTGATAACAAGCACCGCAAAAAGGACAGATAAAAATGCGATAAAGTAAAATATACTCATTTTGTAGTAATAGTACTCTTGCCAGTATAAATTACGGGCAAAGGTATAAAAATCTCTATTGGTTTAAGGGTGCTTCTACTAATTTGTCTTTCCCGTAAATAAAGTCTTTTCGCAACATATCTGATGGCACAATATCCCCATCAAGATATATCGCTTCCTTAGGGCAGGCCTCCTCACATAAACCGCAAAATATACAGCGCAGCATGTTAATTTCATAAACAGCAGCATACTTCTCTTCGCGATACAGATTTTCCTCGCCTTTCTGGCGCTCAGCAGCTATCATTGTAATGGCTTCAGCCGGGCATGATAGTGCGCACAGCCCGCAGGCGGTGCAGCGCTCACGCCCCTGTTCATCGCGTTTTAAGGAATGCATACCCCTAAAGTTTTCTGAAAACTCCCGTTTTTGCTCGGGGTAACGTATGGTTACATCCTTTTTAAAAAAGTGTTTGATAGTGATACCCATGCCTTTTACTATAGCGGGCAGGTATGAACGCTCGGCCAGTGTGAGCGGTTTAAAATCTAAAACTTTCCGTTTATTACTTAATGGTTCCATCACAATTTCTTACTTAAATAGTTTATCATAAACGGTAACCCAGGCACCGGTAAGCACAATATTGGTTATGGCCAAAGGGATCAGGACCTTCCAGCCCAGGTCCATCAATTGGTCATAGCGGAAACGCGGGATGGTCCAGCGTACCCACATAAAAAAGAAGATAAAGAAAAATATCTTGGCAAACAATACCACCGTACCAATCAGCGGACCGGCTATCGGGCCCACATGCACGGTAACCCAATCCATGCCCGGGTAGTTGTAGCCTCCAAAAAACAGCGTAGCCATTACTGCCGAGGAAATGAACATGTTGATGTACTCCGCAAACAGGTAAAAGCCCAGTTTCATGGATGAGTATTCGGTATGGTAGCCGCCTACCAGTTCAGTTTCGCACTCCGGCAGATCAAACGGCGAACGGTTGGTTTCGGCAAAGGCACAAACCAGAAATAACAGGAACCCTAAAGGCTGCTTAAAGGCGTACCATGTGAACCAGCCATTAGCCCAAAAGCCGTGCTGCTGCTCGGCCAGTTGCCGCAGGCTTAAGGTGCCACTAACCATCAGCAGGGCAATGATAGACAAGCCCATCGAAATTTCATAACTGATATTCTGCGATGCCGCACGGATAGCGCCCAGCAACGAGTACTTGTTATTTGATGCCCAGCCGCCTATCATAATACCATAAACACCTAATGATACTACCCCGAAAATATACAGGATACCAACATTTATGTCGGTAACCTGCAGATCGATAACGGTTGAACCCGTTACTATTTTTTGTCCCCAGGGTATAACTGCCGAACCTATACAGGCCGTCATAATAGCAAGCGACGGACCAACTATGAACAGAAAAGCGTTAGCACGCATTGGTATGATCTCTTCTTTAAGGAACATCTTTCCGCCATCTGCTAATGGTTGCAATATTCCCCACGGACCTGCACGGTTAGGGCCTACCCTATCCTGCAAAAATGCGGCAACCTTACGCTCGGCATAAGTGCTGTACATAGCCACTACCAAACTGATGGCAAAAATGACCACTACTAAAACTACTTTTACAATTAAATCAGTTGATCCCATTATAATCTTGTATCCCTTTCAAATTGTTCTTTATTGGCTTCCTGCAGCAGCGGATTAGTCTTGACAACGGGCAGCGGGTGCAATGAAGCGTAATGATTACTGCTGATCACCGATTTATGAGACACTTTGCTTGGCCCTTCAATTACCCAGTCGGCCGTTTTCTTTTTATCAAAGCGGCAGGTATTGCAAATAAATTCTTCTACCTCACCGTACACATCCTTACGCGCAGTTACGCGGATAACTTCCTCGCCTTTATACCACAACGTTACTTTGCCATTACACTTTTCGTGATCGCAATCGCGATGGGCCTGCACCGGTTTGGTGAACCATACACGGTTTTTAAAGCGGAATGTTTTATCAGTCAAGGCGCCAACCGGGCAAACGTCAATTACGTTCCCGGAGAAATCGTTATCAACAGCCTTGCTGATATAGGTAGAAATTTCCGAATGGTCTCCCCTGTTCAATATGCCATGCAGGCGGGTATTGGTGATCTGATCGGCCGTGAATACGCAGCGATAGCATAAAATACAACGTGTCATGTGCAGTTGTATCTTATCGCCAATGTCTATCTTTTCAAACGTACGGCGGTCAAACTCGTAACGGGTTTTAGCGGCGCCGTGTTCATAGCCCAAATCCTGTAAATGGCATTCGCCTGCCTGGTCGCATACGGGGCAATCCAGCGGGTGGTTAATTAAAAGCATTTCTACCACACCCTTACGCGCTTCAATAACTTCGGGCGAGGTGATATTCTTTACTTCCATCCCGTCCATTACTGTAGTCCGGCAGCTGGCCACCAGTTTAGGCATGGGGCGCGGGTCTTTTTCAGATCCTTTGCTTACCTGCACCAAACAAGTACGGCATTTACCGCCGCTGCCTTCAAGCTTAGAGTAATAGCACATCGCCGGCGGAACAATATCGCCTCCTATCAGCCTCGCGGCATTCAGGATGCTTGTTCCGGCATCTACCTCAATGGCTATCCCGTCTATGGTTACTTTATGTTTATCTGACATTTGGCCCCCTCTAAATCTCTCCTGGTGGTTGAGACTTAAAATGTTTTAAATTATCTTTTATATAAGGAGACAGATAATTATCTGTCTCTACATTTAACTCTCTGTCATGCTGAACTGTTTCAGCACCCATTTGCTTATTTGCCTGCCGTATGGGTTCCCGAAACAAGTTCGGTATAACATTCTTTCTTTCATTATTATAACAAATCCCTGAACACATCGTCTAAAGCCAACTCAAATCCCGGCAAGATAGATGTGGTCAATATATCTCCAATTGTTAAAGCCCGGCCGGCTGCAACAAATTTACCTTCATTATTCAGCACGTATTGCAACAACGATTGCTCGTCAGGATACACTACCCAATATTCTTTTACACCAAATTCCTCATAGAGGTCATATTTTATCTTCAGTTCTTTTTTATTGTTGCCTGGTGATAATACCTCTACCATAATGTCCGGAGCACCCAAACAACTACGCGGGTCAGCCATTTTTGTTAGATCACATATAACACACACATCCGGTTGAACCACCGTTTTAACTTTCCTGTCGCTTTTTTCATTCCGAACTAACCTCACATCAAAAGGCGCAGCAAAAACCTTACAGAGTTTACCTTTTAAAAACTGGTACAATTCACCGAAAATGCTGCCAGCTATCAACTGATGATTCCCCGTTGGTGCGGGACTCATTTTAAAAATCTTACCTTTAATTAATTCCAGACGTTCTTCAAAACGCCAGGAATAATAATCCGCATAAGTATAAGATTTCGAGAAGTCCAGATCATCAATGCTGTTCATACACAAAAATACTTCAAAATACCTAAGTATACTCCCCCTATGTTATGCTGATTTGTTTCAGCACTTTAACCGCATAGCGTTGTACTTATCTTGTGAGTTCCCAAACAAGTTCGGGATGACATCCTTATTTATTTAATCCGGAATCGCAATTACGAATCCGAAATTCTCAAGCCGTCACTTCCAACGGATCAGCATAGTGCGCCAAACCAAAATTACGGCTTGTCGCCTCGTAAGCGCTGGTTACGTGCCACTCAAACTCATCCCTGAAATGGCGGATGGCGCTGGCTACTGGCCAGGCTGCCGCATCGCCCAGCGGACAAATAGTATTGCCCTCTATCTTCTTCGATACATCAACCAGCAGGTCCATATCGCTCATTTTGCCATGCCCATATTCCAACCGGTGCAATACCTTTTCCATCCAGCCGGTGCCCTCACGGCATGGCGAACATTGCCCGCAGCTTTCGTGATGATAAAAGCGGGTAAAGTTCCAGGTATTGCGCACAATGCACTGGTCTTCATCAAAAACCACAAAACCGCCCGAGCCTAACATGGTCCCGGTTGCGAAACCACCATCCGCGAGCGACTCGTAGCTCATCAGGCGGGCCTGCTGGTTAACGGTTTTTGTGATGAGGTTGGCGGGCAGTATTGGCACTGATGATCCCCCGGCAACAACCGCTTTTAAACGCTTGCCTCCGGCTATGCCCCCGCAATATTC
>CAZZVY010000027.1:0-21117 GCA_964657585.1 uncultured Mucilaginibacter sp. | reverse complement strand
GGGCCAAATTTCTGGCGCTGAAAATCTTTAGCAGCCTTTTCCTTATCTACAATCTCGGCCTCGCGGCGTTTTTTCATATCGGCAGTCAGCAAAGGCTGGTCGGCCTGATAGGCCTTATACATCCGGTCGGTTTCCTGGAAACGCGTATCAACCTCTTTTTGCCATTGTTCCGACAGTACGGCCAGTTGTTTTTGTGCCGATGCATAATCCGGGATATGCTTTAATATATACTCAGAATCAACATAAGCAAAACGTTGTGCAAATACAGCCGCGGTAATAAACACAGTAAATGCAATGGTTAAAATTATCTTCTTCATGATATTTTAATTAATTAAACCCGCCATTTAAACTTTGGGATATAGAGAAATGGAACTGGCCCTTGTTGGCATCGGGGATACCGGGTATCTTATCAAAGCCATAACCATAATCTAAACCCAACAGGCCAAAGATAGGTAAAAATATACGTGCACCTACACCAACCGAACGCCTTACGTTAAAAGGGTTAAACTGGCTAAAGCTGTTCCAAACGTTGCCGCCCTCGGCAAAGGCCAGTAAAAATATAGTTGCCGATTGCCCTGTGATAACGGGGTGGCGCACCTCCATAGTATATTTAGTATATATCGGGCTGCCCGGGTTAGTGCTCTCGTTATAATTTGAGCCAACCGGCACAATAGAGAAGTTTTGATAACCCCGTAACCCGATGATCTCGCTGCCCTGTAAAAACTGATAGCTCTGCATACCATCGCCGCCCAGTTTGAACCGCTCAAACGGCGACTGGCCTACGGCGCTGTTATAATAGCCCAGGAAACCAAAGCGTGTTTGGGACATTAATACAAATTTGCCATAAAGGCGCTGGAACCATTGCGCATCAAATTTCCATTTATGGTATTCCACAAAGTGATAACGCTCCTGCGGGGTAGCTATGGTATAATTTGTGTTGTTAAACAGCGAATATGGCGGTGTGGCCTGTACAGTGAATTTAATGTTTGAGCCCGATGTTGGGAATATAGGCGCATCAAGCGAGTTACGGCTTAACTCCTGTGTAAGCTTTATGTTGAACGATGTACCATTGCTGAACAGGTAACCGGTATAGTTATCCAGCTTGTAGTGGTCAAAATTTAACGAATAATTTAACTGGAAGTAATTATCAGGGAAACGTAAACGCTTACCCAAAGTAACCCCTACGCCATTGATACGCAGATAGTTGTAGTACGGGCTTGTTGTAGGATAATACTGGCCGGTTGAGCTTAACTGCGTGTAGGCGCTCAGAGCAAAATAAATAGGCTTTTTACCGCCCAGCCAGGGTTCGGTAAAGGTAAACGAATAGTTTTGGTAGTTTTTACCGTTGGCCTGCCCGCGCAGGGCCAGCTTTTGCCCGTCGCCTTTTGGCAGCGGTTTATAAGCTTTAAGGTTGAAGATATTTCTTAAAGAAAAGTTATTGAACACCAGGCCCAGCGTACCTACCAGTTGCCCGCCGCCAAAACCTCCGGAAAGCTCCACCTGGTCTGATGGCTTTTCTACTACGTTGTACACAATATCTACCGTACCATCCTGCTGGTTAATGTTGGTTGGCTTTGGGTCTGTTTTAGTATCATCGAAATTACCAAGCTGTGAAATTTCGCGCACACTGCGGGTAATGGCTTCCTTTGAGAATTTTTGTCCCGGTTTAGTGGTCAACTCCCGTAATACCACCTTATCATTGGTTACATCGTTACCCTTTAAAATAACACGGTTTATGGTGTACTGCGGCCCTTCGTAAATACGGATGTCCAGGTCTATCGTATCATTATATACACGGGTTTGCACAGGGTCGGCCGTATAGGTGAGGTAACCATCATTCAGGTATAATGAACTTAGATCATCGCTGTTTTGCGTAGGGCCGGTAAGGCGCTTGGTCAATTCATCCTCGCTAAACACATCGCCCTTTTTTATACGCAGTATCTTTTGCAGGTCCTTGGTTTGATACCGGGCATTGCCCGACCATTTGATGTTACCAAAAAAGTATTTTGGGCCTTCATATACCTTTAATTTTACGTTTACTGTCCGCTCGTCGTTTTTCCAGACAGAATCGGCCAGCACCTCGGCATCCCGGTAACCATTGGCCTGCATCTTCTCAACCAGTGTCTGTTTATCCTCATCAAACTTATCCTGCTTAAACTTCTTGGAACCGAAAATATGATAAAATTTCTTCTCGCGGGTATCTTTAAGGAAGCCCTTCAGCTTTTTGCTGCTAAAGGCCGTATTACCTTCAAAATATACCTTATTAATCATTACCTTCTGCTTTTTATCAATAGCAACATCCAGTATCACGTTGTTGGCATCGCCAGGGTCGGCGCGCTGGGTAATAACAACAGTGGTATTAAGGAAGCCCTTTTCGTAAAAATGCTTTTTTATGATGTTAGTAGTGGTATTCAGTAAATTTTCATTAACAATTTTGCCGGTTTTATCGCTCAGTTTTTTTTGTATGTCTTCAATCTCGCCTTTGCGTATGCCGGTTAAGTGCAGCCGGGATAAGCGTGGCCGCTCCTGTATGGCTATTTCAAGGTAAACGGTATCAACATTTATCTTTGTAATATTCAGCCTAACATCGTCAAATAACCCCTGGTCCCATAAATCCTTAATCACCTTGGCAGATGCATCGCCGGGCAAAGTGATTGGGTCGCCCTTGGTTAGCTTTGATATTTGCAATAAAACGTCTTTATCCAGATATTTAGTACCGCTTACGGTAACACCACCTATAATATACGATTTTGGATTAAGGTAACTTAATGTATCAGCCGGGAGCGTTTTAGAAAAAGGGAGCCGTGATTGTGTTACCTGGCCCATTGCAACTGCACTTAGTACTGAAAAAAGAATAGCAAAAAGATATTTATTCATCCGAATATTTTGGTGGCTAAAAATAGTTTATACAGTTGTTAAAAAGTGTTAAAAGAAAAAATTTAGTTAACCTGCTCACTGGTTTTACCAAACCGGCGCTCGCGCTGCTGATAGGCTGATATGGCTTCAAACAAATCCTCCCTGCGGAAATCGGGCCACAATTTTGTTGTAAAATATAACTCTGCATAAGCTATTTGCCATAGCAGATAATTACTTATGCGGTACTCGCCGCTGGTACGTATCAGCAGCTCGGGGTCGGGCATATCAGCGGTATAAAGGTTGCTTTCAAATACCTGTTCGTTAATGTCATTAACATTCAGTTCGCCCTTTGAAACCTTATCAGCTATTTTTTGTGCGGCCTGCATAATTTCGCGGCGCGACCCATAACTTAAGGCCAGCGTTAGCGTTAAGCCGGTGTTGCCTGCTGTTTTCTTAATGGCAGCAGTTAACTCTTTATAACATTTTTTTGGAAGCATTTCCAGATCGCCAATGGCGTTAAGCTTAACATTATTAGCCATCAATTTTTGTATTTCCTTATTAATGGTACTTACCAGCAATTCCATAATGGCGGCTACCTCCAATTTAGGACGGTTCCAGTTCTCGGCGCTGAAGGTGTATAACGTTAAATATTTAATTCCTATTTCACCGGCACCTTCTACTACATCGCTTACGGATACTACCCCGTTATGGTGCCCAAATATGCGCAATTTGCCTTTGCCCTTGGCCCAGCGGCCATTACCATCCATAATAATGGCAATATGCTGCGGTAACTTTGATAAGTCTATCTGCTCTTTATATCCCATGGCGCTGCTATATCCCCGTAGGATTAAAATTAGAACGGTAAAATTTTAATGATCAATAACACGCTTCCTTTGTTTTGCTGACCAGCCTTTACTATTAACAGATGACTTTTGTTGACAACCAAGCTAATGCAGCCCAAAATTTCAGGGGACAAAGGTAAAACTTAGTTTCTATTTATTTATTATATGCCGAAAAAGAAAATTAACGGCAAGTTTATACGGTGGTATTGTTGATCTAATTTTTAGGATCTATTTTGAGAAGACTTATTCACCTAAAAATATTTTTTTTGTCAATCTATTTTGTCTTACAACCAAGGTAAAAAATACAGAACAAATAAAGATAAGGCTTACCACAAGCATTTTATTTATTAAATCATATGAAAAATTCAAATAAATTTTCTTAAATATAAATTCAAAACCTTCTAAAAAAACCACATGACTTAAATAAACGCCAAACGATGTTGAATAAATAATGAGCAATATTTTGGAAGATATGTTATGTTTAGGCAACGCAAATACTATAAGCGAAACTCCTAACCCTCCAATAGGTAACCGACTTATGTAATTCAAATATGAATTGTTAATTTGGCTAAAAATGTGAAATTCTGAAAAAAATATTAACACCAGGCCTATAAAAGTATATGCGTAGCGTGCATCCTGCATATTGGGATTACTTAAAAAGAAAAAAGCACAAATTAGATAAAAAATTATGTTTGCAGTCGGATTTGTCCCAAAAACGTTGAATATGTGCCCAATACTTATATATAGAATAGCCAGCAATAATGCTAAAGCACCTGTTATTTTTTTTTTATTATCGCACACTGCAATTAAATACAAGCCAAAGGCCATGCTTTGAAGCGCTATCAGCTGAGGTAAAAAATATAATTGCACAGCACTGCATCCATAAAAAAAGATCATCCAGAAATTATAATGATAGCCAGGTTGTAACCCAACTAATTTACTTTTAACTACCATTAAAAAAAAGTATACAAGTGTCCAGGCTAAGTATGGTACAATGATCCTGCGCCAGCTTTTTTTTAATACTTCTTTCACCGGTTCGTCTTTTTTTAACCCAGAAACAAAATAATTTAATGATACTACATAGAAAAAAGGTACACATAAACTCGAAAAAATATCGCTTACACCAACCGAAGCTTTTGTACTGCCAGATACATGGATGGATACTACACCAAATGCAGCAATAATCCGGGCGATATCAACCGTAATGTTTCTTTTAGAAATTGTCATAATATATCTGTGTACTATATATATATATTTAACGTCAGTTTTGGATAACAAACCACCTGCAAGATCGTGTTATATTAACACTTATTAAAAGCAATGTAACGGCATTGCCGATACTTCCCCTTAATTTAGGGAATACTACTGCCTGTGCAATTTGCAGTAATTAAATAAAGGGTTGAAAAAAATACAAAGTTCTTATCCCTAACTGACATAAATTTAATTAAATCTACAATAATATTATCAGAAACATGTTTCTCTTTAACAGTTCAACATCCTTGGGTTGATGTCAGTTACGGTATACATTTGTGTATGGTATATTAAGTTGATGAATGGCATTCACTACATTTGCATAAACCGTATGTGTACTTGGCTTCATCAGTACGAAATTTATCAGATCGTAAACAATCTTCTAATAATAACAATTAGGCGTAAGAATAGTGAACGAGATGGTAAACCCCACAAAAAAGTAAGTATCATGCGAGCGGTAATCGCCGCGCTGGGTACCGGGTACGCCGAGGTAAACACCGGTCTTTTCGCCTGAGCGGTCGGCCAGTGCCTGGGCAACAGGGTTAGTAAAAGTACTTCGGTCTGCATAAGCGCCGCTCACATCGTCCAGATAATCGGTACGGGCGTAGCGATAGCCTATGCTGGCCATAATATTCCATGAGCTGGAAAAATTATATTTAATACCAGCGCCATAAGGTATGGTTATAGCAGTAGTAGGGTAAGCCGTGCCTTCCGTCATTAAAGGCCGCAGCTGGTATTCTACGTTTTGATATTCGGCCGTTGGATTATAACCAACAATGCCAAGGCCAAAATAAAAAAAAGGTGTAAAATGGTTAAAATCAGCTCCCGGCGTATATTTCATCAAATTAAATTCACCTATCAGGCTAACCTCGTTCATGCGGGTAATAAAGCTTAAATTACGGTCGCGGAACTGTTGCGTACCCGAGGTACTGTCGGCGGCGGCAATAGTGCCATGCATATAATTAAGCTTTAAAGCAAGGTAAGGGTTAAAATTCCGCTGTACAAAGGCCCCGGCTGCAACACCGCTAACCTTGAGCGGGTTGTGTTGGTTCAGATCGCCCATGTACCCTGCGCCCCCGCCAAAAGCGCCCAGTTCCCAGGTTTGCGCTTTGGAGCACAAAGCTAAGAGCATAAAGCAGTAAGCTATAAAAGCGGCTTTATTTATCAAGATACAGGTGTTTTTCCCTTTTATACGCATAAGAATAAATTCAAGCGTTGATCTTTTAGCCTATGCTTAATTAATAATTACGAACGTCCAGTCCCCATAATAACTTGTTCCTTAACGTAGTCAGGTAACTTTCATTATTCAACCGCACTAAATTTAACTGAAAACCGGCCTTGTATATCTTAAACTCCATACTTTGCTCAATTACTGCCGTGCGCGAATCGCAACTGACAAGGTAATTGGCGCTGCGGGTTTCTACCTCAAAGGTTAAAGTGCAGTTGTCCGGCAAAATTACCGGCCGTACGTTAAGATTATGCGGCGAAATTGGCGTAATGGCCATACTGTTTGATTGCGGGAAAATTATAGGGCCGCCGCAACTTAAAGAGTAAGCCGTGGAACCTGTAGGGGTAGAAATTATAATTCCATCGCCCCAGTAAGAGTTTAATATTTCGCCATCTAAAAACGCCTGTATGGTTATCATGGCCGCGTCATCGCGTTTATGGATAGTGATGTCATTCAAAGCAAAATTGTCGCTGCCAAAAACGTTGCTGTCCGATTCTATTTTAATCAACTCTCGGGGGTCTATCGTAAACTGCTTATGCACCACCGCATATATTGCAGCTGCAATATCGCTTTTGTTTACGCTGGCCAAAAAACCCAGCCGCCCAAAGTTGATCCCGATAACTGGTATACCGGTATCCCGTATCAGCGTAACCATATCCAGCAGGGTACCATCTCCGCCTATGGTTAAAAAAACATCAATATGGCCCCTTAACTCGGCGCCTTGTTCCAATATGTTATAAGTGGTTGTTATAATACGGCCATTCAGGTGCTCTTCCAGCAGGTGGTGCACATAAATTTCGGTTTGGTGCTGGGCCAGGCTATCAAAAACCTGTTGTATAAACGGCATTGCCGTATCATTAAAGTGCCTGCCGTATATTGCTATCTTCATAGGCGCTATATGTTCAGGTAATTCATTAATGAATCATACCTTTCTTTTGAGCCGTCATCATTAGGAGCATGATTAAAAGTGGCCTTAATATTATAGCCATAACGCAAAAAGGTTGCAATAATATTGGCTATATCTACCTTATTTACCTTCAGGGTAACTTCCAGCCGGGTTGAATCAGGAAAACTGCGGATATAGGAGCTTAAAACCTGTGCGTTATCTGATTCTACTATTTGTGCCATATGCGCCAGCGAATTGTCTTTATTGCCAATTTCCAGCACAATGATGCCACCCGGTTCGGCAGATGAAGTTAAGCCTGCAAAATAACCTGCCATACTGTTTATAGAAATTAGCCCGAGGTACTTTTTGCCTGCATCAAGCACAGGTATAACAGTTAACTGCTGCTCGTAAAACAACCATATCACATCATAAATATGCTGGCTATCCAGCACATATGGGTTAATAAGCGACAGGGCAAGCGCACCTATAGGTAACTGATTATCTGTTTCGTTAATAAAATCGCTTTTGGCTATCAAACCTAAAAATTGCTCTTCGTTAACTATGGGCAGGTGCTTTACTCTCGATTCGGACATACGGTCAAGCACCTTCTGTATCGTATCAGAAGTATGTACCGGCGGTACCAGATCAGTCATTAATTCACCAGCAAGCATATCAGTTATCCTTAATCTTTTTTAAAAATTCTTTTAATAAGACATTAAACTCAACCGGGCGCTCCATCATAGCAGCGTGCCCGCATTTATCTATCCAGTGCAACTCCGAGTTTGGTATCAACTGCTTAAATTCAATTGCCACCTCTGGCGGGGTTATTTTATCATCTTTGCCCCATATTAACGCTGTAGGCACTTTTATCTTATGTACATCTGCCGACATATTATGCCTGATGGCCGATTTTGCCATCGCCAGTATGCGTATTACCTTATGCCTGTCGTTTATGGTTGCATATACATCATCAACCAATTCCTTGGTAGCTACTGCCGGGTCATAAAAAGTATAGGCCACTTTTTCCTTCACAAATTCATAACTTTCACGCCTGGGGAACGATCCGCCAAAGGCATTTTCATACAAACCCGAACTACCGGTAAGCACCAGCGCCTTTACATACTCCTGGTGGGCAATGGTATAAATAAGCCCAACATGCCCCCCGAGCGAGTTGCCTAACACCGTAACATTTTGCAGTTTTTTGTACTTAACAAATTTATGTACGTATTTTGATAACGTTTTTACCCCGGTTGTAAGTAAAGGCAGGTCATAAATAGGCAGCATGGGTATAATTACCCTATATTCCGACTTAAATTCGCTAACCACACGTTCCCAGTTACTTAAGGCGCCCATTAACCCATGCAGCAGCAGCAAAACTTCGCCTTCACCTTCCTCAACATACCAGTAACCATGCTCTTCTTTAAGTACAAGATCCATATATTATTACTATCGGCCTTTAGCCTGTTTTGTAATTTGGTTTAAAAACAAACTAATTGGTTATAAAAATAGGTTTTTGCTTATAGGTTGCAACTATATTGGAAAATTAAACTAACAAAAGTTTAACCACTTCCGATATTGTCTTTCCATCTGCTTTACCGGCCAGCTCTTTATTAGCAGTGCCCATTACCTTGCCCATATCCTTAACAGATGTTGCGCCTACCCTGCTTATCAGTTCTTTAAGATAACTTTCTATATCGGCCCTATCCATTTGTTTAGGCAGGTAAACCTCGATAACCTCCATTTCCTCGACTTCTATTTTATACAGGTCTTCGCGGCTTTGGGCCTTATAAATTTCTGCCGATTCTTTGCGTTGCTTAATCAGCTTTTGCAGAACCTTTATTTCAGCCTCCCCTGTCAACTCTTCGGCAGCGCCTTTTTCTGTACGGGCCAGCAACAGGGCCGACTTTATGGCCCTCAAACCACGTAAACGTACATCCTGTTTGGCAAGCATAGCTTGTTTTATATCCTGATCTATAGTGCTAATTAGTGACATAGTTTATTGTTTGATTGGGTTATTGAGCTATTAGTTATTGTGTTATTACCATTAATGCTTGCGTTATAAGCAGTAAGTTATTGAATGGATTACCGAATGGTATCCAATGTCAATGTGTATTCATTGTCTTAACTTAATTCATACTCAATTATTTAATAATTCAGTAACTTGGTAACTCATTGTTTAAATATATAACTCCCGTTGGCCTGTGCGGTTGGCATTATAACCAAATCGTTAACATTAACATGCGCCGGTCGCGAAGCTACAAACCAGATAGTTTCGGCAACATCCGCCGCTGTAAGCGGCTCAAAGCCTTCATATACTTTCTTAGCCCGCGCTTTATCGCCCTTAAAACGTACTTCTGAAAACTCCGTTTCCACTGCGCCGGGATGCACTGCAGTTACTTTAATACCGTATTGAAGCAGGTCGATACGCATGGCTTTGTTAAGCGCATCGACTGCCGATTTGGTTGCACAATATACATTACCGTTGGCATATACATCCTTACCGGCTATTGACCCAAGGTTTATAATATGCCCAAAACCGTTAGCAATCATCCAGTTAGATACAACTTTGGTTACGTACAGCAATCCCTTTAAATTCGTATCTATCATGGTGTCCCAATCATCATAACTACCCTGTTGTACCGGTTCAAGCCCTTGGCTAAGGCCGGCATTATTTATCAGCAGGCTTATCTTTTTACATTCATCAGATAAGCTTCCCAGTTGCTGCACCACTTCCTCACGGTTGCGCACATCAAATTGTAACAGTGTTACATTTACATTGTATTCTTCCCGTAAATGGGCGCCAATTTTTTCAAGGCGGTCTAAACGCCGGCCTGTTAATATCAGATCATAACGCTCACGCGCAAATACCTTGGCGCAAGCTTCGCCTATGCCTGAAGTTGCGCCGGTTATTAATGCAATTTTTGCCATAGCGGTTGTTTATCTAAGCGCGAAATTAGCCTTTTTTAGTTTGAATTAAATAAATAATACTGCGCCCGCTGCTTTAACAAATTAAAAACAGAAGGAGGGGGAAAATAGCAATCATTAGCAATACACTGCTATTCAAAGTATAAGCTGAACATAATGGTACGCAAAAACAACTTATCGATGGGGCGTGAATAAGGGGAATTATCCGCTACAAGTATATTACCAATTGAATTTGATATTTTAATTTCAGGTGATAGTTTAAAGTAATCGAAATAGATATCACAACCAACCCCAACCTCATAGGATGCAAAACCGCCGGAGTTCCGTATCAGTTTATCTACCGGCGATGCATTTGGCGTAGACTTATTGCCGGCTATCAGCATTGAATATTTTGCGCCGCCCAGTAAATACCCCCTAAAATTACCAAGCCGGTCAGACTTTAGCTTAAAGGATAAGGGCATTTCAAAAGTGGTGGTTTGCACCCGCTGCTCTAAAATGTTAGCAGTTAACAGGTTGGCATTGGTAAGCAATAGCGGGTTACCGGTGGCATTGTTGTATTCATATTCCAGCACACGGTCGGCAAAAACAAACATCGGGGTTATGCGCGCTTCCAGGTGTTCGGTTAAGCGGTAACGGGCAATAAAGCCCAAAGCAAAGCCCTGTGTACTTTTTGAGCTGATGCTGTTTAAAGAATCGGTAAGCTTAGCGCCGCTTGCCGGGTCATAATAAGGTGCACGCCAATCGGTCTTTTTATCAATCTTAAAATCCGAACTAACATATTGAAAGGTAAATCCAAAACTAAGGTCGCGCTCGTCCGCCCCGCTTGCCCAGGCATGTACAACCGCTTGCGCAAAAATATTATTTGCTGCCAATATTGCGGTTAAAATAAACAGGGCCCTTAGTTTATTCATTTAGTGCCGGTGTAGATGGAACAAATACCAAACGCCAAAGGGCGGTTTTTGGTGTTTTTAAACCCCACTTTATCCATCAGATTAACAAAGTTTACCCCATCCGGAAAAGCCGCGACCGACTCAGGCAGGTAACTGTACGCCCGCGAATCTTTGGAAAATATTTTGCCAATGCCGGGTGTAATATAATTAAAGTAAAAATTATACAATTGCTTTACAGGGAAACCCCTTGGTTTTGAAAACTCCAGTATAACCGATTTACCGCCGGGTTTTAACACCCGCAGCATATCGGCCAAGCCGGTTTCAAGGTTTTCAAAGTTCCGTACGCCATAGGCTATCGTAACCGCATCAAATTCATTATCGGCGAAAGGCAACTTTTCCGAATCACCCAATTTTACTTCAAATACAGCAGAAAGGTTACGCTTATTTATTTTTTGTGCGGCGATATCCAGCATTCCCTGCGAAATATCTACCCCAACTATCTTTTGGGGCTTCAGGGCAGATAAAGCCTCGAAGGCAAAATCGCCGGTACCGGTGGCTACATCCAGTATACGGGCCGGTTTGTCTTTTTTAAGTTCGTTTATAGCCTTTTTACGCCATATAATATCTATACCTAACGACAGGAAATGGTTAAGGAAATCATATGTTTTAGCGATATTGTTAAACATATCGGCCACCTGCTGTTTTTTAGTAGCCGCCGTATCCTGATAAGGCATTATAATTTTGTTCATTGCCTTACAAAGATAGTTAGTTGAGCCGAAAGCAGAAAGCTTTTCGCTTTGGGCTTTCAGCATTCTTTAATTAGTTTTGACCAACCAATTACAACCGTTATGAAATTAGTATCCTATAAAACCGAGGACAACGAGCACCTGGGCATCTTCGCCAACCATCATATTTACAACCTCAACTCCTGCGATAAACTGATACCTGATAACATGAACGCCTTTTTACAGGGCGGCGATGAACTGATGGAGCGGGCTAAACAGATTAACACATATATTATAAGCAGAAGGTTAGCAGCCAAGGAAGAATTATTTTTTGAGCTGCTGGCGCCGGTACCCCACCCCACTTCCTGCCGCGACGGGTATGCTTTCCGCCAGCATGTAGCGGCGGCAAGGCGTAACCGCCGGGTGGATATGATTGCCGAGTTTGACCAGTACCCGATATTTTATTTTACTAACCATAACAGCATACAAGGCACAGGCGAAATTGAGTGCATGCCCGATCATTTTGAAAAATTGGATTTTGAATTGGAAGCGGCGATAGTTATCGGCAAAAAGGGGCGCAACATTAAAGCTGCCGAAGCAGATGCATACATAGCCGGTTACATGATAATGAATGATATGAGCGCCCGCACCCTGCAAATGGAAGAAATGCTGCTAAACCTGGGCCCGGCCAAAGGGAAGGATTTTAGTACGGTAATTGGTCCCTGGCTGGTTACCCCGGATGAACTGGAACAATATAAAGTCCCGGCTAAGGAAGGGCATACCGGCAACGCCTACAATTTACAGATGAACTGCCGGGTAAACGGTAAGCAGGTATCGGCCGGTAATATGGCCGATATGGACTGGACCTTTGCCGAAATTATTGAACGCTGTGCTTACGGCTGTGATATCCTCCCCGGTGATGTGATAGGCAGCGGCACCGTAGGCACCGGCTGTTTCCTGGAGCTGAACGGCACCGGCCTGTTAAACAACCCTGATTACCAAACTCAATGGCTGCAGCCCGGCGACCTCGTAGAAATAGATATTACCGGCTTGGGGGTGTTGAGCAATGTAATTGTTAAAAGTAAAAGTGATTGGTCGATATTAAAACTCAAAAAGTAATTATAATCGCACGCTATGCAGGTTAGATTTGAATAGCTATATTAGTTCATGGCTATCCCGCACTATCAGGCATCAACGCCTGATCGCAATAAATGATGAACGTCCACGTTCACGAAAATATGCAACCTTACGTGAGCGGGACGCTCAATAATTTAACAGTCAGGCGCAGACGCCTAACTGGGCGGGGATAGACGCTTTAATATGTCAAAGAACAAAGGCAGCCACATATCACATGGGCCAAAAATTGCTGGCAGTCCGCTTTTATGCAAAATAAAAGGAAGTTCGGTTTAAACCTTGGGGTATCCATATGGTTTAACACTGCCGGATGAAACCGGCAGCCGGACCCTGGACTGCGATATACACAAAGTTAGATATAAACCCTTGTTTATCAGCTGACACAAGTAAGTCAGTACTTGATTTTCAAGTAGTAAAATTAATTGAAAGTTATCCCCGCAAGCCTGCAATAAAGTGCACAGAAGTGCCTGTAAAGATGGGGCGACGCTGGCAATGCTTACAACCTGAAAATGAATTGCTCTCTAAACGGTAAGCACGTATCGGCCGGTAAAATGGCTGATATGGACTGAACCCTTGCCGAAATAATTGAACGCTGCGCCTTAGATATGTAAGAGCGCAAACGCTCAGGAATTTAAAAGTTTGGCGCAAAAATAGTTGACTTATAAATCAGGAGAAATTAGGAACTAAATTAAGGTAAGATATCATGAGAAAGGTACGTTTACTTAATTAACAATAGCTATTTTAATTCAAAAATGCAATGTACGAGAAACCGTGCATTGCGCTTACTTATGTTTGCAGAAGTATACCAAGCTTAGCCATTGCTGAAGTTTGAGACCAATAAGACTTTTTCGTTAATGTTCACCGTAGCTTGCCAACTTAATAACCGGTTTTAATTTTTCTGAACCTGCAAATTTTTTCTTTAAATTCAAAATTGGTGTTTCTAATAATTTAAACGAAACCTCTGCAATAAGTATTGAAATTACCATTCTTACAATTGTAAGCAATAAAAAATTTTTTAAATCACCGGCCTGCCTATATTTTTCAAAAAACACATAAACGGGATAATGGTATACATACAAACCATAAGATCTTGTACCAAAATATCTCAGCAGTTTATTGTTCAATATAGGTGTTAGAGGATTTTGAATGGCATATATTATTATGGACAAGCAAATGAGGTTTGTAATCAAAAAGCCTCCGTTCCATTCCCAATTTGATCTGGGTATAATTAAAGTAAGTACTATGATGAAGGAAATAAATATAATTAAATACAAATATTGATGAAAATATTTTTTTTCAAAGAAAACAGGATGTTTAAATTGTATAAGTGACAGCATACAGCCCATTAGTATAATATCGACCCGCGAGAGAGTAAATGAATAATAGTTAATCTTCACCAAATCACCAAATCTTATTTCACCATAGTGATAAAGAAAAATCTTAAAAAAAGACACAATCACAACAACTATAAATAGTATATTAATTTGCGTTTTAAGCGATTTTTTAAAAACATATAAACTTGCAATTAATGGCCAAAACAAATAAAAATGTTCTTCTACAGCAAGAGACCAAAGATGGTCAAACAAAGGTAAAGAAGAGTCTATATAAGCTATATTATTTACATAAAATATTGTTGCGATTGCGTTATAAATGATTTTGAATGTGAATTGTGGCGCTATGATTAGCCATAACATTACGCTCAGTGCAACACACACAAACAGCGCTGGAAATAACCGTAATATTCTCCTAATGTAAAAGTTACTTAAAAATATCCTTCCGTTTGCCATGTATTCCCTTTGCAGTAAGGAAGTGATCAAATATCCGCTTAAAGCAAAAAACAAATCAACCCCTATCCATCCTCCCTTAAGAACTCCGTAAGATAAATGAATAAATATTACCAGCAGTACCGCCAGTCCTCTAACTCCATCTAAGCTTGGAATATGGATAAATTTTGTGGATTTCATTGGATTGTGAATGGTAAAGCCTAAAGTATCGATCATTCAACTATTAGACCTTGTACGATATAGGTATATAGTTTGTTACATAACAAGCGAAGTTGAATTTTCAAATATTAGCAAGAAGTATAATAAGTTGTACAATACACCCCAATTTGTACGTAAATTAATCTTGGGCGTGTCCTACCAAGAACACCAAGTATATTATTGGAAGCTTTGCTTTAATAAATCTGATTAATGTGTTTATCCAAACAGATACAAAACATCACTATTGAAAACCTGAAATATTGCCAAGAATAAGAACCTGAGGTTTTTGCTCACTTTGTGATCATCAAACCTCCCTAAAACCAATCCTTTCCCTAATCGTTATCCAACTATGACAACACCAGCCAACAATCCTGATAAACCCTCACCGGCAGATACACCAACCGACCGGCCAAATGATGAAGGCCATAAAAGCGTAGTAAAGAACCGCGACAAGCAGTACCACGCCGACGAACCTGAGCAGGAAAACATTGCCACCTATTACGAGGAAAGAGAACAGCCGGTTAAGCCAATAAAAGATCCGCCGAAGGAGGATTAATTATTTGGTTAAGTTATTTCCAATTAAAGTAATAACAGTGAAGCGCCATGACTACCTCGATATCCCGGCTGAATTAAATTGCAGATCATACAATTTACGGTAATAGCCGTCCTCAATACGTAATAATTCCTGGTGGGTGCCGCTCTCCATAATTTCGCCGTGATCAAGCACAATAATACGGTCGGCACTTTGAATGGTGGAAAGGCGGTGGGCTATCACAATTGCCGTACGGCCCTGCATCAGTTTATCAATAGCGTTCTGTATCAGCACCTCGGTTTCGGTATCAACCGATGAGGTAGCCTCATCAAGCACTAATATGGCCGGGTTATAAACCAATGCCCTTATGAACGAGATCAGTTGTGCCTGCCCTGCCGAAAGCGTCGCACCGCGTTCCATTACATTATAATCATAACCGCCAGGCAGGCGCATTATAAAATCATGCGCACCAACATCGGTAGCAGCCTTAACAATTTCTTCGCGGGTGATGGTTGGGTTGTTGAGACTTATATTATTGGCAATGGTATCCGAGAAAAGGAAAACATCCTGTATTACCGTTGCAATACGCGAGCGCAGGTAGCCAACCTCGTAATCATCAATATTAATACCATCCACCGTTACCTCGCCTTTGCCTATCTCGTAAAAACGGTTAAGGATGTTAATGGTGGATGATTTCCCCGCCCCGGTTGCCCCCACCAATGCTAATGTTTCGCCGGTTTTAATATGAAAACTGATATTTTTTAGCACCCAATTCTCATTGTTATAGGCAAACCAGACATCCTTAAACCGAATATCACCTTTTATAGGCTGCCTTAATACCCCCTTGTTTGGCGCCACATCATCAGTATCTAAAACCTTAAATATACGGTCGGCGCCAACCATGCCCATTTGCAGGGTATTAAATTTATCGGCCAGCTGGCGTATAGGCCTGAACAGGTAGTTGAGCAGACTGATAAACGCCAGCACCATCCCTGGCGTTACATGCCCGGCGGCAGATAGATTGTTTAATTGCTGATCAGACAGTATCCGTTTGCAGCCATACCAAACCAGCAAACCTATGCAGATGGAGAACAATATCTCTACCACCGGGAAAAAGATGGAATAATACAGGTTAGACTTGATATTGGCATCGCGATACTTACCGTTCACTGCCATAAATTTGCGCATTTCCTGGTCTTCACGCGCAAAGTACTGGATTATGCTTATCCCCGATATATGTTCAGCCAGAAAAGTATTTAACTGGGCTACATGCGTACGCACATCCTGAAATGATGATTTAATTGCCTCCTTGAACACATAGGTTGATGCCAGCAGTAAAGGCATAGGTATCAGGGTGATCAGCGCCAGCTTCCAGTCTTTGATCAGCATACAGACGATAATGGCCAATACCAGCAGCATATCGCCAATGATAGAGATCAGCCCTTCCGAAAAAATATCGGCAATGGTTTCCAGGTCGGAAACGGTACGGGTGATCAACACCCCTATTGGCGTTTTATCAAAATACCGCAGCCGCATACTGGTTACATGATTAAAAATATCGATCCGCAGATCACGGATGACAGATTCACCCAGAGAATTAGTCAGATAGGTTTGGTAATATTGAGCAATGGTTTGTACTACTAACTGCACCAGCATCAACACAACAATAAATAACAGCCCGTTATAATTATTAACCATAATGTAATCATCAACCGCTTTTTGCATCAGGATAGGTTGGGCCAGCGCCACTACCGCTAAAAAGATGGTCAAAAACCCGGATATGGCAAACGTGCCTTTGTAGGGTGTTACATAGTGCATTACCCTTTTCAATAATCTCCAGTCTATTGCTTTCCCTGTTACTTCAGCCAATTTGGTGTTATGTTGTTTGAGTTGTTAAGTTATTCAATATATTGCCAAAGTTAACCTTTTGCCTTTATCCTTTTAGCTTTCACCTAAAAACGGGTATATCACCTCCATCAAAAATAACCCGCAAGCCGGTACCGAGGTGCCTGCGTTGCTGCGGTCTTTACTTTGTATAATATCGTGTATCCTCTCCGGCGGCATTTCGCCCCTGCCTGTTATCAGCAATGTTCCTACTATGGCCCGTACCATATTGCGCAGAAACCTGTCGGCGCTGATGCGGAACACCATTCCATCAGCAGTTTTAACCCACTCAGCGCGGCTAATTTTGCAGTTGTTGGTAAACACCTGCGTATTTGCTTTACTAAAGCAACTAAAGTCGGTATATTCCATTAACAGCTTTGCGGCCTGGTTCATCAGCTCCATATCCGGCATATCCCGTAACAACCATGATAAACCATTTTTAAACGGGTCTTTATGAAAATGAATGTGATACTGGTATGCCCGTAAAGTAGCATCAAAGCGGGCATGTGCATCAACATCAACCGGGATGATTCGCTTTACGGCAATATCGTGCGGAAGCAGGGCATTCAGGCTGCGTAAGCCCGCGAACCATGGACCATGGACCATGGGCTCCTCAACATCAAAATGCGCAAAAAACTGCATGGCATGTACGCCGGTATCCGTCCGTCCGCAACCGGTGGTTGCTATAGGCTGTCGCAAAAGAGTGCTTAATGCTTTATTTAAAACCTCCTGAACTGTTAATGCATTGGGCTGTAGCTGCCAGCCATGATAATTGGCGCCGTTATAAGCCAGTTCGATAAAATAACGCTGATGGGGTGCCATTCCTGCAAAGTTAACATTCCGATGGCTATCGGCTGATCGGATTTTTGTCAATAATCCTATCTTTGCCTTATTAACATCAATATCTTCACATCAGTATGTTACAAAGAATACAAAGCGTTTACCTTTTCTTCGCTGCAATATTAATATTCGCCTTGTTCCTGTTCCCTATAGTACATAACGTTTACATTAATGGCATACCCAGCACCGTAAAGGTTACCGGAGTATACCAGGATGCGGGTGGCCGGCAGCAGCAAACCACGCCGTTTACTGCTTTAAGTATAGTAACTGTTGTTGTTGCCCTTGTACCCCTGGTAATTATATTGATGTACCAAAACCGTAAAAAACAGATCACTTACTGTTATTTGGCCATATTGGTTATCATTGCTTACAGCTTCTGGCTTTCGCAGGTGGTTAAAAATGAGGTGGGCGACCTGCAGGTACGCACTGATAACCTGGGCATTGGCATGTTCCTGTCCTCTTTAAGCATCATATTGCTTATCCTGGCCGCCAAGTCTATTCAAAGAGATGAAAAGCTGGTACGCTCGGCAGACAGGCTGCGCTAACGGCCAACTGTCATAAGTCATGAAAATATGCGGTGAAAACATTGATATATATTTATCTGCATACCTTCATATTCGGGTATTCGCACAACCATTAAAACCTCAAATAACTTCTGTTGTTGCACGTACATGAAGATACTGCTTACCGGTGCAAACGGGTATATTGGAACCAGGCTTATTCCGGTATTGCTGGAGAAAGGCCATGAAGTAACCTGCCTGGTGCGCGACAAGCGACGTTTCCATGAGCAAAGTGATTATGATGATAAGGTAAAGATCATTACCGGCGACCTGCTAAAGCCTGAAAGCATTTCGCCGATCCAGCCGGATATTGACGTTGCCTATTACCTGGTGCACTCCATGTCGGGCAACAAGGATTTTGAAAAGCTTGAAGCCAGTTCGGCCCACAACTTTGCAGAGGCGCTGCGGCCTACCAATTGCAAACAGATCATCTATTTAAGCGGGATCAGTAATGATGAGGGCTTATCCAGGCACCTTACTTCGCGCCGGCATGTGGAAGAAGTGTTAAAAAGCTCTACAGCTGCCCTCACAGTACTAAGGGCTTCAATCATCATAGGGTCGGGCAGCGCATCGTTTGAGATCATCCGCGATCTAACCGAAAAACTACCTGTAATGACGGTACCCCGCTGGGTTAATACCCGTTGCCAACCTATAGGCATCCGTGATGTTTTGGGCTACCTGGCAGATGCAGCCATGAACGAGAAAACTTATAACCGCGATTTTGACATAGGCGGCCCGGATATACTTACTTTTAAAGAATTAATGCTCATTTATGCTAAAGTGCGTCATTTAAAGCGCCATATATTTACCATACCCTTCCTTTCTCCTAAAATATCATCATACTGGCTTTATTTTGTAACTTCTACCAGCTATACCCTGGCCCAGAGTTTGGTAGATAGCATGAAGAACGAAACCATTATGCGCGACCATAGCATTGATGATGTTATACCCCGCAAATGTTTAACATATGAGGAAGCGCTTAACCTGGCCTTTGTTATGATAGAGCAAAATTCCATTGTATCAAGTTGGAAGGACGCTTTGAATATGGGTTACCTGCAATCAGGTTTCATGGATCAATTTAAAGTTCCGCAGAACGGCACGCTTGATTATAAGGTAAAAATGTACTTTACACGCGACACAAAGGACGTGTTGGCAAACATTTGGGCGGTGGGCGGCCAGCGCGGATGGTATTACTGGGACTGGATATGGAACCTGCGCGGTTTTTTGGACAAACTGTTTGGCGGCGTAGGGTCAAGGCGCGGGCGTACCAGCAGCGCCCATATCTCGGCCGGAGATGTTATAGATTTTTGGCGAGTATTGCTTGCCGATAAAATTAACAAACGCTTATTACTATATGCGGAAATGCGCCTGCCCGGCGAAGCCTGGCTGGAATTTAAGATTGTGGAGCGCGATTCAAAAAAATACTTGAGCCAGATAGCCACATTCAGGCCTAATGGCTTATGGGGAAGGCTGTACTGGTATTTGATGTGGCCGTTCCATTTCTTTATCTTTAAAGGCATGGCCCGCGAAATGGTAAATTACAGCATTGTATCGGGCCAGGTCAAAAAAACATAAACATGCCCGATCACAAACATCACATACTGTTAACCGGCGGCTCCGGGCTGATAGGCAGGCAACTGACCCGGTTACTACTAAATAAAGGCTATACCGTTAGCCACTTAAGCCGCAGGCCAGGTAACAACCCGCAGGTTAAAACCTTTGTTTGGGATATTGATAACGGCATTATTGATAAGAGTTGCATTGCCGGTGTTGATATTGTTATTCATTTGGCCGGCGCAGGCATTGCTGATAAACGCTGGAGCGATAAGCGAAAAAAAGAACTGGTAGAAAGCCGCACAAGATCTATAAGGTTGATTTATAACCTGCTAAAGGAAAATAGGCATCAGGTAAAAAAGGTGATCTCCGCGTCGGCAACCGGCTATTACAGCAACCGGGGAGACGAACTGATGACTGAAGATAGTTTACCTGCACATGATTTTTTAGGCGAATGCTGTTTAGCCTGGGAAAAAGCCGTTGATGAAGGTAAAAATTTGGGGTTGAAAATATTAAAATTTCGCACCGGGGTAGTGCTGGCCAGCGAGGGCGGCGCATTACCACAATTGGCTTTGCCCATAAAATTTGCAGTGGGTTCTCCGTTAGGCAGCGGCAAACAATGGATACCCTGGATACATCATCAGGATGTAACGGACATGTACCTGGCAGGTGTGGAAAGCGAGGACATGGCGGGCGTTTACAACATGGTGGCCCCCCACCCTGTTACTAACGCTGCTTTAACCAAAGCCGTGGCTAAAAAGCTTAAAAGGCCGGTATGGCTGCCAAAAGTCCCGGCATTATTATTAAAACTGCTATTTGGCGAAATGGCTGTTGTGGTGCTGGGAAGCACCCGTGTTAGCGCAGGTAAAATTGAAAACGCAGGCTTTAAGTTTAAATACCCTTTTATTGAAGATGCTTTGAACAAAATTTACAAGTAGATTTATGAACTGACAGATTACAATGTCCTCACTGAAGTATCCGACGTAAGGCAGGGAAGCTTTGCACTCCGCTCTGTCAGTATCAGATGC
>CAZZVY010000026.1:0-21425 GCA_964657585.1 uncultured Mucilaginibacter sp. | reverse complement strand
GTTCATCCGGATGACCAATGAGCGTTTGTTAAGCGACAGTACACAGGTATTGCCGCTGGATACGGGCCTGGTCAATTTTGAAAATTATAGTCCGCTGTACCAGCCTAAACACCCTACAATTGGCCTGGGGAGCCTGGGCCTTGCAGAGCGCAGCCTGCTGTTTGAGCCGGAAAAAAAAGTGGGCTTTGATGTTGGCCTCCACTTTTTAGACGCGTATATGCTGCACCCGCAGGATCTGGTATACTATAAAGCCCGTGTTCCCTATACTAATTTATACCTGGTAACCGGCGGCAGCAAAGAGCAGGTATTTAAGCTGATCCATACGCAAAACATCAACCCCAATTTAAATATCGGCGTCAACTTTAACCTTATCGGCTCGCGCGGATATTATAACCGGCAAAATGTGAGCGATCTGAACGCAGCCATATTTAGCTGGTACCAATCAACCAACAAGCGGTATAACCTGCTAACCAACTTGTTCTTTAATAACCTGAAAACTCCTGAAAGCGGCGGGATAACAAACGACAGTATTTTTACAAAAACTCAATTGCTAAGCGGTGATTATACAGAAACGGTCCGCTTGCCTAACGCTAAATTCCAGATTACCAATAATGGGTTTTACTTAAAGCAGTTTTACTATATAGGCCGTATTGACAGTGCATTAAATGGTAACGATAATGCCAATATAGCGCCTACGCAACGGATTACGCATAACTTTATTTATAATACGCAAAAATATATTTTCACCCAAACCGGCGCCGATACCTATAAGGTTTTCCCTGATTACTATTTCAATTCAGTTTCGTCATTAGATTCGTTGGTTTTGAATGATATTCATAACGAGTTTAATTACAGCTTTTACCTGAGGCCCAAATCAGTAAGTTTTGTAAAGAACGAGTTAAAGCTTGACCTTGGTTTGGTGCATGATCTGTATAACTATAAGCAGTTTGTAAATGATTCCGTACTCACCTCATTTGGGAAGGTTAACCAGCAAAGCCTTAAGCAAAGTGCAACGTTTCAAAATATTATGCTGAAAGCTAAACTGGGCTATAAATTCAGCAACAGGGTATTACTGGATGCCGACTTTCAGCAGGTTGCCGAAGGCCGTAACTTTGGCGACTATTTGTATGATGTTAAGCTCACCCTTGCTGGCAGCGATAAAGCCGGCCGCATAATTTTAGGAGGTTATGCGCAAAACAATGCACCCGCGTTAGTAGACAAGGACTGGATATCCAATCATTACATTTTCCATACGGGTTTAAAAAACCAGCAGATAGATAACCTGTCATTTAATTATATCAATGAGGCGCTGCAGGTTGATCTGAAGGCGGAATATTTGCTGATATCCAACTATATTTATTTTAAGGCGCAAACCAACGGTATTGATGCCACCCCGTCGCAATTGAGTTCGCCAATTAATTTACTTAAGGTGAGTTTAAGCAAGAATATCACCTGGCGCCGTATTCATTTTGATAATTACCTGGTTTATCAAAAAACAGATTACCAGAGTACCCTGCGCACCCCCGAATTTTATCTTTACAGCAATTTGTACACAGGCCGCCGCCTCTTTGACGCGGTGGACATAGTAGGAGGTGTGAGTGTAAGATATAACACTGCATATGTAGCGCCATCCTACGCTATTGGAATAGGGCAGTTTTATAACGGCGCTAATGTTACCTTTAACTCCTATCCCTACGCCACTATTTACATTAAAGCCACCTTGCAGCGTACAAACCTGTTCATTCAGTATGATTATGCCAACCAGGGGCTGTTCAGTAATGGGTTTTACACTGTAAACCGCTACCCCATGCAGAGTGCGACCCTAAAATTAGGCGTATCATGGACGTTTTATAATTAGGCATAAAGCTTAAAGACTAACGCAGAAAGCCAGATAAAGGCTTTAGCTTTATTTATGCCTTTGGCCTTCGGCTCACTTACGTTTTTTGCTTCTTTTTCTTAGCTGCCGGAAAAAGTACGTTATTCAATATCAGCCGGTAGCCGGGCGAGTTGGGGTGCAGTTTAAGATCGGTTGGCGGGTCGCCTACCTGGTGCTGGTAATCTTCGGGATCGTGGCCGCCATAAAAGGTCCATTGGCCTTTGCCGTATTCACCGTGAATATACCGGGCCTCATTGCCGGCCTTCATTTCGCCCATAATGGTTACGCCGGGTTTAATGTACGCTTCGTTAAAGGCCGTGGTAAGGCCCATAAAACCCTTAATCACTTTATCATGGTTTTGGGTAAGCATGCTGGGCACAACATCCCACTTGGCCGAAAAATCGAACAACGTAAAAAAATCACGTGTACGGTCAACCTGCCTGCTGCGGGTAACATCGATATTACTGAAACGGTTAGATAACGGGTTTAAGTCGACCAAAAAATTCTGAAAGGCAAAGGTGCTGCTAAAATCAAGCTTTGATTGTGCATCAGGGTCGGCGCCGTCCCCGTCATACATTACATCGCAGATATCGGTATGGGCCGCCGCCAGGGCAATGTCAAAACTATCCGTGCCGGAACACATGGCAAACAGGAAGCCGCCGTTAGCGCAAAAATCGCGGATATGTTCGGCAACGGCCAGTTTCATTTTCGACACCTTCGCGAAACCCAGTTTATGCGCCAGGGCTTCCTGCGTATGTACATCTTCAATATACCAGGGGGCGTAGCGGAAGCTATTATAAAACTTGCTGTACTGCCCGGTAAAATCCTCGTGGTGCAGGTGTACCCAATCATATTTAGCCAGGTCGCCGTGCAGTACTTCCTCGTCATATAACAGGTTGTAAGGTATTTCGGCATATTTTAACACCATAGTAACGGCATCGTCCCAGGGCAGGTTAGTTTTCGGGGCATAAACAGCCATTTTAGGGGCTTTTTCCAGCTTAACCATATCCATGTTAACTGACGGGTCGTTCACCTCGGTCAGTATCTCGTTTACTTTCGCATCGGCAATAACCTCATAACTAACGCCGCGTACTTTGCACTCGTCCTCAACCGACTTATCATACTTCAGCAAAAAGCTGCCGCCGCGATAGTTTAACAGCCAGTCCACTTCCTCGCCCCTGGTCAATGTCCAGAAGGCAATACCATATGATTTTAAATGGTCCTTCTGCACTTCGTCCATAGGCAGCAGGATAGAGGCGGCCGTTGATCTGAAAGCTAAAAGCAGCAGGCCAATAGCAAGGAGCGGCTTGCGGAACGTAAAATTTTGTGTTAAATAACGCATAATCAAAAATAACGATTAAATACTTATTGTATTATTGCCTTTATAACTTCGCCTGTTAAAATGTAGCGGCTTGTACTAACCGTGTTTAACTGTAATTGTTAACAATTTTTTAACGTTAAAGGCTTTTAATTAAGATAAATTCTGTTTACGTTTGAATTTTTTGTTGATGTAGCTTCAATAAATTTTTTATCAGAAGTTACATGTTACGGGTAGATAGCAGTAAACCTTGCCAGATAATATATGCCATAGCCCGGCATGAATACTTATCATATGTAATTGAACCGCACATTGTGCAGCTAAATCCCAACGGCGAATTTTCCCTTACCCACCAGCGTTTGTTCAGCAATACCGCCAAAGAATTTGCCGCTTGCATTGATGAAACCGATGTTAAGCTGATCAAAACTTTAGACGAGCTGGAGCAGGGAAATATCATTAAACGTTATTTTAAAAAGCCGGTACGCCCGTTCGAGTTCTTTAGTAAGATATTTGATGAACACTTTTTTGAGGCCATCCGCCCAAAAATGGAAAAGCGCCTGGTAGAGGCCCTGGGCATGATGCATGGCAAGCAAATTTACCAGATGAGTAAGGAAGGTTATCCCGCCGGCCGAAAACTTCAGATAGCTGCCGAACCGGCTTCTGTGCTGTTCCATTTCCGGCGGAACGAAGAGGAAATACGTTACTTCCCAACTATTAAATACCAGGGCATGCGGATAGAATTTATGTTTAAGAATGCGGAGATTATTTGCAACCATCCGGCCTGGATGCTGCTGGATGATACCCTTTATTACTTTGACAAGGAGATTGAAGGTAAAAAACTGGTTCCGTTTTTAAACAAAAGATATATCGCTATCCCCCGTTCGGCCGAGCAGTCTTATTTTGAGAAATTTGTAGCCCCGCTTATAGAAAAACATTCGGTTTATGCAGAAGGGTTTACCATTAATACTGAAAAGCACGAGGCTGTCCCAATTTTAAAGCCAATATACGTGCCCGGCGGCACCTCGCAGGTACAGCTTTGTTTTAAATATGCCAATTATGTTTTCCCTTATGGCGATGGCCGGCTGGTATCGGTAAGGATGGACCGTAAGGGCGACGATTATATCTTCCATCGTATTAAACGTTCTACCGCCTGGGAAAAAGGCAAGCTGCATGAACTGGAAGCGCTGGGTTTAAGGATGACCTCATCCCTGTTTCACCACCTGGAGGTGAACCAGCCCGAAGCGGAGGGCGACCGGTCTTTTTCGGTTTTTGAATGGCTGAACCAGCATCACGGGCAGTTAAGCGCTTTAGGATTTAAGATAGAGCAGCCAGACGGCGATAAACGTTATTTATTCGGCAGCAGTAAGGTAGATGTGGAAGTAACCGAAGGCAACGATTGGTTTGATATTTATGCCGTAGTGCACTTCGGGCCATATAAGGTACCGTTTATTGAGCTGCGCAACCATATCCTTAATCATAAAAAAGAATTTATCCTCCCATCGGGCGAAATTGCGGTTATACCTGAAAAATGGTTTTCGCAATACAGCAACCTGCTGCATTTTGCCGAAAGCGGCAAGGAGTTGAAATTGCGCAAGCACCACCTTGGCTTGATAACTGAGCTGGCAGATGGCGAACTTGCCGGCATAGCTATGAACCGCAAGCTGCAAAAGTTGAGCGATCATGAATCGATTGCCGATGTAGCCATGCCGGTTAATTTTTCGGGGAGTTTGCGGCCATACCAGCAGGCAGGTTACAACTGGTTCCATTTTTTAAAAGAATATCATTTTGGCGGTTGCCTGGCCGATGATATGGGCCTGGGTAAAACCATACAAACACTGGCTTTGTTGCAGAAGCACAAGGAGGATACCGAAGCAGCAGGGGGCAACAGTACGGCATTGCTAATTATGCCTACTTCGTTAATCTATAATTGGATAAACGAGGCGCGGAAGTTTACGCCGCAACTAAAAATGATGGTGCATACAGGGGCGTTCAGGTATAAATCGCCGGAGGTGTTTGATAATTATGATGTGGTGGTAACTACTTATGGTATCAGCCGGATAGATATTGAACTGTTTAAATCGTTCTTTTTTGATTATGTGATACTGGATGAATCGCAAAACATTAAAAACCCGTCGTCCAAATCGTACCAGGCGGTTAAACAGTTAAAATCCCGCTATAAACTGATATTGAGCGGTACCCCTGTAGAGAATTCGGTAAACGATCTGTGGACGCAAATGTCGTTCATTAACCCAGGCTTGCTGGGCGGTCAGCAATTTTTTGTGAACGAATTTGTAACACCGATTGAAAAAAAGAAGGACGAAGAAAAAGCACGCAAACTTCAGTCCCTTATTAAACCATTTGTGCTGCGCCGCACTAAAGAGCAGGTGGCTACCGAGTTGCCCCCTAAAACCGAGCATTTGTTTTATTCGAAAATGAGCGAGGAGCAATCTGCCGTTTACGAAAAAGTAAAATCAGAATACCGGAATGAATTACTGAAAAGCCTGGAAGACGGCACTTTTGCACAATCGCAAATGCAGGTATTGCAGGGGCTGATAAAGCTGCGGCAAATAGCTAACCACCCTGCCATGATAGACGGGGAGTATGAAGGCGACAGCGGTAAATTTGAGGATGTGGTGCATACGCTGCGCAATGTATTACACGGGGGGCATAAGGTGCTCATATTCTCACAGTTTGTGAAGCAGCTGCAAATCTATCGTCAGCACATGGAAAGCGAAGGCATCGCCTTTACTTATCTGGACGGCAGTACGCAAAACCGAGGTGAAACAGTTAAACGTTTTCAGGAAGACAGTAAGACCAAGGTGTTTCTGATCTCTATAAAAGCGGGCGGCGTTGGCCTTAACCTTACCGAAGCCGACTACGTATTTATCCTTGACCCCTGGTGGAACCCGGCGGTAGAACAGCAGGCCATTGACCGTACGCACCGTATTGGCCAAACCAAAAATGTGTTCATATACAAATTCATCACTAAAGACTCGGTGGAAGAAAAGATACTGGCCCTGCAACAGCGCAAACTAAGCGTGGCCCGCGCACTGATAACTACCGAGGAAAGTTTTATTAAGACCCTGACCGCCGAGGATATAAGGGATATTTTAGCGTAGAAAGCCTCCCAAAAAAATTCTCCAAAGGATAGGACTTAAAAAGAAAAATCTTAAAACCCGCTATCGGGGGAGGGGCTGGGTGAAAGACTTTTTTTATCTTTGTTAGCTATATGATGATGGCAAACGGCGGGATCGAATTTAACTTACTTAATCAGCACCTTTTACTTTTACCGCAAAAAGCCATCTACTGGGAGCAGGAAAAAGCCTTGATAGCCGCCGATGTGCATTTGGGCAAGGTAGGGCATTTCCGTAAGGCCGGTATTGCCGTGCCGCGGGATATGGAGCAGGATGACCTGGCGGTATTATCTGACCTGATACATGAGCACCGCCCGGAAAAGATCATTTTCTTAGGCGACCTTTTCCATAGCGACCTAAACGCCGATTGGGAATGGTTTGTATTATGGCGGCGTAATTTCCCTAAGATAAAGATGTTGCTTATCAAAGGGAACCATGATATTATACATGACAGGCACTACAACAAACTGGATGTGGAACTGCACAAAAAATTATTGATCGGCCCGTACCTGATGCTGCACCACCCGCTTGATGAAGATAGATTAGATAAAGCTGAAGGCTATGTTTTTTGCGGGCATATACACCCGGGCGTAAGCCTTACAGGCCGCGCACGCCAGCATATTACCCTGCCCTGCTTTGCTTTTGGCAACAGGCAATTAATAATGCCCTCTTTTGGTAAATTTACCGGCAAGGTGGCTATGCGCCATGCCGAAAACGACCGCATTTTTGGAGTATTGAAAGATAAGGTGATCGCTATTTAACGCCATCCATACTTACCGGATTATTTTCCGCATCACATAATCGTTCATCCAGTAAGGGCCAATAGCAATGTCCTCCTCATAAATAACCTCAAAGCCCATCTTTTCATAAAAATAGCGCGCTTTATTATTGCGGTTAACATTGAGTTCGAGGATATGCCTGCCATCCTGTAGCATAATTTCAATAACCGCATTTATCAATACTTTGCCATAGCCCTTCCCCTGCGTTTTAGGCAAACAGTAAAGTTTATGCAGCTTATACGTATCCGGCACCCCATGCCGCAGCGAGTAAGCAGCAAATGCTACTGCTTCGCCGGCTTCCAGTAGCAGTAAAAAACTTTGCTCGCCGGATAGTAGTTGTTTATTGATTTGTTCTGCCGAATAAATTTCATCCAGCATAAACCTGATCTGTTCCTTTTCCAATATCGGCGAGTAGGTTGGCCACCAGGTCGCTTCGGCTATAGCACATATGGTCCCTGTGTCGGCAGCAGTAGCTTGTATAATCAGGTATGTTTCCATACTGGCAAATTAAACATTGCGTATACATATAACAAATAACAGCTGCTGTAACCTATTGACGGGTTGCAACGTATAAAAATGCTATTGTTTGCTCCCTGATTTAGAGACCGTTATACAAAAGCACCATGAATTTATTTTGCCTGCTCTGTAAAAATTTGCGCATAGGTTAATTTGAGGTTGCTTATTATTATAAATTGGTTTAATTTTTCTTAAACAATTGATAAACTGGTTTTTACAATTATATTTATCGTCCAAACTTTTAACAATGACCCATTTTAAAACAAACATGCTGATTGTGGTTGCCCCGGCCCTTTCATCTGTTCCTGTTCCGGTAGGTAAACAGTTGGTGCATATTGATGACGTTAATTCCCTATTTCCTGTAATTCATGAACTACAGCCGGGTGGCCTTTTGCTTGATCATGATTACCTGGGAGATCAGACCGAAAAGATCTTGCGAAGGATAGTTTTCAATCCCTTTTATAGCAAACTTAAAATTTACTGCTATAAATCTAAACCGCATACTAAAATTGATGCTTTGTTAAAGGTTTTAGGCGTGCAAAAATTTATATATGCGCAGGATGCACAGAAACAAACCAAACATAGCCGCGCATTTAAATTGATAGGCGAACTGTTAAAAACAACCGTTAGCAACAAACTGGCAGATGCCGGGTATTAATACCTGAACACCGGAATTAACGACCATTATAACTATAGCTTATCTTAATGATATAAGTCCTGCTTAATCTATCCACTCAAATTTAGTATACGGCACTAATACTTCAGGTATTTTAATCCCCTTGTCTGTTTGATTATTCTCTAATAAAGTAGCTACAATACGCGGCAAGGCCAATGCGCTGCCGTTTAAAGTATGCGCTAATTGCGTTTTACCCTCCGCATTCCGGAAACGCAGCTTTAAACGGTTACTCTGAAAGGTTTCAAAATTTGATACAGATGATACCTCCAGCCAGCGTTGCTGGGCCGCGCTCCACGTTTCCATATCATATGTCAGCGCCGATGCGAAGCTCATATCGCCGCCGCAAAGGCGCAGCACACGATAACGCAAACCCAGCTTTTGCAACAGGCCCTGTACATGGGCGCTCATGCTCTCCAATGCTTCGTAGGATATTTCGGGCGGCACAACCTGCACTATCTCTACCTTATCAAACTGGTGCAGGCGGTTAAGGCCGCGCACGTGCGCACCATATGAACCGGCTTCGCGGCGAAAGCACGGGGTATATCCGCAGTTTTTTACCGGCAGTTCATCTGCCTTTAAAATCACATCACGGTATAAATTGGTAATGGGCACTTCGGCAGTAGGTATCAGGTATAACTTATCCTCATTAACAAAATACATCTGTCCTTCCTTGTCAGGCAGTTGGCCCGTACCGAAGCCTGATGCTTCATTAACCATTAAAGGCAGCATTACTTCGGCATAACCTGCTTTTTCAGCCTCATCCAAAAAGAAACCGATCAGCGCACGCTGCAATTTGGCGCCCTTGCCTTTGTAAACCGGGAACCCCGCGCCAGTGATCTTTACGCCCAGTTCAAAATCTATGAGATTGTACCTGGCAGCCAGTTCCCAGTGCGGCAGGGCGTTTGATGGCAAGTTGGGTATAGCGCCTTGTTCTGATACTACCTCATTTTCTTCGGGCGTTATGCCCAAGGGCACTGATGTATGCGGCAGGTTGGGAAGCAGCACTATTTTTTGATGTAGTTGCTCGTCAATTATGGTTAACTCTTCGGTCTGCTTTTTAATTTCCTCTTTCCATGCGCCGGTTTGCCCTTTCAGTGTCTCGGCTTCATCTTTTTTACCGGTGCGCATCAGTTCGCCGATCTGCCTGGCAGATGCATTGGCTTTAGACTGCAGTTCTTCGCTGGATATCTGCAGGGCACGGCGTTGCTCATCTAAAGCAATAATTTCATCAACCAATTCCGGCTGTTTAAAATTTTTTACAGCCAAACGTTCTAAAACCTGTTCCCTGTTGTCGCGGATATAACTAACTTGCAGCATTATTAAATTTTTCAGGCAAAGATATAAATAAGTCCATAGTCAATAGTCCATAGTTACCATCATTTGGTGCTGCCATGGCCTATTGTTATGATTATAGGCTTTCAAAGCAAAATGGCAGGCAAACTCTATTTAGTACCCACACCTATAGGCAACCTGGAAGATATGACCTACCGGGCTATACGTGTGTTAAAGGAAGCAGACCTGATACTGGCCGAAGATACCCGCACCTCCGCACCACTGTTAAAACATTATGGCATCAACGGGCGTGTATTTGCGCACCATCAGCACAATGAACACCAAAGCAGCAGCGAGATAGTAAAATTTTTAAAGGAAGGAAAAAATATAGCGCTGATATCCGATGCAGGCACGCCTGCCATATCAGATCCGGGTTTTTTCCTTGTGCGGGAGGCCTTGAAATATGATATTGCAATAGAATGTTTGCCGGGCGCTACCGCGTTTGTGCCGGCACTGGTAAACTCGGGATTCCCGACCGACCGTTTTTGTTTTGAGGGCTTCCTGCCGTTGAAAAAAGGACGCCAAACCCGTTATAGAACACTGGCCGAAGAGGACAGGACAATCATTATATATGAATCGCCGCACCGGTTATTAAAAACATTAGAGGAAATGATCACTTGTTTTGGTGCCGAACGGCCAATATCTGTATCACGTGAATTAACCAAGCTATTTGAGGAAACCGTGAGGGGCACTGTTGCCGAAGTAAAGGCTTATTACGAAACGCACCCGATTAAGGGTGAGTTTGTGTTATGTGTGGGAGCCCCATCCAACCCTCCCCGGAAGGGAGGTCTTTCAGGACAAAAAGTCTCTCCTTCCGGAGGATATTTAGAGGGGGCTGATAAATGAAAAAAAACATACTCTTATCCATCCTCTCAGGGCTATTGCTTTGGATAGGCTGGCCGCCTACGCCTTACACCACATTTTTATTATTTGTGGGCTTTGTACCGGTATTGGTAGCTATGGAAAACATCATCAGTGCAGCCGGGGAACGTAGGGGACGTAAGATTTTTCAAATAACTTTTACCGGGTTTTTGGTGTGGAACTTCCTTAGTATTTACTGGGTTTATAATGCGCTTAAGGATATTGGCGAAATTGCAGCCATACCCGTATCGCTTATCCCTTATTGCCTGGGGCCTTTGCTAATGGCCGGGGCATGCTGGTTATATTTCAGGCTGCGCTTGCTTACCAGCCGTAACCGGGCTTTGGCCGGCCTCGTCTGCTTTTGGATCGGTTATGAATATCTGCACCAAACCTGGGACTTAAAATTCCCCTGGATGACCTTAGGGAACGGTTTTGCAGTGGCGCATCAGTGGGTGCAATGGTATGAATATACTGGCGTTTATGGAGGTACCTTATGGATATGGGCAGTAAATATTTTTGCGTTTTTATTATACACCAGCCTGCGCGAGGCACAAACTAAAACTGTACGGTTAAAATTAATAACAGGCTTGGTGCTGGTTTTGCTTTTGCCATTGAGTTTTTCGCTTTACCGCTATTACAGTTACCAGGAACAAGCCGACCCATCGAATATTATAGTAGTGCAACCCAATATTGATCCTTATGCCAAAATAAATTCTTATCCGGTTGCGGCGCAGATCGGGATATTAACCCGGTTGTCTGATTCGCTGGCACAGCCCAATACCGAATATTTTATATGGCCAGAAACTGCTATTGCCGATGAGCGCGGGTTGAATGAAGATTTAATACGCTCAAACCCCTATTTTACCCAAATACAGCAGTTTTTGACTAAATACAAAAACGGCAATGTGCTCACCGGCTCAGAGGACGTAAAGTTTTATAATTCGAGAAAAACGGCAACTGCCAGCCCGCTCGATCCGCAGGGTAACCAGTTTTATGATGCTTTTAATGCGGCTATCAATATCGAAAATTCAGCAAGGATACAATTCTACCATAAATCAAAATTAGTTCCCGGTGTCGAAACTTTGCCATTCGGCAACGTCCTTTCGTTTTTAAAACCCGTTTTTGGACATTTAGGCGGGGCAACCGGCAGTTATGCCGGGCAGGACGAGCCCTCAGTGCTTTACTCCCAAAGCGGCATTGGCGCAGACCCCGTTATCTGTTATGAATCTATCTGGGGCGAGTGGGTGGCAAAATCTGTGCGTAGCGGTGCACAGTTTATAGCTATCATTACTAATGACGGCTGGTGGGGGAACACATCAGGCAAGGACCAGCATTTGGATTACGCTAAACTGCGTGCCATAGAGACCCGGCGCTGGGTATGCCGGTCGGCAAATACAGGTATTTCGGCTTTTATTAACCAGCGGGGCGATATTGTTAAGTATACCAATTGGTGGGTGCGAACCGCGCTTAAACAAGATATTAACTTAAACAGCGACCTTACCTTTTATGCCCGCTATGGCGACTACCTGCCTAAAACAGCAAGTTTAATTGCGCTATTATTAATAGCAATGATTGCAGTAAGGTGGAAGATTACGCGCTATGATCTCGCTGCAGTATAAAGCGCAGTAACTCGTGTATCGGCTTTTGGATGATCCTACCTATCTGGATCTGGCTCATGTCGCAAAGGGCTTTAAGTTCGTTAGCAAAATGAAACGCTATGGAGCCTACAAAATGGCATTTATAGCGATGGTATTCAGGATAGGTTTTAATATTCGTTTCAATGAACTCGGTTAAAGCATCATTTATTATTTGTTTTGCGTAGGCCGTATCAGCTATCACACTTATAAATTTAGCGAATGACGCTAAATAGGAGTTTGCGGCCGGCTGCCGGTATACCTTATTTATAATTGTGGCCTTGTCTACCTGGTAAGTTGCGCTGAATAAGGCATTAATCTCTGCTGGCATAAGGCCATACAGGTGATCTGTGACCAGCTTTTTCCCAAACCATGTCCCCGATCCCTCGTCGCCTAAAATATAACCCAGACCGTGCTTGCCTTCGGCTACGTTCTCACCGTCAAAAAAAGAAATATTTGAGCCGGTGCCCAATACGCAGCACAGGCCTTTATCATGGCCGCAAGTGGCATAAGCCGACCCCAGCAGATCGCTGTCTACGCTTATAAACGCCTGCGGAAAAACAGCGCTGAGTGCATTTGAAACTATTTCATGCCTGTCGGGACTGGAACAGCCTGCACCAAAAAAGTAAATTTCAGTAATTTCAGCCGCTTTCGCCGCCAGTTCCGGTAACTGGTCAGTCAACTTTTTAATAATCTCCTTTTCAGATAAAAAGTAGGGGTTTAAACCATCGGTTAAATAACCGGCAGGGGCAGCGCCAGGGGAGTCAAGCAGCCAGTCGGTTTTGGAAGAGCCACTGTCAGCAACTAATATCATGCACTAATATCTTCCAGCATTTTGGGGGTTATCGGTTTATAAAGAAATTGTGTTACATATTTATTTTCTTCAGACATCCTATAATCTGCCGGGTCGAGAGAAGAGGTCAGCATAAATATTTTTGCCCCTTTGCACTCCTCGGCCAGTTGGTCATATTCGTGCAAAAACTCAAAGCCGTCCATCATAGGCATGCGCATATCCAAAAATATCACGTCAGGTTTAACTTCTCCTTTTCGTAAAGCTTCAATTGCCTCTGTTGATGACTGGCGCACAATAATCTCCTCTGCAAAATTTCCGCTTTCCAGTACCCTTCGGGTAATAAAGTTATCGATGTAATTGTCATCGATCAATAAACATATTTTATAGGCAGTTTGCATACTAATTATTCCTAAAGATAGGCCTTATACGGATACAATTGACTATTTGTTATCTAATATTTAATATTTTTTTGCTTTTTATTCAAATATTAAACCGTAAACAGTTTGCTTAAATTTATTCTGGCAAACAATAACGCATAACAACATGTAGTTAAAATGCTTGCCTGTAAAATGCGTATGCACAGGATATCTGATTTTTACTATTTCCCGATAAACACCGGTTTCCGTTTGGTTAAAAAAGCGTCAACACCTTCCCGCAGGTCATGGGTGCCAAAGCAATCCCCAAAAGCGGATATTTCAGTATAATAGCCGTTGGCTGTACCTGCTGCATTAACTGCTTTTATGGCAGCGGTTATGGCCAAAGGCGCCCGCTGCAAAATCTTATCCATTATCTCTTCTGTTTTAGTTAACAGGTTTTCGGCTTCGGTTACATGATTTACTAACCCAAATTGCAGCGCCTGTTCGGCAGTGATCATATCTGATGTCAGGATCAGTTCCATTGCCCTGCCTTTGCCAATTAACTGCGGCAGCCGCTGTGTGCCTCCATAACCAGGTATTAGCCCCCACATTAATTCGGGCAGACCCATTTTAGCATTATTGCTGGCTATACGAATATGGCAGGCCATAGCCAGTTCAAGGCCGCCGCCCAATGCAAAGCCGTTGATAGCGGCAATCACCGGCTTGGCGCCGTTTGTTATCAGATCAAATACCTGGCTATGCGCCTCACGTGCAAGTTTTTTACTGCCTTCTACATCAAGCGCTGCAAATCCTGAGATATCAGCCCCTGATACAAATGATTTATTACCTGCACCTGTAACTATTATCCCTCCTACACCCGGGTCCGCAAATGCGGCGGCAAACGCGGAGTGAATCTCGCCCAGCGTTTCTTTGTTCAGGGCATTTAATTTGCTTTCGCGGTTAATGATTATGTACTGTACCCGCCCTTTTTGATCGATCAGGATGTTTTGATAATTTATCATAATTGGTTAAACAAGTTGTGCTTAAAAATTGCGGTGCTGGTGCACCCAACCGGTAATATAGTTTACAATGTCAACAGTGCTTGTGCCGGGCGGGAAAAGCGCCCCTACACCCATGGCCTTTAGTTCGGCCATGTCTTTGGCCGGGATAATGCCGCCGCCCGTTAGCAGCACATCATCCATCCCTTTAGCTTTTATAAGTTCCAGTATTTTAGGGAACACCGTCATATGTGCGCCCGATAGTATGGATATGCCTATGGCATCCACATCTTCCTGCAACGCAGTGTTTACCACCATTTCAGGTGTCTGGCGCAAACCGGTGTATATCACCTCCATTCCAGCATCGCGCAGCGAAGTGGCAATGATACGGGCGCCACGGTCATGCCCGTCAAGGCCAACTTTGGCAACTAATACACGTATAGGGCGGTTAAAGGGCTTGGCGGTCATGCGTATACAAACATGGACAAATAATTCCTTTCGACCAAACGGGCATTGGCAGCTTATTATTCCCTTTTTAACTGGCCTTCAAGCCCGGGGTTTTGGGCGGGTATATTTTTAACGTCGCGTTCTACTTCCGTTTGCTCAATATGTACTGCATATTCAGCCGGTTGTATCACACTGCCGCTGGCCTCTGCATATACCTGCGTAAATTCGGCCCCGATATACAAAATCGCGGCAGTATAATATATCCACACCAGCATAACTATAATGGAACCCGCCGTGCCATAAGCCGAGCCCTGCGCCGTGTATTGTATATATAAGCTTATTACATACTGGCCCAGCATAAACAGCAGGGCGGTAAATATAGCACCGGATCGCACATCCTTCCATTTAATCCTTACATCAGGCAGTATCTTGAATATAATGCCAAATAGTACGGAAATAACTATCAGCGTAATGGCAAAATTAATGGCAAATAAAAATGTGGCGCCTATAACCTTGGATAAGCTTGCCCCAATTAATTTAGGCAGATATTTAGTTAAGCTATTGCTTAAAGCACTGATGATAATATTAATTAGCAGCGATGCCAGCAGCAGAAACCCCAGGCTTAAAATTAATGAAAACGACAAGAAACGGTTTTGTAGCATTTTTAACCAGCCTTTTTTAGGTTTGGCTTTTACACGCCATATCATATTAATCGAATCCTGCATTTCAATGAAAATGCTGCTTGCGCCTAATAATAGCGTGGCAATACCTATAAATAAACCTATGCCGCTTTTGCCAACAATATCCTGCGATTTGATAACCTGTTGTATTTGAAGGGTAGCAGACCTGCCCATATAATGCTGCATCTGAGTATAAAAATCTATCCGGGTTTGCGGGTCTTTTAAAAACAGCCCAATGATGGATAGCACCAGGATAAGCAGCGGGGCAAGTGAAAAAACAGTATAATAAGCCAGCGATGCGCTCAGCTTTAATCCATTATCATTGCTGAAGCCAGTAAATGAGGCTAACAGCACTTTCCATATTTTTTTCCAGAAGGTGAGGCTTAAAATTCTCATGTCAAATTTATTAATTATCTTTTTTATTTACAGTCTCATCATAGTATGAAAGGCAATTTTATTAAGAATGTTTTTTTGAATGGCGTTTATTTTATACGCCATATGCAATGCGGCTGCATTATTCAAATTAACACGCTTTTATGGCTGCAAATGCATGAACAGGCGCGATCCGATTAACCAAAACCACATGGAGATGCAAAGCGACAACGATAATAGCGTTAACGGATATGATATGCTACCGGTGAGATACTATCAAAAGATCAAGGTCTTTACATGGAATGTTAAACCTTTCGCCAATATGCTTATTGGTTAGCTGCCCCTGGTAAATGTATACCGCATTCCGCACACCAACGGTTTGCCATATTACATTTTTTATACCGCCCTGCTCGCCTATATCCAGCAAAATAGGGGTGAAGATATTGGTTAAAGCATACGTGGCAGTACGTGCCACGCGCGATGCTATGTTAGGTACGCAATAATGTATCACATCATATTTGCGGAATACCGGATGGGTATGGTTGGTTACTTCAGATGTTTCAAAGCAGCCGCCCTGATCAATGCTTACATCTATAATCACCGAGTTTGGCTTCATACGGGCAACGGTATCCTCGGTTACTATGCAGGGGCTGCGGCCATCTTCCGCACGCATGGCGCCAATGGCTACATCGCAGGTGGTAATAGCTTTTTCAAGCACTATAGGCTGCACTACAGAAGTAAATACCCGGCTGCCAATATTATTTTGCAAACGGCGCAATTTGTATATTGAGGGATCAAATACCTTTACCTGCGCACCTAACGATATAGCCGTACGCGCAGCATACTCGCCAACGGTGCCGGCGCCTAATATTACTATTTCGGTTGGGGGTACACCTGTTATGCCCCCCAGCATTAAACCCTTACCCTCAAAAACGTTGCTCAGGTATTCGGCTGCTATAAGGATAGAGGTAGCGCCCACAATCTCGCTCATGGCCCGGATAACTGTTAGCGAGCCGCCTTCATCCTGCAAATGCTCGTAGCTTAAGGCCGTGACCTTTTTGTTCATCATGGCATGCAGGCAATCGGCATTAAGGGTTGATATCTGCAGGGTCGAGATCAGGATCTGGTTCAGCTTCATCAGCTCAATCTCGCCCATGGTAGGGGGCGCCACCTTCATTATAATATCCGATGCCTCGTAAACCGCCTTATGGTCATATACTATGCGCGCACCTTGTTCACTGTAATGGTTATCGGTAAAGTTAGCGGCCTTGCCGGCGTTGCTTTCCAGTATTACCTCATGCCCGTTATTAACAAGCAAGGCTACTGATAGCGGCGTTAGCGGCACCCTGTTTTCCTGGAATGAGATTTCTTTAGGTATACCGATATAAAGCTTGTTCTTTTTGTTCTTTACCTCCAGCATTGATTCCTGGGGCTGCATCATGGCCTGTTTGGCTATATCAGAAAATCCGGTATATTTTCCTGAACTCATTTATTGTGTGTGATTGTGGATGATGAAGTTAAGAAAATTTTAAGGGAATATGGCTATCAATTTTTATTTATTACGAGCTGCCGTATAGTATCACCTACTACGGTAATACGTACTGCTGCATAACTTGGCGGCAGCAGGTTGGGTATCTTTTCAGGCCATTCAACAAAGCAATAGCGCCCGCTGAAAAAATATTCTTCATACCCCATATCCAGGGCTTCGGTTTCATTTTTTAAACGGTAAAAATCAAAGTGAAAAACTTTGTCTTGCCCGGCGCTATATTCATTTACAATAGCAAAGGTGGGGCTGCTTATCTGACCGTTTATCCCTAATTGCTGGCAAAGGGCCTTAATTAAGGTGGTTTTCCCGGCACCCATTTCGCCGTAAAATAAAAATATTTTTTGAGGTGATGCTGCGGCTAACACCCGGGCGGCAACGGATGATATATTGTTAATGCTATAAGTGAGCGAAAGGGTATCCATTACAAGAATATGAAATTTTTGCCATCCGTTTCCGGGAAAATGGGCGCTCCGTAAGTCTTGTTTTAAACGGGCATCCGGTTCAGCCTTACTTTTCCGCCAGCAAATCGTCGGTCAGTTTTTCAAATTCATTTACAAAGGCTACATAGTGCTCTCCGGTACCCGGGCCGCTGTAGCCGGTGTGTATTTTGCGCACGTCGCCCTTTTTATCAATAATGGCCGTGGTTGGGAAAGCTACAAAATTAGCCAGCATGGGCAGGCTTTTGGCGGTTTGTTCCTTATCGTTAGTATAGCCGGTGATCAGTAAAGGATATGGGATATTGAACCTGCTTTTAAGTTGCTGCAGCGTTTTTTTAGAGCGTTCAAAATTGGTGGTGCGCTCATAAGCCAGCCCAACCACTTCAACCCCTTTAGGATGATATTTTTTATAATAATTTACCAGGTAAGCGGTCTCATCCATGCAATTGGGGCACCACGACCCCATAAACTGTACTATCACCACCTTGTTTTTAAAACGGTTGTCTGTCAGGGAAACCTTGTTGCCATCCATATCCTTAAAGGCAAAGTCAAGTTTCTTATAACTTGGCTTTAAGGCGGTAAGGGAGTAGGCATCAGGCAGTTGGGCTTGCGCGTTCTTTACGGCGCTCCAAGTGTCGGTACCAAATGTGCCATTTGCAAGGGTGAGGCTGTCTTTAATATTTGCCGTGAACAAGAAGGCGTGGCCCCCATCAAAGCAGGATAAGTATAGCTTGTCGCCGTTAACTGCGCCCTCCAGGTAGCGGTAGTCGCCGGTGGTGGTTAAAAAGGTGCCAGTTATTTTATTGCCGTTCTGTTTAAATTCGCCTATGGTGGTATCGCGCGTGCCATTGCTGTTAAAAACAGCCGACCATCTCCCGCTTACATCAGCAACCGGCTTTTGCGGCGAACTGAAAAAACGCCATGTTTGCCCATGTATGGCAGTAAACGGCACAATGTTGTCTTTTTGGGCCAGGTGTTTTATCCAGTTGCCCTGAAGCCGGCCATTTATCTGCTTTAATTTAAATTCAGAATCAAATAACGGCATTTTTATAAATACAGAGTCGCCGTCTGTTTGCACACCGGTAACTAAAAAATGCTCGGCGCCGTTAATAATGGCTATGCGCTGTTTGCCGGCGCTATCCTTTACCTGGAAGTTAAAAGGCAGTTCGCCGCCTGTTTTCATTTTCAAAACACCGCGCCAGTTACCGGTTTTTAATTTGGTTGCCGGATGCGTACAGGCAGTTATGGCACAAATTGCCAGCAGGAAGGATAGTGTTTTAAGCATACGATAATAATATATGCCACTAAAATAATATTCCATTTGCAGTAAGATGTTTTTTGATTGTAATTATTTAGTTTAGAGGAACAGAACAATTAAAAATGAGACTGGTAACGTATGCTATAAATATTAGTTTAGATGGCTGCTGCGACCACACAAAATTTGGCCCGGGTGATGACGATGAGCTAATGGAATATTTTACCAGATTTTTTGATGATATAGATCTGGTTGTTTACGGTCGGAAAACCTATGAATTAATGTTTCCTTATTGGGCTAATGTTGCTAAAGACCCATCAGCTACAAAAACAGATACCGATTTTGCACGAGCAATTACCGCCGTTGATAAAGTTGTCTTTTCCCGGACTTTAGCAAAAGCAGACGAAAACACGAGCTTTATTCGCACAGACCCTGCTGGCGAATTAATGAAGCTAAAACAGCAACCAGGCAAAAAAATATCCATTGGCAGTGTAAGCCTGCTTCCGCAATTAATGGCATTGGGCTTAATAGATGAATACAGATTGGTTGTACACCCCATAGTTGTTGGGGAAGGCAGAAGAGTATTTGAAAACACAAGCTTTCCCGAAAATTTACCATTAAAACTATCAGGCACTAAGGTATTTAAATCTGGATGCGTAGGGCTGCACTATTTAAAAAAGTAACCTCACTTCAATATGTCCCGCGCAATAACAATCTTCTGTATTTCAGAGGTGCCCTCGTATATCTGGGTGATCTTGGCATCGCGCATTAATCGCTCTACATGGTATTCCTTTACAAAGCCATATCCGCCATGTATCTGCACCGCTTCAACAGTGGTGCGCATGGCTACATCTGATGCAAACAATTTGGCTGCAGCGCTGGCACGCCCATACGGCTGATGGTTATCTTTCAGCCAGGCCGCTTTCAAACAAAGCAAACGCGCGGCCTCAATATCGGTGGCCATATCGGCCAGTTTAAACTGGATGGCCTGGTGCCCGGCAATAGGTTTGCCAAAGGTTTTGCGCTCCTTGGCATACTGTACAGCCAGATCATAGGCGCCCGAAGCTATCCCTAAAGCTTGCGCCGCAATACCAATGCGCCCGCTCTCCAGGGCTTGCATAGCAAATTTAAACCCATAACCGTCCTCACCTATGCGGTTTTCCTTTGGTACCTTAACGTCAGTAAACATCAGCGAGTGGGTATCTGAACCGCGTATACCTAATTTATTTTCTTTGGGGCCTACGGTAAAACCTGGCATACCTTTCTCCACAATAAAGGCGTTAATTCCTTTAGGCCCCTTTGTAGCGTCAGTTTGAGCCATTACCAGAAATGTAGCGGCCGTGCTGCCGCTGGTAATCCAGTTTTTGGTGCCGTTAAGCAGGTAATAATCACCCATATCAATAGCGGTGGTATGCATGTAGGTAGCATCAGAGCCGGCCTCGGGCTCCGATAGGCAAAATGCGCCGGTTACTTGTCCGCTGGCTAAGGGAACCAGGTATCTTTGTTTTTGCTCTTCTGTGCCAAACCTTTCCAACCCATAGCAAACCAGCGAGTTATTAACAGATACTACTACAGATGCAGATGCATCAACCTTTGATAACTCTTCCATAGCCAGTACGTATGATACCGTATCCATACCGCTGCCGCCATACAGGGGCGAGGTCATTAAGCCTAAAAAGCCCAATTCGCCTAATCTTTTTATCTGTTCGGCCGGGAATTTCTGGTGTTCGTCGCGCTCAATTACGCCAGGGTTAAGCTCGTTTTGTGCAAAATCGCGGGCGGCCTGCCGTATCATCAACTGTTCTTCGGTACATTCAAAATTCATTTAAGGGCATTTACTTTCAAATGTAAACATTATGCACTCATAGTAAAAAACCATTAATAAATAGGCCAAAAAAAAAGAGAGCCTTTTGCAAAGCTCCCTTTCCCCTAATTAATTTAAACTATTGATTAAACCCAAAACAAAGAACAATAAAACCCAGCTTGGGTGCCTGAGAATTCAAATAAATGAATATTTTTAAGTACAATTGACTACCGTTTCCAATAATCATATAGCAAATGTACAGGCAACGGCAGGGCCAGGCAAATACTTATTCGTCAGTATTTAGAAACGTGGAAATTTATTTTAGTACATTATCTGTGGTTTAATTTTATAAATTAGCTGTTGTTAAAGGTAGATAATCAGCGCTGAGATATGTTACTTACTGACTTTGAGTATCTTGATAATTCAGAAGATGCATTTAAAAAAAAGGTTTCGCTCCAAATTAAATTATTGCGCAGGCAAAACCAGGTAACGCAGGAAAAATTTTACAGTGAAACCAATATCAACATTGCCCGCCTGGAATCTGGAAAGATAGATGTGCGTTTAGATACCTTACGTAAGGTTTGCTATTATTTTGATGTATCGTTATCCGG
>CAZZVY010000025.1:2040-22516 GCA_964657585.1 uncultured Mucilaginibacter sp. | reverse complement strand
TGACCGGTATATGCTTCAGGTCTTCCGTGTTTTTTAAGGTTTGCGTAGCAATGATACCACCGGCATCCGGTATCCAGTTATCCATTAAAATAACTGTCGGCGAAATAGTGGACACCCTTTCAGTAATATCATTACAATCAGTATAAGTAAAAACCTCCCATCCTTTTTCATTTAAAATATAGGAGCAAATAGACAGGATATCCTCATCATCATCAAAAATGATTATCCTTTTTTCGGCATCAGTCATCTGTAAGTTAGTAGTTTCTATTCCAAATTTATAATAATATAACACACCACAGGTATACAAATGTTTTATGCCTGATTGTTTTTTTTAACTTTTTGCCACAAGGATAACTTCTCTGTTATCATCTATAATTTTGGACAGCCATGCAGCTCATCCTGTAAACAAACCTGTTAAACATAAGGCATGCTTTAAACTGGCGTACAGGTTTAGCGGGGCGGCGGCCGGTTTTTTGTACCTTTGCACGCATGGCACCTATCAAACCATCTGTACCTAAAGGCACCCGTGATTTTTCGCCCATTGAAATGGCCCGGCGCAACTATATTTTTGATACCATAAAAACCGTTTTCCGCAAGTACGGCTACCAGCAGATAGAAACGCCATCAATGGAAAACTCCACCACGCTGATGGGAAAGTATGGGGATGAGGGGGATAAACTGATATTTAAAATATTAAACAGCGGGGATTTTTGGATTGAGGCAGAAGGCAGGAGGCAGAAAGCAGAAAGCTTTGAATTTACGTCAAGGACGTTATTACCTGTGATATCCGAAAAAGCCCTGCGCTACGACCTTACCGTTCCCTTTGCACGTTATGTAGTAATGCACCAGAACGAGATTACCTTTCCATTCAAGCGTTTCCAGGTGCAGCCGGTTTGGCGCGCCGACAGGCCGCAGAAAGGCCGTTACCGCGAGTTTTACCAGTGCGATGCAGATGTAGTGGGCTCGCCCTCTTTGTTGAACGAGGCAGAGTTTGTATTGATCTATGATGAGGCTTTAAGCAGGTTGGGCTTGAAGGATTTTACCATCAATATCAACAACCGTAAAATCTTATCAGGCATTGCGCAGCTCATAGACAAGGCTGATCAAATTGTGGACATGACCGTGGCTATTGATAAACTGGATAAGATTGGGCTTGACGGTGTGAGCAGGGAACTTATTGACAGGGGTTTCAGCGAAGCGGATATTGAACAAATTAAACCTATCATTTTACTTGAGGGTACAACAGATCAGAAGCTGGTAAGCCTGCGCAATGTACTGGCTGGTTCGCCTACTGGCCTGCAGGGCTGCGATGAGCTGGAAACCGTGTTTAATTATTTAAAAGGCTTCACCCTTCAAAATGCTAAGGTGGAGCTGGATATTACCCTGGCCCGCGGATTAAATTATTACACAGGGGCTATCTTTGAGGTAAAGGCCAACCAAGTGCAAATGGGCAGCATTGGCGGCGGCGGCCGCTATGACGACCTGACCGGTATGTTCGGGTTAAAGGACCTAACCGGTGTAGGTATATCCTTTGGGGCCGACAGGATATACGATGTGTTGGAGGAGTTGAACTTATTCCCGCAATCAACCGGCCAAACTACGCAGGTATTGATTTGCCCGTTCGATGCCGCTGCCGAGACCTATGCCCTGCCGTTATTACAGCAACTGCGGGCCCAAGGCACCAGCACGGAGCTTTACCCGGCTGGCGCCAAAATTAAAAAGCAACTCGATTATGCCAATAATAAACACATCCCTAAAGTTATTATCATTGGCAGCGACGAAATGGCGACAGGCTTGCTAATGGTTAAGGATATGATTAGCGGGGGCCAGGAAAAACAAAGTTTTGAGCAAATCATCAAAACTATTGGAATTGGAGAAATGTAAGGGTTGGCCACTGGCGTATACGCAAGGTAGTTATATACCCCTTAAACGGAAGCCCGGACATTTTTACCGGATATGGAAAAAGGCCTGGACATGTCAGGGCTTTATTGCTTACAAAGACAAATATCTGTACTATTTCATTTGTGCTATTAATCACCAGTGTGGTGTACCTCTTCTTCCCGGAAAAGTTTAGCGCTCAGGTAATCATTGTTCATGCGGGATATATTGGCCAGGCTGATCTCTTTAGGGCACTCTGCCTCGCAGGCGCCAGTGTTTGTGCAGTTGCCAAAGCCTTCTGCATCCATCTGGGCTACCATGCTCTGGGCGCGGCGGTAACGCTCGGGCTGGCCTTGCGGCAACAAGCCTAACTGGGTAATTTTAGCCGATACAAACAACATGGCCGAAGCGTTTTTGCAAGCAGCCACGCAAGCGCCGCATTGTATGCAGGTGGCCGAATTAAATGCCTCGTCGGCTATTACCTTAGGGATAAGTATTTCATTAGCATCACGGGCGCCCCCGGTGTTAACTGAGATATAACCGCCGGCCTGCTGTATACGGTCAAATGCCGAACGGTCTACCGATAGGTCTTTAATAACAGGGAAGGGGGCGGCCCTCCAGGGTTCAATAGTAATGGTTTCGCCATCGTGGAAGCTGCGCATGTGCAGCTGGCAGGTAGTGATAGCCCGTTTTGGCCCATGCGGGCGGCCATTGATATACAGCGAGCACATGCCGCAAATACCCTCGCGGCAGTCGTGGTCAAAGTGGATTGGTTCGTCGCCCTTATGGATAAGCGATTCGTTCACTACATCAAGCATCTCTAAGAACGACATATCAGGCGAGATGTTCTCTGCCTGATAGGTCACCATTTTACCCTCGGTCTGCGCATTTTTTTGACGCCATACCTTCAGCGTCAGGTTCATTGTTCCACTCATTGTGTTTTAGATTTGAGATGTTAGATATAAGATAGAGAAGCTTTGGTAACTTCAGCATCTTATCCCTGATCTATTTAATATCTATTTTTCAATCTCTGTTAAATGAATAATTCATTTTTTGTAATTCATCAATTTAACTTAGCCAAACTATACATCCAGTTATCATTCAGTAAAGCCAATTTATTAGGTATAGCCAGTTGTGTTTGCAGTATCTCATATCTCTGATTAAGCATAATTCCGCTGCGATAAATGCACTGCTTCAAAAACCAGGTCTTCCTTGTTCAATTTCTCCGGCTGATTTTCGCCCATAAATTCCCAGGCGGCAACAAACGCAAAGTTCTCATCATCGCGTAAAGCCTCGCCCTCCAGTGTTTGCGATTCCACGCGGAAGTGGCCCCCGCATGATTCAGTGCGCATCAGCGCATCATCTATCATCAGCTCGCCCAGTTCAATGAAGTCGGCTACACGGCCGCCGCGTTCTAACGAAGCGTTTACCTCCTCATTCGCGCCAACTATGATAGCGTTTTTCCAGAAGTCGGCCTTTAGCGCCTGTATCATCCCTTTAGCTTTTTTCAAGCCTTCTTCACTGCGGGCCATGCCGCAGTATTCCCACATAATGTGGCCTAATTCACGATGATATTCGTTAGTGGTTTTAGTGCCTTTTAGCGCTATCAGTTTATTTATATGAGCAATCACTTCCTGTTTGGTCTGGGCAAATGCAGGGTGTGCAGCATTCACTTTAGCAGGGCCAATTTTAGCCAGATAATCGCCCAGGGTATAAGGGATCACAAAATACCCGTCAGACAAACCCTGCATCAGGGCAGAGGCGCCTAAACGGTTAGCGCCATGATCGCTGAAATTGCATTCGCCCAACGCATATAAGCCGGGGATGCTGGTCATCAGATTATAATCAACCCAAAGGCCACCCATGGTATAATGAACCGCCGGGTAAATACGCATCGGCTCCTTATAGGGATTTTCATCAGTGATCTGCAAGTACATATCAAACAGGTTGCCATACTTTGCCTTTACGGTATCTTCGCCTAAACGCTGTATGGCATCGGCAAAATCAAGATAAACGGCTAAGCCGGTGGTGCCCACGCCTTTACCTTCGTCGGTCATTTCCTTGGCGTTGCGGGAAGCCACATCCCTGGGCACAAGATTGCCAAAAGCGGGGTATTTACGCTCCAAAAAGTAATCACGATCTTCCTCTTTTACCTGTGCAGCAGTGATTTTTTTGGTACGCAGCTGCTCGGCTATTTCGGCTGTTCTTGGCGCCCAGACCCGCCCATCGTTACGCAGCGATTCCGACATCAGCGTTAGCTTGCTTTGGTGATCGCCGGTTACCGGGATGCAGGTAGGGTGTATTTGCGTATAGCAGGGGTTGGCAAAATAAGCGCCGCGTTTATGCGCACGCCAGGCGGCGGTTACGTTTGAGCCAATGGCATTAGTTGACAGGTAGAATACGTTACCATAGCCGCCCGTGCATAACAACACGGCATGGCCGGCGTGGGTATCAATAGTGCCATTAATCATATTACGGGTAACTATGCCCCTTGCGTGCCCATCAGCTACCACTACGTCCAGCATCTCATGCCGGGTATACATTTTCACCTTACCGGCATGTATCTGGCGGTTTAATGCCGAATAAGCGCCTAATAAGAGTTGCTGCCCTGTTTGACCGCGCGCATAAAACGTACGCGATACCTGCGAACCGCCAAATGAACGGTTATCAAGCAAGCCGCCGTATTCGCGGGCAAAGGGTACGCCCTGCGCCACACACTGGTCAATGATATTTACAGAAACCTCGGCCAAACGGTAAACGTTCCCTTCGCGGGCACGATAGTCGCCGCCCTTTATGGTATCGTAAAACAGGCGGAAAACGCTGTCGCCATCGTTCTGATAGTTTTTAGCCGCATTAATGCCGCCCTGCGCAGCAATGGAATGCGCCCGGCGCGGGCTATCCTGAAAGCAGAATGCCTTAACATTGTAACCCAGCTCGGCCAGTGATGCCGCCGCCGAAGCCCCGGCCAAACCGGTACCTACCACAATAATATCATACTTGCGCTTGTTGGCAGGGTTAACCAGTTTAAGGTTAAACTTGTACTTGCTCCATTTGTCGGCTAACGGGCCCTGGGGCACTTTACCATCTAAACTCATGTTCTTTTATTTATATTATGGTTATTATGTTATTGTCAAAACTATATTCTACAGCTATCTCAATAACCTAATCAATATTTAATAACCTATTAACTCCATAACTGCTAAGCTATTTATTCATAAAAAAATAAACTACCGGCATGGCGGCAAATCCTAAAGGTATAATAACGGCAAAAAACCAGGCGCCTATAAACTCCACAATAGGGGTGTATTTACGATGTGTCCAGCCCATGGTACGGAATGCGCTTTGAAAACCATGTAATAAATGAAAAGATAATGCCCCCATAGCTATTACGTAAATAACCACATACCACCATACCTTAAAGCTTTCTGATACTTTGGTATGCAGGTCCTTAACGCGTACTATTTCAACATCGTTTTCGGTTGTAAGTGAATGTTCAAAACTCGGATCCTGCGGTTTAAAATCACTTACAGTGCGCTTATTGGTTAAAATATTGGTGCGGTATTCCTTAAACCCAACGGTATTGGTAAACTTATACTTGTACCAGAAATCGCCCATGTGAATCACAATGAACAGTAACAGGATGGAGCCTAACAGCCCCATATTTTTTGACCCCCATGATGTAGGCGATTGCGTAGTGACCGCATATTTAACCGGGCGTGCCTTACGGTTTTGTATGGTAAGGATAAGGGCATAAAGTGCATGGATGATAATACAGGCGTATAAGATATAGGCTACCACTTCAATTGGCGGAAAGTGCGTTAAGAAATTGGCGTACACATTAAACGCATATCCCTCATCATGTTGAAAAAGCTGCAGGTTACCGGCCAGATGCACAATTAAAAAAGTACACAAAAACAAGCCGGTTAAAGCCATGATCAGCTTTTTACCGATCGATGAGTTAAAGGTCTGTTTAAATTCGCTCATTGAATATTCATATTTATAAGCACAAAATTATTTATTATATGCCGAAAGTTAGAAATGGTTTACCCTTATTATAATATTATTGATTATTTAGAAACATTCTATGTAATAGATCAACAGATATGTTTTGCATTAATTACAGGTGCATTATTATAATTGCAGTAAATGGATATGTAATAATATACATAAGGGCTGTTGCCATTATAAAGTGCAGCCAAATATCTCAACTACTGATTAATGCGCCTCCAGCCAGTTTGTGCCTACGCCTATTTCCACTTCTATTGGCACTTCGGTTTTAATGGCGTTTTTCATATGATGTTCAATAATGGGTTTTATCGCCTCAACCTCATTATGCGGCACATCAAACACCAATTCGTCATGTACCTGCATGGTCATTCGGGCCTGCATATTTTGGGCTTTTAATTCCCGGTGGATATTGATCATAGCTATTTTGATCATGTCAGCAGCCGAGCCCTGTATGGGGGCGTTGATAGCGTTCCGTTCGGCAAAACCGCGCACGGTCATGTTGGCCGAGTTGATATCGCGCAGGTAACGGCGACGGCCCATCAGCGTACATACATATCCATTTTCGCGGGCAAAGTTCATGGTATCGCTCATATAGTTCTTAATGCCCGGATATTGGGCAAAATACTGTTCAATAATATCGGCGGCCTCTTTGCGCGGTATGCCCAGGTTTTGCGAAAGGCCAAATGCCGACTGGCCGTAGATAATTCCAAAATTTACCGCCTTGGCGTTTCGTCGCATGGTACTGTCTACCTGGTCAAGCCCCACACCGTATACGTTGGCAGCGGTAGCTGTGTGTATGTCCAGCTTATCGGTAAACGCCTTGCGCATATTTACATCCTTGCTTATTTCGGCAATAATGCGCAGCTCTATCTGGGAGTAATCTGCCGATACCAGCACATGGCCCTCATCGCGCGGGATAAAGGCCTTGCGCACCTCGCGGCCCCGCTCGGTACGGATAGGGATGTTTTGCAAGTTGGGGTTATTGGAGCTTAAACGCCCGGTAGCAGCCACCGCCTGGTTGTAGGAGGTATGCACCCGGCCCGTCTTTTTATTGATCATCAGCGGCAGCGCATCCACATACGTCGACTTTAACTTTTGCAGCTGGCGAAAATCCAGGATGTCCCGCACAATATCGCTTTTATTAGCCAGGGCCAGCAACACGTCTTCGCCGGTCTGGTACTGGCCGGTCTTGGTTTTTTTTGCTTTCGGTTCAAGCATCAGTTTCTCAAACAGCACTTCGCCTAATTGTTTTGGCGAGGATATGTTAAACCTTACGCCTGCTTTATCATACACCGTCTTTTCCAGCCGCACAATGTCGGCTTCCAGTTCTTTTGAAAAATCCTTCAGCGTACCTTCATCAATCCTAACGCCCTCGTACTCCATGTCGGCCAGCACGTATATCAGGGGGTGCTCAATCTCATGTATCAGCTTTTCGGCCTCCGCCTCTTTTATTTTTTCTTCAAAAACCGCTTTTAACTGCAGGGTAATATCTGCATCCTCGGCAGCATATTCTTTTAATATTTCCAGTTCCACATTGCGCATGCTGCCCTGGTTCTTACCTTTAGGCCCTATCAGTTCGGTAATAGAGACCGGCTTATAGCCCAGGTAGTTTTCAGCTAAAACATCCATGCCGTGCCGGGTATCCGGGTCAATAACATAATGCGCCATCATGGTATCAAACAGATTGCCTTTTACTTCCACATCGTACCATTTCAGTATCATTACATCATACTTAATGTTTTGCCCTGTTTTAGCTATGGCTGGATTTTCCAGCACAGGCTTAAAATCGCTCACAATGGCGCGGGCCTCTGTCTGCTCTTCAGGCACCGGCACATACCAGCCCTGCCCGGGCCTTATAGCGAAGGATAAACCCACCAGTTCGCAGTTGTTGGCATCAGTGCCGGTAGTTTCGGTATCAAAACAGATATGGGTTTGCCGGCTTAACAGGGCAGCCAGTTCCATACGTTTTTCAGGCGTGTCAGCTAAGTGATATTCATGGTCTACGTTAGTTATGTTTTTGGCGGCGGTAGCAGGCGGCTGGGCAATGTCGGTAATTTCCACCTCCATGGTAGTCCGCCCTTCAGCAACCGGCGCACCAAACATATCTATCTGCGTACCGGCTGCACGGGTTTCAATAATGCTGAAATCGTCACCAAACACCCGGCGGCCCAGCGTACGGAACTCCAGGTCGGCAAACAGCGGCTCTAACAGTTCCTTGCTCGGGGCACACATTTCAAGGCCAGCCTCATCCAGTTCAACCGGTACGTTAAGGTTAATGGTAGCCAGCCTTTTAGAGAGCAGCCCCTGTTCGGCAAAATTCTCTACGTTCTCGCGCAGCTTACCTTTTAATTCGTGACTGTTGGCTATAATACCCTCTACCGAGCCGTATTGCTTAATGAGCGCTTTGGCGGTTTTTTCGCCTATGCCAGGGATGCCGGGGATATTATCTACCGCATCTCCCCAGAGGCCTAAAATATCTATCACCTGTTCCACACGTTCCACTTCCCATTTAGCTAATACTTCTTTAACCCCTAATATTTCCATATCATTACCCATACGGGCAGGCTTGTAGATGTGGATGTTGGGAGAAACCAGCTGGGCAAAATCCTTATCAGGCGTCATGCAGTATACCTGGTAGCCTTTTTGCTCGGCTTTTTTTGCAAGCGTACCTATAATATCATCAGCCTCATAACCGTCTGACGTAATTAACGGGATATTAAAACCCAGCACTACCTTAAAAATATAGGGCATGGCTTTGCTCAGGTCTTCGGGCATGGCTTCGCGGTGGCCCTTGTAGTCGGCAAACTCGGTATGCCGTTCGGTAGGGGCATCCGTATCAAACACTACGGCCATGTGTGTTGGCTTCTCTTTTTTCAGCACATCCAGCAGGGTATTGGTAAAACCCATAACGGCCGATGTATTAAGGCCGCCCGATGTAAAACGCGGACTTTTACTTAAAGCAAAATGTGCACGGTATATCAGCGCCATGCCATCAAGCAGGAATAATTTTTTCATAAGTTGAACGTATCTGGGGTTTGCCTGCAAAGCAATTATGCAATATTAAAGCAAAAGATCTGTTAAAAACAGCGGATTGTTATTTTACCATTTGCGTAGTTGGTATTTTATAATAATCTTCAACGAATTTTTTGAAATGAAGACCATTAAACTACTGATAATATTTGCGCTGTTTACGGCAATTGCCATAGCACAGCAGGCAGCGCCGGCGCCACTGCCAACCGACGAGTTTTATGAACACTTTGTACTCCCGCATACCAATGCCGCTGCCCCCGAAGGTTACGGCCTTACGCCTAAAGCCCCTATACAGGTTGGCATATATGAGGCCACCCTATCAGACCAGGACGTTATTAACCGGCAGCTGGGCCGCTTTTTAAAAACCTATTTGTGGGCAGATGGCGCGCCGGTTATTTATTTAAACCGCAAAACCACTATGATAGATGCGGTTAATTACACCTTGTTCCGCGTTACTAAAGCAGGGGGCAAGGATACCCTGACCATTTATACAGATATGTACAAAAGCGGCCCTGTATATGCGCCAAAAGGGTTTAAGTTTTACACCAAAGAAAACCTGGCTGCAGATATAGGGCCGATAATACAGGATATAAAAAAGTATAATGCCATAGCAGATAAATATACTGATACTACCGCCAAAAAGCTGAGCTTTCAAATGATCAACTACCTGCAGCAGAACATAGGGCTGGATTACCTGATAGACAAGGATAACCTGGCGGTGGTGCTGAACGATACGGGTATTGACCTTGACCTGCGCGCCTACCTCATACGCGCTTATATGTTCCATAAGGTTGAGTATGAAGGTACCGGCCATGCCGAGCCGTTAAAAGAGGCCTTTAACAGCATGGTTGACGATTATACAGAGGTGATTAAAAGGCACGAGATATTTGCAAAAGGCAGTTTGCCCACAACCATGGTAAAGAAGTAACGCTGCCGCAAGGCATTATCACAATACCGCCAGAAGGATGATATAGCAAAGGTGCGATAGGTGAACACCTACCTGAAAGCGCAATCGGCTAAGTGATCGTTCACCATGCCGGTGGCCTGCATGTGGGCATAGCAAATGGTTGTGCCGAAAAACTTAAATCCCCGCTTTTTCATATCCTTGCTTATGGCATCAGATATGGGTGTACTGGCCGGCACGCCGCCGGGCAAGGGCTTATTATCAACAGGTTTGCCGCCCGGCATAAAGCCATACAAGTATTTATTAAATGAGCCATATTCTTTTTGAACTGCAATGAACAGCCGGGCATTGGCAACAGCCGCCAGTATCTTTAAACGGTTGCGTATAATCCCGGCATCTGCCAGCAGCCGTTCAATATCAACGTCGTCAAAAGCGGCTACCTTCTCCGCGTCGAAACCGGCAAAGGCACTGCGATAATTTTCGCGTCGTCGTAGTATGGTTAGCCAGCTTAAACCGGCCTGTGCCGATTCCAGCACCAGAAATTCAAACAGCAGCTTATCATCGTGTACGGGCTTTCCCCATTCTTCATCATGATATTTAATATATAACGGGTCGTTGCCGCACCATGTGCAGCGTTTGATGTTGGTTTGTGCGGTTGGAATTGGCATTACGCTGTAAATTAAAATCAAAGCAAATCAAACCCGATATCCTTTCTGAAAACCATTCCGTCATAATAAATGCGGGCGGCATCGGCGGTGGCTTGCTGCAGGGCTTCAAACAAGGTATCCTGCAAACTGGTAACCATCAGCACGCGGCCGCCGGCGGTTACTACCTGCCCGTCCTGCCAGGCAGTGCCGGCCTGGAAAACCAGTGAGCCGCGTATATTTTCCAAACCGGTAATGGGCTTGTCTTTCATATACTGGCCGGGGTAACCGCCTGCCACACAAACCACGGTGGCAGCAGTTTTTGATGATACGGCCAGTTCCCTTTCGTGCAGGTTGCCTTCGGCAACTCCTTGCAGCAGGTCGGCAAAATCGCTTTCAATGCGCATTAATACGCTTTCGGTTTCCGGATCGCCCAGGCGGGCATTGTATTCAATGGTATAGGGGTCGCCATTGCAATTCATCAGGCCAATAAAAATAAAGCCCTTGTAAGGTATGCCTTCCTGTTTTAATCCCTGTATGGTGGGCGTTACAATGCGGTCCTCTACCTTTCGCATAAATTCTGCATCAGCGAACGGAACTGGCGAAACAGCGCCCATGCCGCCCGTATTAAGCCCCGTATCGCCCTCGCCTATGCGTTTATAATCCTTGGCTTCAGGCAGTATCTTGTAGCTTTTGCCATCTGTAATTACAAAAACCGATAGTTCCATCCCCTGTAAAAATTGTTCCACTACTACTTTGCTGCCGGCGCCGCCAAATTTTGCCTGTGTAAGCATCTCGGCCAATTCAAGCTGGGCATCTTCCAGCGTAAGGCAAATCAGCACGCCTTTGCCCGCCGCCAACCCATCGGCCTTCAGCACTACAGGCAGGCCCGCGGCAGCCAGATACGCAAACCCCTCCTGCATGGTATCCCGGGTAAACGTACGCGAAGCTGCTGTGGGGATGTTGTGCCGCAGCATAAACTGTTTGGCAAAGTCCTTGCTGCCCTCCAGTTGCGCCCCGGCCGCCTGCGGGCCTATTACAGGGATATGCCTCAGGGCCTCATCAGCCAAAAAGAAATCGTGAATACCTTTTACCAGCGGTTCTTCGGGCCCAACCAGCACCATAGTAATGCCACTATCCAGCACCAGTTGTTTAATACCTTCAAAATCGGTGGCTTGTATATTTACAGTTGTGCCAAACTGCGCAGTGCCTGCATTGCCCGGGGCAATAAACAGTTGCTTACATTTTGTGCTTTGCGACAGTTTCCAGGCAAAGGCGCTTTCCCTGCCGCCCGCACCAAGGATAAGGATGTTCATGGTTCAAAGATAGTTTTTTACAGCAAGGCACAACTGCTGCCGGTAAATTACTGTTGAAATTTTATACGGTTCTGGTAGGCTGACCTGCCTTATACTATGCAAATATGTTTGATATAGGTAAGTATGATTTTTTATAATGTACAGCCAACATCAAAGGATAGTAATAAAAATATTTATCTTCACGGCTATGTCAAAACATATACTGCCCTTATTTGCCTGTTTAATTATTTTATCATCGGCTAATGCGCAGCTGCAATCCCCGTCCGATTTTTTAGGATATAAACTGGGTACGCATTTTACACCGCATTACCGCATTGCCGAATACTTTAAGGAAGCTGCGCAAGCCTCCAAAAACATCAAGCTGCTGCAATACGGCACCACTAACGAGGGCCGCCCGTTACTGACGGCCTTCATCGGGTCCGAAGAAAACATTAAACGGCTGGAAGAGATCAGGAAGTATAACCTGTCCGTAGCGGGTTTGGGTAAGAGCCCGGCTATTGCCAACCCGCCGGTTATTGTGTGGTTAAGCTATAATGTGCATGGCAGTGAGCCTTCATCAAGCGAGGCAGCCATGCAAACCCTGTTTGACCTGGCCGACCCCACTAACACCCGCACCCGTGAATGGATGAAAAACACCATTATAGTAATAGACCCCTGCCTAAACCCCGACGGGCGCGACCGTTATGTAAACTTTTATAACCAGGTAGGGGATATAACATCGGATGTAAGCATTTTTTCGCGCGAGCATACCGAACCTTGGCCGGGCGGCCGCGTAAACCATTATTATTTTGACCTGAACCGCGACTGGGCCTGGCAGGTGCAAAAGGAAACGCAGGCACGCGTAGGCTTGTACAACCAGTGGCTGCCGCAGATACATGTTGATTTTCATGAACAGGGTATAAATGCCCCCTATTATTTTGCCCCGGCTGCCGAGCCTTTTCACCGGGTAATTACACCTTGGCAGCGCGAGTTCCAAACCACTATTGGGAAAAACAACGCCAAATACTTTGACCAGAACGGCTGGATGTATTTCACCCGCGAGGAGTTTGATTTGCTGTACCCGTCGTACGGCGATACCTATCCGCTGTATAACGGCTCTATCGGGATGACGTATGAGCAAGGGGGCATTAACGGAGGCCTGGGCGTAGTAATCAAAAGCGGTGATACCCTTACATTGGCTGACCGGATTGCGCACCACCACTCTAACAGTTTAAGTACGGTGGAAACAGCCTCGTTAAACGCCCCCAAAGTACTGGCCGAGTTTAAAAAGTTTTTTGACAACAGCCGCAACAGCCCTACCGGCGATTATAGGGCCTATGTAGTGAAAAACGACAATAAAGACAAGGTAGCTGCCCTGGCCACACTGCTGGACCGTAACAGTATACAGTATGCCTTTGGCTTAAAGCAGGCCATACCGGATGGCTTTAATTACTTTACCGGCAAGAACGAGCCCTTTACTATCAGCGGCGATGATATGGTGATCAATACCGCGCAGCCCAAATCTGTGCTGCTGAACGTGTTGTTTGAGCCTAAAACCTTTGTGGCCGATTCTAACACCTATGATATCACAGCCTGGTCGCTGCCCTATGCCTATGGGTTAAAGGCTTACGGGTTAAAGGAATCGGTAAAAGGGACTGAGGCGAGTTACAGCCATACTGCCGATGGCCCTATGGATATTACTAAAGCTTATGCCTATGTGGGTGGGTGGCAATCGGTAGAGGATGTGAAATTCCTGGCGGCCCTGCTTAAAAGCAACATCCGGGTGCGCTATGCCGAAAATGCCTTTGAAACAGCCGGTAAAAAATTTAATGCCGGTTCGCTCATCATCACAAAGGCCGGCAATAACCGTCCGGATTTTGATCGGGTGATAGCCCAGATAGCCAATATGTTTGGCCGCAAGCTGGTGCCGCTTACCTCGGGGTTTGTGGATAAGGGAGCGGATATAGGCTCGAAAGAGGTGCATTTTATTGCCAAACCAAGGGTGCTGCTGTTGAGCAACGAAGGCACAAACGCAGAAGCGATGGGGGAGATATGGCATTTTTTTGAGCAGCAGCTAAGTTACCCCGTTACACTGGTGCGCTACCAGGATATTGGCCGGGTAAAACTATCGGACTTTGATGTGCTGATAGTGCCCGACGGCAATTACAATGATTTTCCGGCTGATAAATTACAGGGCTGGGTGCGCGACGGCGGCAAAATGATAATCATGGGCGATGCCATTGGTCAACTGGTTGATAAAAAGGGATTTGACATTAAACGCAAGGATAAGAAGGACGATAAGGATGACAGCAAAAGCAAGAAACCTGCCGAAGTGCGCATTTACGGCGAACGGGAACAGCAGGCCCTGCGCTCAACCGTTCCCGGCGCTATCTACCGTTTAAAGCTGGATAATACCCACCCCTTAGGCTTTGGGATGCCCAACTTCTACTTCGATCTTAAACTGGATGATAATATTTATGATTACCTGGGCGATAATAGCTGGAATGTAGGCACCATTAAAAAGGATGGTTATGTGGCCGGCTTTGTAGGCGAAAAAAGCAAGGCCAAAATAGCCGACGGAATGCTGCTGGGCGTACAGCCCATTGGCCGCGGCTCGGTAGTGTATATGGTGGACGACCCCCTGTTCCGTGAGTTTTGGGAAAATGGTAAGCTGCTGTTCAGCAACGCGGTATTTATGGTAGGGAATTGAGGCCCCCGCCCCCTAAAGGGGAGCACCAACAGAAAATTCAGCCTGTTCAAGTGGCCGCACTTGAACAAAGCGTGGACGCTAAAATATTTCAAGTCCAAGCGGCACGCTTGGACTGGCGGGGTTTAATCAAAACATATGATATGTTGAATTTAATAGAAAATATGTTTGTTACTTTATTGAACCAATGCATAACAAATACTTTATAAATAGGGTAATGTCATCTGTGCCGGATAGTGGCAAAACATATAGTTAATCTTAGCTAAAGCATCGCATCTGATGTTTCAAAAATTAATACAAGCGGCTGTAATTGAACTAATGTTATGAGAAAAATGTTGTTAATATTCTTCATCTTTTTACCTTTCACAATATGTGCGCAAAAAAAAGTAGCCGTTGATTCCATTTATTATCTTTTAGATACCAGTAAAACATTATTAAATGAAAGGATGTGGAATATTGGCCATACCGATTTGTACCAACAATACACTTTACTATGTCCCTGCCTTAAATTTGCAGGTAACCCTGTTTTTACCCATGAAATACGCGACAAAGGAATTATAATAACCAACAGTGTACTCAAATCTTTAAAACTGATTTCAATAACTGATTTAATAAGTGTTTCAAAGAAATTTTTAGACGATGGCAATTTGTTGGGCCGTTATTTATTTTTTATGATTGAACCTAAAGGCAATCGATATATAGTACATGAAGTAACATTAACAAATCCTGCGATAAAAATAGTATCCGCGCCAGATGTTATGCAAGCAAAACCAGATACCAGTGCATTTATTGATAAAAGGTTGCCAATTGTTACAGCGGATGAATTTAAAAACCACCTAAATGAAGTAATTATTACTGGTGGACGAGTTGTTGACACAAAAATTGATACTAATGGTTCTGTATTGCTTTATGTAAATAATGGTAATACGTCATCTGAATTTAAGGTATTGATTAAAAAAGCTGATGTAAATAACTTTGACCTTCCGGAACGGCATTACCTAAGCAAAACAATAAAAGTAACGGGCAAAATAATTAAATATAAAGGCGAGCCTGTAGTTAATGTTAATAATGAAAATCAATTTTTAATGATTACTAAATAACCCCAATGGTCGAAGTTTGTAACTCGACCTAATATTGAAGTAAGCATTTTGCTAATAAATTAAAAGCTTTCAATGTTACAGGTCAAGGTTACCCCCATTTAGCGAAAGGGGGGGCCACTTGGTTGAAGGATGTTTATACCAGCGCCAAATGGTCGAAATTATACATTAAGAATAAGAGAAACGATCTATTTTCTTCATCGCTAAACTTTAATGTATATTTTCCTTTTATAAAGCCATAACATGGGCAGCCAGGTAAGCAATAAATAAATTACGGCGCGCACCAGCGAGGCATTATAAGGGTTAAAAAAGTGCGCTACGCCATTATTGTATAACCAGTTGCAGGCGGTTGTGCCGCTTACCGGCACAAAGTTAATAATGCCCTGCAGCAGATCGCCTAAGATATAGGCAGTCAGGGCATTCATTCCAAATACTACAAATATCCACATGTATTTTTTATGCCCCTGCACATCTATCACCCAGTAACAAAATGCCAGCGCCATTAAAGCCAGGCCGCCCGTGTAAAGCACAAAGCTACTGGTCCACAAGGCCTTGTTTATGGGAAAGAACAGGTCCCATATCAACGCTATTACTACTGATGCAGCGCCGTAGGTAAACAACCAGCTTACCTTAACGCTTTCGCTGCGGTCCGGGCGCTTAAGCCATGCGCCTGCCCGTATGCCCATTAAACAAGTACCCAGGGCGGGGATGGTACCCAGCAAACCTTCGGGATCCCAAGTTTTAGTTTCGCGCCAAAGGTGGTTGGTGGTAAATACCAGCCTATCCAGCCAGGCGCCGATGTTTGTTGCGGGCTGCAGGTTAGCAGGTATGCCGCCCGGCACGGGTATCAAGGTCATAACCAGGTAATAGCCAATCAAGGAGCTGGCCAATACCCAATCGCGCGTTTTTTGAGTGCATTTGATATACAATATACTGCATATGAAAAAAACAACCGCAATGCGCTGCAACACGCCGGGCAAACGCAGATAGGTAAAAGTGTGGTGATAAAACAACTGTATCAGCCAGCTGATGACTATTAAAATCACCATCCTGCGCAAGGCGCCCAATATTATTTTGCGGTGCCCGGGCGCATCAGCCTTTTTTGTTTCCATGGCAAAAACTATGGACACCCCTGCCATAAACAAAAAGAACGGAAATATTACATCGGCCGGGGTACAGCCGTTCCATACCGAATGTTCCAGCGGGGCATAAATATGCCCCCAATCGCCCGGATTGTTAACCAGCGTCATCCCGGCAATGGTAACGCCGCGCATTACATCGAGTGAAAGGAGGCGTGGTTTATGGGTATCCATACTCAAATAGCAGCAATGTAGTTAAATTGTATAGATAAATAACCGCTTTTCAAAAAAGCAAAAGGTTGTACAACCCAATAATTATGTTACAAAGCAATACTACCCACTTACTTCGCGCATCAATTCTTTCAAGTGAGTATAAAGCTTTTTATATAGTTTAAACGTTTTTTGATAGCTTTCGTGTCTGGCCGTATCAGGTTTGATAACTATTCTTTCGCCTGCTGGCGGCTGCATAATTGTATTTGGTAAGGCTAATGCCCGGGCTGCCAAAAAAATAGCGCCGAGCGCCGATGCATCTTCCTGCTGGATGATTACGAGTTGTTTACCGGTAATATCGGCCAGCAACTGTGTCCATAAAGGCGAATTAATAAAGCCCCCGCTGATATGTATCTGCCTGATAGGTGCAGACGATTGCTCCAGCGTTTGCAAAACATCGTAAAGCGCATAACATATGCCTTCTAACCCGGCACGCAGAAAATGTGCCTGGTTATGGTGCTGCCTCATATTAAAGTATACACCGCCTGCATGGGTATCCCATATGGGGGCGCGCTCGCCGTTAAGGTAGGGTAAAAAAATCAGGCCTTCACTGCCGGCCGGGGCTGTTGCTGCCTGTGCAAAAAGCTCATCGTACTCCTTATGTCCTGGCCTGGCGATGTTTAAAAATGTTTTGATCAGCCATTGTACCGCGCTGCCGCCATTATTTACAGCGCCGCCACACACAAAAGTTTTTTCGGCAAGCAGGTAATTGAAGATCATCGCGCCCTCATCAATAACGGGTTTTGGGCTGGTGATACGCACTGCGCCGCTGGTGCCGATGGTAACTGAGGCAATATCAGGCTTATTTATAAAGCTGCCGAGGTTGGCGCAGCAGCCATCGCTGGAGCCGATTACAAAAGGGGTATGCTCATTAAGTTTAAGCATCGCTGCTAAGCCGGCATTAAGCCCGGTACGGTAAAAAGTTGTGCTAACAGGTTCTGATAGATTGCCTGAACTGATTCCGGCTAACCGGCACGCCCGGGTGTTCCATTGCAGTGTAGTAATATCAAACAATCCGGTAGCGGATGCAATAGAATGATCAACCTGATAAACTCCGAAAAGATGATACCAGATATACTCTTTGATAGAAATGAATTTACTGGTACGATGAAACAGATCAGGTTCGTTTTCCTGCAGCCATATCAGCTTGCAAAGGGGCGTCATGGCATGAATTGGTGTGCCGCATGTACGGTAGATCAACAGGCCATCAGCAGAAGCCCTGATACGCTCGGCGACAGACTGACTGCGGGCATCCGCCCAGATGATCATATCGTTCAGCGCCTTCCCGTTTTCATCTACAGGTATAACGCTGTGCATTGCGCTGCTGAAACTAACGGCAGCAGGAGGGCCCAACTTTCTGGTAATATCAACAATACAACTTATAAAAGCTTCCAATATCAATTGCGGGTCTTGCTCGGCATAACCTGGTTTTGGATTATTAACCGGATAGTAATGCTGCGCAATACCCAGTGAATTACCCTTAAAGCCAATGGCGACCGATTTGGTGCTTCCGGTTCCGATATCGATCCCTAAAACATATTGCTGCATGGCCAAAGTTAGGTGATTTTTAAAAAGTGTTTACTGGCTTTGTATAACATGATGGTGCTAATAGTATGTTAATGGTAAAGCATACTTGCTACTTTAATACATATCGGGCAGTCTTTTGTTAATCAGCCAGTATACCGATTATTAGTTAATACTACCGAATCTCACAACCAGCATATTAGACCTCCGATATCCCAATCTGCTTTTTAAGTTTTTATTCAATTTTTTAACGCAAGCCATTACTATGCTTTATTCCCTATTTAAAGATTGCAGTAAGTGCAATATAACCGGCTTACTGGTTATCTTTGATTCCAACGGAAAATACGTAATTGAGATTACCTATGCCGGATTTAGTAAAAGCGAAAAGATTATAATTTCCCTTTACAGCGGCAAGAAGAAGTTATAAACGTTAACCTTGAACCCTCGTTCGGCGAACTGACGGAGTGGCCGTGCAACCACTCGTACCAATCAAAACCTGCGGGATATTACAACACGGATTAAGGCATTGCCTTTAGAAGAACTTGACTAACTGAAAGCAGAATATTGAGATAGCCTATCGTTAGCAACTATATAGGCGGATAAATAGTTGTATCGTACCAGATTTTGGCTTACAGGTTAATGGGTAGTAATAAATGATTACAATTATCCCATGCAAAAAGGTTTGCCCGGGTAATTGTAATCATTGTTTCATAGATAGATGGTAGTGTAATTAAGCTGCCTTTAAGCGGCTGTTCAAGGTGTTTTGAATGGTATTTACCAGGCTTGCCCGGTTGTTGCGTACCAGCGAAAGATCATTCACCAATATGTTTTTTAATTCGTTATCAAAACGTGTCATTAATTTGCTTACAGTAGTTGCCTGGGTTTTCATAGTGGTAATGTTTATTTGTTAGTTGTCCTTTTTTTCTTTGTCAATATGGTCTTTCTCGGTAAGATTATCTTTGCGGCGCTTTGCTTCGTTGTACTGTCTTTGTATCTGTTCCCTGTCGCGTTCGTCTGATGGAGCAGCAGGGTTTAATGGGTCTTCCCACTCCTTTTTTTCCTGTTGACTTATCGGTGTATTTGGGAAATCCATTTTAAAAAACGTTAACTCTGTTTTACAACTGTTCCAAATCAGTGCCAAAAAATCCGGTTTATTCGTATTAGTTGTGGTATACTGCTGTTTATAATAAAATAAAATCAAAAGGTGATATGGGATACTATGGGCTTAAACAAAACTTTACATAAAAAGATACAGTGTGTTTTGTAGTGTAGTCAGCTATTACCTCCTAATAAGGGAAGGTTTAGGGCGGTTAAATATATGCACCATCAGTGCGATGCTTGATAAACCTATGCCGATAGCACACACCCCGGCCCATTGAAATTTGTCCCAGGCTATGGATGCTAAGAAAGTACCGGCAGAGCCGCCTATAAAGTAAGATACCATATAAACCGTGTTAATACGGTTACGCGCTGCAGGCTGCAACGCAAATATAATAGCCTGGTTGTTTATATGGGTTGCCTGCACACCAACGTCCATCAGTATAACGCCTATGCCCAGGCCAACAAGATTGCTTTGAGAAGATATAAAAAGTATGAACGAGCCAATAATAAGCGCAATGGTAAATATGGCTAATTTATAACCGTCCATTTTATCGCTTAATCGGCCCATTAAGCCGGCGGCAATGGCACCTAAAACCCCCAGCAGCCCAAAGGCCCCAGCAACATCGCTCCCCAGGTTAAACTGCTGTTTTAATAAAAAAACCAGTGTGGTCCAAAATGCGCTGAAGCAGGCAAAACATAAAGCGCCTTTCAATGAAGCTACCCGCAGTGAAGGCTCTTCCTTAATTAGCTTTATTAATGATTGCATCAGGTCGCGATACTTTCCTGAATAATCCGGATCAACACGGGGCAAAAGTAAATACACTAACAGCCATATAATCAGCATCAGGCCTGCAGCAATATAAAACATGGCCCGCCAGCCCAGGTGCTCGCCAACAAAACCGCTTAACGTACGCGATGCCAGTATGCCTACCAGCAACC
>CAZZVY010000025.1:0-2030 GCA_964657585.1 uncultured Mucilaginibacter sp. | reverse complement strand
AATGAACCCTATTTTTTTTCCGCGCTCCTGAGGGTGGGCCAGATGAGCGGCCATTGGTACCAGCAACTGCGGTATTACCGAAGTTATACCCACCAGCAAACTCGCTATAAGCAAGATGGTAATAGTTGGAGCCCAGGCGGCCAGCAAAAGCGACGAAACAACAAAAATAAAATCAATCAGCATAAGCCGTTTGCGCTCAAACATATCGCCCAGCGGAACGATAAATAACAGCCCAACAGCATAGCCAATTTGAGTAAATACCGCCACCTGACCTGCTTTCCCGTTATTAACATGGTAAGTACGCCCAATATCGCCTAACAATGGTTGATTATAATAGATATTAGCCACCACAAAGCCGGTAGTGATGGTCATGATCCATAATATAAGCGGCGTAAGGTGGGGAATGTTATTTTTTTGCGCTATCATTAACCTATTTTGTTATTTCGATGATATATTTTGTTATCTAAGTAAGTAAATGTTAAAAATTGTTAAACCTGACTGATATTTATAATAAAAAATATGTTTTAAAGTTAATTAATGTAATATTTTTTACGTTATTTAAAACTATAACTGCCTTATACTGTAATTGATAATACATAAGATGTATTTTTTGATTAGAGTTTTATTATTTCTGTTCAAAAAACTGAAACAAAAGCAATTTTTATTATTTGATATGATTATGACAAAATAATTTTAAAAAAAATAAAAAAAATGCAACTAATATAAAAACTAAGTGTTACTTTTACACCGTATTAAAAATACATATAAAAACGTCTTCTCATAATTTAGGTTTATAATTGGTTAGTAAAGGCCCCTGCCCATCAGGGGCTTTACTTTTTAAAGGGAATTTGTGTAGTATCACCTTATATAATATTTAATTTATCTATAAAAGTAAATTTGCGTTTGCTTAACTTTTTTTTACTTTTGCCATCCCATCGGGGATGCAGATTGTAAAAACGGTTATTTACTGCAAACCAACAATACAAACTAAACGGGGGATTAGCTCAGCTGGCTAGAGCGCTTGCATGGCATGCAAGAGGTCATCGGTTCGACTCCGATATTCTCCACGCATTGATTATCAGGATTTTAGATTAACCTCTAAAAGCCTGTTTTTTTTTGTGGGTACAACATAGGTACAACACTTTCCTTAGATTTTATCGTGTTTTATTCGCCACAACCTGCCTAAAAAACAAAAACAGTTAGTTTTTTAGTCGAAATACATATCGCTAATGCCCTTTGTGGGATAATTATTGAACACACCATTCTATATTAATGGAGGAATTATCAATTAATATAAACAATTTGGCATCGCTAAAAATAAAAGTTTTTAATTTTTCTAAACAATCGTTTCCGAATAATTTTCAGCAACATAACCGCCCCAATCTGAAATAGATTTCAGTAAAGGAATTAATGTTTGCCCAAACTCGGTTAGTGAATACTCAACCCTCAATGGCGGCTTTGAATTAAATATTTGTTTTCGAACCAATCCATCTGCTTCCAGTTTTTTTAATAGCAGGGTTAAAGTTCTTTTGGTCACACTATTCATTCTTTTTTCCAATTCGTTATACCTCATTGTACCATCAATCAAATAATATAGAATGACAGATTTCCATTTGCCCCCAATGATCCCCATCGTAATACTTGTACAACAAGGGAAATTTTTACCTTTTATCTGATACATACTTTAAAAAGTAGGGGTTGTTTCGCCAGCTGAAATTTTTGATGCTACAGATTTTCTTGAATCTATGTCTCCAAATCATCTATTAATTGATCTTGCAACGAACTAAATCTAATATTTTGATAGTCCTCTCATCCGCCCTGGTGAATTGTGTTTTCAGTCCAGACTCTTTCCGCTGCGGCAGATGCCGCGAACTGATGATGGATTCTGACTGTTTATATTATAAAAGTATATTCAATTAGTTTCTGTGATCGTACATCTTAAATACTGGCTTTGTATGATATGATTAATTAACGTTTTAATTATAAATATTTTTTATATGTAGAACGAACTATTTTATTGATTTCAATCA
>CAZZVY010000024.1:0-22912 GCA_964657585.1 uncultured Mucilaginibacter sp. | reverse complement strand
CACGGAGGCTATTGTTGATACCATACGCGACCCGCTTATAGTGCTTGACCAGCAACTCCGTATCAGGCGTGCCAGCAAAAGTTTTTATACCAGGTTCCGCCTGGCCGAAACCGAAGTTGAGGGCACAATGTTATATGAGATAGGCAACCGGGAATGGGCCGTTGCCCGGCTGCGCAGGGTACTGGAAAGAGTGCTGCCGGAAAAGCAGGTGATGGAAAACTTTAAGTTTACCGCTAATTTTAAGTACATTGGCGAACGTACCTTAATGCTGAACGCCCGGAAGGTAACTATTGCCAGCGATGAGCAGCTTATCTTGCTCTCTATAGAAGACCAAACGGATAAGGCAGTTAAATAATCAGCCGCCCCAATGGGCCGGCGCTTCGCTCACTTCAAAATCGCTTGCCCGGCCAATAAGCAAAAAACTGTCGGCCACTATTTCGGTAATGTAGCGTTTTATGTTTTCCTTATCTTCAAAGTTACGGGTACGGCACTTGCCCTCAATATAAATCAGTTTTCCCTTGTGCAGTGTTTTATTGGCCGCCTCGGCCAGTGCGCGCCACATAATAATATTATGCCATTCCGTCTGTTCTGTACGCAGCCCGTTCCTGGTAATGTATTCGGTAGTGGCAAATGGGAAGCTTAGCACGGCTACACGGTCGGGCAGATAGCGGAGTTCCGGCTCCCGGCCAATATGGCCTACCAGAATGACTTTATTTATTCCTGACATAATGATATAAATGTAAATATTATTGAAATAATTAAACAGTTACGATTAGTAAAATAGAAACAGGCTGATACATAGCAGTAATGCAAACATACCAGCCCGTATACAAGCAGTTTAAAAACATAACATAGCTTTGATTGTTTAATAGTATGTACGTTTACCATTGCGGCAAATAGAGCAACAGGCCACATTATGATTTTTGATACAGCAGGCAAGTATCAAATGTGTTTATTTAGCGCTGCAAGCACACTATACATATTACGAATAGCCTGATGGTTAATTATTTTTTCGAATTGTAGTAATAGGCAATAATTAAGGATACCTTTAGCATTGCCCTTCCTTCACTTTTAAACAACGGCTATGAAATCGGAAAAAGCACGTATGCGGTTATTTTATGGCCACCTTAAACTTGACGAGGCTTCACTGAAAAAAGTTTTTTTGTTGCAGCTGGGCAATATCCTTAGCATTAAGAAGTACCTGGCAGACAACCTGCCCGGTATAGCGGGACAGGCATCGTTTAAAGACCTTGAATACGCTATCCTTGAGTCGGTTGACGACATTAAATTGCAGATATTGAGGATGGAACAATTGTTTGTTATTATGAAGGAGGCTTATGAGCCTCAAAAATGCCTCGGCATCCGGATGTTGATGACGGAAGGATACGCGCACGTTAAATCACCGGGGTTAACTGGCCTTGAGTCGGATATGATGCTGCTTTATCACCTTAATGCCGTAGAAAGCCTGGAGATATCCTGCTTCAAATTTTTACATGATATAGCAACCTCTTTACCAAATGGCGACCTCGCCCGTTTGCTCAAGGAAAACGTGGATTCGGCAAAGGACAACAAAGCGCTTTATGAAATGATCGCCCGCGAGTATCTGAACTAAGCAGAACGCCTTGCAATAACTGCACAGCACGCACATACTGAAGATATTATTGATCATCCGTTTCGGATACCCATGCAATGGCCTGTGGCAATTCGTCCGGGGCAAAGCCCTTTGATTTGCCGGGCACCATAATGCGGAACACATCGCTGAACCATTGCACCGCTTGCTGGCCGCTTACTACGGCAATCCGCCGCCATTGCGTATAATGTTTCAGCCCTGCAATCATATCGTTCCATCAGGCGGCCAGCGTAAAGTTTTGCACGCCTGTTTCCAGCACCAGCAAATAATTCAGTCTACCGTTTTGCTGCGCCATTTCATCAGGGCAGGCAGCAGCACGGTTTCCATATCCTGCCTGGTTACTTCGCCGCTGGCACGTATGCCCAGTACCTGCGGCGGCAATCCGGTTATAATGGTAAGCATAGTTACAGTTTAACAGGTGTAAGATCTTTAGTTGTTGGCCCGGTAAGTACTTTGCCATCAATATCATAACGTGCGCCATGGCAAGGGCAATCCCAGCTTTTTTCTTCACTGTTCCAGTTAACGATACAGGCGGCGTGTGTACATACAGGGTTAAGCGCATGTATTTGGCCTTCCTCATCGCAATACGCGGCTATCTTGTGCCCGTCCAGCTCAACCAGTTTGCCGGTACCTGGCGCCAGGCGTTTCAGCGAATCGGTATTATGGATACCAAAGCGGTCGGCTACAAAGCGGTAAGCTACGTCTGCATTCTCTTTAACAAACTCGCTGAACCCGTCAACAGGTTTAACGCGCGACGGTTTAAACACCTCCTGATATTTACTTTCCCTGCCGCTGGCCAGGTCGCTTAGTATCTTCCCGGATACGCTTCCCAGCATCATCCCGTTGCCATTATAGCCGGTAGCGCAATAAATACCCTCAGCAGCCGAAGGCATTTGCCCTATATAAGGCAAGCCATCAACGGGTACATAATATTGCGATGACCAGCGGTACTTGACCGACGATATGTTATAATACTTACGTGCGTACTTTTCCAGTTCGGCAAAGGCCTTTTCAGGGTCATCGTGCCCGGTCTTGTGGTCAAGCCCGCCAATCAGCAGCAGTGGTTCACCGTCTATCTGGTGCGTGCGTACGTAATGGTAAGGTTCCTGGCTGTCATAGATCAGCGCATCCGGATACTGGCCCGAGTGCAGCTTGGCAGCCATTACATAACTGCGGTACGGCGCACATTCAAAATTGAAAACATTAATGTTAGGCGGCAGGTGCGTGGCATAGATAACTTTTCTGGCAAGTATGCGTTGTTCCCCGGCAACAGCAATATGCAGCCCGTTTTCGGTAGTTACCTTTTCAATCAATGTATGCTCCAGTACACTGCCGCCGGCAGTAACATAAGCATCGGCCAGCCCCTTTAAATATTTCAACGGATGAAATTGTGCCTGATCTGCAAACAGCAGTGCTTTCTGATAAGATACCGGCGTAGGAACCTCGCTGGTATATTCCACGGCCACGCCAACCTTAATGGCCGCCTGGTAAATCTCGTCAAGCTGTTTTACCTCGTCTTCGTTTTCAGCGTACAGGTAGCCGGGTTTCACGGCAAAATCACAATCAATATTTAAGTCGCCTACGTTTTGTTTAATACAGTTATAGCCTTCTAAAATTGCAGCTGCAAAAAGCCGGGCGCCTTCTTCGCCAAAAGCGCTTTCTGCTTCGCTGTAGGTAGTATCAGCAAAGGTATTGATATGTGCGCTTGTGCCGCCGGTGGTGCCGTAGCCTAAAGTATGCGCATCGGCAACTACGGTGCGTTTGCCGTATTGCTGCAGCAACAGCGCGGCGGTCATTCCGGTTATTCCGCCGCCTACAATAAGGCAGTCATAGGTTGCTGTGTTTTCCGGTACAGGTTTGTTAACTGTAAGGGATACGCTTTTTTGCCAGGCGCTTTGCAGGCTGCCGTCTCTCGGTGTCATATTGATGGTATTATTTTTAGTTAGCTTCTTTTATACAATTAAACCGGCTCAGGGTTTTACAACTCAATTCTTTTGTTGTATTAAATATTTCCAATTATTTAAAACACAGCTATCTAAAAGATGTTAGGTTTTAATATAAACTAAAATAATTAATCGATAATTAATAAAATGCTATGAGAGCAGCCGTATTTCACCGCCCAGGCAAAATCAGTTATGACACCGTGCCCGACCCGCGAATTGAGCAGAACACCGATGTTATCTTAAAGGTAACGGCTACTGCAATTTGCGGGTCTGACCTGCATATCCTCAGCGGCGCCGTACCGCAAACCGAGCCGATGATTATGGGCCACGAGTTTATGGGCATTGTTGAAGAAATAGGCGCTGCCGTGAAAAACCTGAAAAAGGGCGACCGTGTGGTTGTGCCATTCCCCATTGCCTGCGGGCACTGCTTTTTTTGTACCCACGGCGCATCACCCGCCTGCGAAAATTCAAATTATAAACATTATGGCCCGGCCGGCGACCTGGCCGATTCAAAAGGGGCGGCCCTTTTTGGTTATACCGACCTGTATGGCGGCTATTCAGGCGGACAGGCCGAATATGTGCGGGTGCCTTATGCCGATATCAGCCCGCGTATTGTGCCTGACAATATGAGCGATGAGCAGGTGCTGTTCCTTACCGATATTTTTCCTACAGGGTGGTCGGCAATAGACTGGGCACAGCTAAAAGGCGGCGAGGTGGTAGCCATATTTGGTTCAGGCCCGGTTGGTTTAATGGCGCAAAAGGCAGCCTGGCTTAACGGGGCCAGCCGGGTGGTAGCCATTGACCCGGTGAACTACCGGCTGGAAAAAGCAAAGGAAGTAAATAAGGTAGATACCCTTAACCCCCATGAGGTTGACGTGGTGGAAGCTATCCGCAGTATGACCGGCGGGCGGGGCGCTGATGTTTGCGTAGATGCCGTAGGGTTTGAGTCTGAAAGCAATTTCCTTGAAAAACTGAAAGCCAAAGTGGTAAATTTTGAAGTTGGTAACGATAAGGTTATTGATCTGTGCTTTAAGGCGGTGCGCCGTATGGGCAAAGTAAGCATTATGGGTGTTTACGGTTCGCCTTATGATAACTTCCCGGTACACCGCATGTTTGATAAAGGCATTACCATATCGCAGGGCCAGGCGCCGGTACTTAACTATATCGACCATCTGATTGACCTTGTGAAAGAAGAGAAGGTAGTGTTAGACGATATTATTACCCACCGGCTGCCGCTAAGCGAGGTAGCTCACGCCTATGATGTATTTGAAAACAAAGAAGAAGATTGTGTAAAGGTGGTGTTAACCCCTGGCGAGTAATGGTTAAGGGACATAAATATAGCAGGCAACAGGTTTGCCGCAATTTAAAAGAATTAAAATAGCAATGGAACAAGCAACACAAACACCTGAAAAACAGGACAGGCAACCCGGTATTGAGGCGGATATGGCCCCAAGGCCTGAATATATTAAAGCTACTTATAAGGCGGCGGAGAAGTTATCCGGAAAAGTCGCGCTTATTACCGGCGGTGATAGCGGTATAGGCCGTGCAGTAAGCATTCACTTTGCTAAGGAAGGCGCTGATATTGCCATAGTTTATTTGGACGAGGATGAAGATGCTGAAGAAACCAAAAGCCTGGTGGAAGCTGCCGGCCGCAGATGCATATTAATAAGGGGCGATGTAAAGCAGGTAGAATTTTGTAAAGATGCGGTAGCGCAAACTGTACGCAAATATGGGAAATTGAATATCCTGGTCAACAACGCCGGGATGCAGTTCCCGCAAAAGGACGTAAGGGAAATTGACCCGGAGCAAATAGACACTACCTTCCGGACTAATATATTTGCCTACTTCTATTTTGCCGAAGCCGCTTTGGAACATATGGGCGCAGGCGATTGTATCATCAACACAACATCTGTAACGGCTTACCGTTCATCGCCGAACCTTATTGATTATTCATCAACCAAAGGCGCTATTACCACTTTTACCCGGTCGCTGGCCACCAACCTTACCGAGAAAGGCATTCGCGTAAATGCAGTGGCGCCTGGCCCGGTATGGACGCCGCTGATCGTATCGAGCTTTGATGAGGAAAAAATTAAAAGTTTTGGCAGTGAAACTGCTATGAAGCGTGCCGGCCAGCCTTCAGAACTGGGCCCGGCTTATGTATTCCTTGCCTCGGATGATGCCTCGTTCATTACAGGGCAGGTTATCCATGTAAATGGCGGCGAAGTAATTAACGGATAAAATAATCTAATGAATAATAATATGGAAAGTCAACAAAAAACAGCGCTGGTAACCGGCGGCACAAGTGGCATAGGGAAAGAGTTAGCCAAATTATTTGCCAAAGATGGGTATAACTTAATTATTGTAGCGCGAGACCAGGCAGAATTGGACAGCACAGCTAACGAATTGAGGCAAAGCGGCATAGCGGTGACATCTATTGTTAAGGATCTTTCAAAGATGGATGAAGCAAAAGCCCTGTGCCAGGAAGTAACGCAGCAGATTGACGTATTGGTAAATGATGCAGGGCAAGGTGTTTATGGTTTGTTTGCGGATAACGACCTGGAACGCGAACTGGATATCATCCACCTGAATATTTGTGCTACTGTAATCCTGACCAAACATTATGCAAAGGCAATGGCAGCGCGTGGCGAGGGCAGGATACTTAACCTTGGCTCTGTTGCAGGTAAATTGCCAGGCCCATGGCAGGCAGTATATCATGCTACCAAAGCCTTTGTACTTTCATTTACTACCGCAGTACGCGAGGAAATGAAGGATAGCGGTGTCACTTTTACCGCACTGATGCCGGGCGTAACCGATACCGACTTCTTTAATAAGGCAGGCATGAACGAAAGTAAAATGGTACAGGATAAGGATGCCATGGCTAACCCGGCTGATGTGGCCAAAGATGGTTATGAAGCGCTAATGGCTGGCGAAGATCGGGTAATATCAGGGTTTAAGAATAAAGTGCAGGTTAATATGGCTAATATGATGCCCGACAGTGCAGTAGCGCATACGATGTACGGGCAGCAGCAGCCTGCAGAAAATGAGCATCAATAATAGCAGATGCATTAATTATTTAAAAGATTGATACTATGAAAAACATCCTTTTTATTCATGGCATGTTCCAAAACCCCAGAAGCTGGGAAAAATGGATAGCTTATTTTACGGCCAAAGGCTACAACTGTATTGCCCCGGCCTGGCCATACCATGATGGTGAACCCGCTGAGTTGCGTAATAACCCGGCACCTCAACTGGGCGACCTTGGTTTACAGGACATAGTAGATAAATTTACCAGCATTGCTTCAGGGTTGGATAATCCCATAATCATTGGCCATTCAGTTGGCGGTTTAATTGTACAACTGCTTATCAATAAAGGCATTGGTGCGGCTGGTGTTTGCATTAGCTCTGTAGCGCCTAATGCCATGCTGGCATTTGACTGGGGCTTTATGAAAAACAGCGCACTGATCACTAATCCCTTTAAGGGCAACGCTCCCTTCGAGATGGACCTTGAAAGCTTCCATGCTTCTTTTTGCAACACCATGACCATGGAAGAAACTGAGCAAGCTTATGCCGCTTATGCAACGCATGACAGCCGCAACGTACTGCGCGACTGTATGGGCGAGGCAGGCCAGGTTGACCTTGATTTACCGCATGTGCCGTTATTGTTCATCGGGGGCGAAAAGGATGAGATCATCCCGCCGGAACTGAACGAGAAAAACGCGGAAGCTTATACAGACGAAGGCAGCCTTACCTATTTTGAACAATTCCCGGGGCGTAGCCACTTTATCTGCGGTCAGCCCGGCTGGGAAGAAGTAGCCGAAACGATAGCGGATTGGCTGGAAGAACAAACTCATTTATTTACAGATAATACAACACAATATGAACAGCAATGATAAAATGACCCGGCGGCAGGTAGTAGCCGGGTTGGGTACAACCCTTGCAGCGGTTGCAGTATCGCCGGCACTGGCCGGAACGGTTAACGCCCCACCGGCTGATAGCAGTACCAAAATAAGCGACCCCACCACGCTGCACCCAAAACCTCCATTTAAGAGCCAGCCGCAGCCATGGCCGGGCCTGCAAAGCAAAATGGACCCTGTGCCAGATTGCGGCGAAACCAGTTACAAGGGATCGGGCAGGTTAATGGGGCGTAAAGCGCTGATTACCGGCGGCGACTCTGGTATGGGCCGTGCCGCTGCCATAGCCTATGCCCGTGAAGGCGCTGACGTTGCCATCAACTATTTCCCGACCGAGGAACCGGATGCACGCGAAGTAATAGCCCTTATCAAAAAAGAGGGGCGAAAAGCAGTAGCCATTCCCGGCGACCTGCGCGAAGAAGCGTTTTGCAAACAATTGGTACAGCGGGCAATTGCCGAACTGGGCGGCCTTGATATTATTGTGAGCAACGCTGGTAGGCAGCAATCCCAAAACTCCATCCTGGACATTACCAGCGAGGCGTTTGATTCAACAATGAAGACCAATATTTATGCACCGTTCTGGATCATCCGCGAGGCGCTGCCGCACTTGCCGCCCGGCTCGGCCATTATCGGCACTACATCTGAGCAGGCTTATGACCCCAGCCCCGACCTGTATGACTATGCCCAGACTAAGGCAGCTACCATGAATTATGTAAAGTCGCTGGCCAAACAGCTTGGCCCCAAAGGCATCCGTGTAAATGGAGTAGCCCCGGGCCCCGTCTGGACAGCCCTTCAGATCAGCGGCGGTGCACAGCCCGATAAGCAACAGATGTTTGGCAGCTGGACACCTTTGGGCCGGCCCGGACACCCGGCCGAACTGGCCTCTATTTATGTACAACTTGCGGCCGCCGACGCCAGTTTTGCCAACGGACAAGTTTACGGATCGTCAGGCGGTTCAGGGCAGCCATAAATAAAAAACAACATCTATGAAAAAGATTTTTTTTATATTAGTAACTGGAATTTGCGGCCTTAATGTCAGGGCCCAGATCCCGCAACCCGATCCTGATACCACAGCCAAACATTTTTTAACGGTGGCCAGCATTGGTAATTTACAGGAGGTGAGCGCCGGGCAGATAGCTGCCCAAAAAGCCAAACGGGCCGATGTGCGCGAATTTGGCCAGATGATGGTAAAAGATCATAACCAGGCTGAGCAGCAATTGGTGCAGGTGGCCAAAAGCAAAGGCATTAACCTATCCCCGGCAGCAACAGGCGGCATACAGCCCGACCTTAATCTGAAAAATGCAGGCGATAACTTTGACAAGCTTTATGTGCACGCCATGGTAAATAGCCATCGTAATACGGTGGAGATGTTTGAAAAGTATGCAACCACCGGGAAAAACCCTGCCGTGCGTGCCTTTGCACAGCAAACGCTGCCTACGCTGAAGGCACACCTGGATGCAGTAAAGGCTTTAGATAAGCAACTTAGCTCTAAGTAGGTTGCTATGGTTTAAAGCAGAACACTTAAAGACATAGAAAAGCAATTGACAACCCGCCGCACATACAATGGGGCGGGTTGTTCATTACAGGTAATATGTTATGGGCTAAGGCCAATGCCATCACCCACACATAAATTTATTTCTTAACTTCGTGCTATATTACCCGGCTGTTTATTACGCCGGGTTTGTGATTATGCAGGACCAGATAGACAAATATACCGCTGAGATAACCAACTTTTTACCAGCTAATGCCGCGCAGTTGGAAGACTACCGTATCCGCTTTTTAGGTACCAAAGGAATTGTTAAAGACCTTTTTGAGCAGTTTAAGTTGGTTGGTCCCGAAGAAAAACGCATATTAGGGAAGGTGCTGAACCAGTTTAAGCAATATGCCGAAACCAGATATAACGACCTTAAGGAGAGCTTCAATCCGGAAACTGAAAATCAAAAACCCGAAATTGATCTGACATTGCCCGGCGAGGGCTATACCGTTGGCTCGCGCCACCCGCTGTCGCTGGTGCGGATGGAGATCATTGATATTTTTAAGCGTTTGGGGTTTGTAGTGGCCGAAGGGCCGGAGATAGAGGATGACTGGCATAACTTTTCGGCCCTTAACTTTCCTGAAGAACACCCGGCACGTGATATGCAGGATACCTTCTTTATTAAAAAAAATAACGGAACGGACGATATTGCCCTGCGCACACACACCTCATCGGTACAGGTACGCATGATGGAAACGGGTAAACCGCCTTTCAGGGCTATTATGCCAGGCCGGGTTTACCGTAACGAAGCTATATCTGCCCGTGCACATTGTTTTTTTCACCAGGTGGAGGGACTATATATTGATGAGGACGTATCCTTTGCCGATCTTAAACAAACCCTATATCACTTTGTGCAGGAACTGTACGGCGAGGGTACTAAAGTACGGTTCCGTCCGTCATATTTCCCGTTTACCGAGCCATCGGCCGAGATGGACATATCCTGTACCATTTGCAAGGGCTCCGGCTGTAACATGTGCAAATATACCGGCTGGGTAGAGATATTAGGCTGCGGTATGGTTGACCCTAACGTATTGGAGAACTGCGGTATCGACAGTAAGAAATATACCGGTTTTGCATTCGGCATGGGTATAGAAAGAATTGCCAACTTAAAATATGTGATACGTGATCTGCGTTTGTTCTCGGAGAACGATGTCCGTTTCTTAAGGCAATTTAAAACAGAAGTTATATGACACGCAGATACGGCTTTATAGCCCTTATAGCCCTTACCCTGCTCTCTTGTGGTAAAGACAGTGGCGATTATATCCCAAGCGTACCCGTTAATTTTCAGGCATCGCTGTCTGATTCCCGCATAACCAAGTTAAATGCTATTGGCGGCGCGGTAACGGTGAGCGGCTATGGTGTAGCCGGTTTACTGATCTACCGCCGGTCTGACGGTAGTTATGCCGCTTACGATCGTTGCAGCAGCTATCAGCCGCAAAATAAATGTGCCGTTACTATTGATGATACCGGCTTCACCGTAACCGACCCTTGCAGCGGTTCTAAGTTTTCATTAGATGATGGCTCGCCGGTAAAAGCGCCGGCTTCAAAATCTTTACGAACGTATACGGCTTATGTCAATAATTTCCAGTTATTTGTTACTAATTAACAGGCATGGAGGCCGATAAGATAAAGGATAGCATAAAAAAAGCGGCGCAGGACCTTTTCCGTAAATTTGGTTATCATAAAACCAGCGTTAACGAAATAGCCAGGCGTGCTAAGATAGCCAAGGCCACCATTTATAAATATTTTGACAGCAAGGAAGACCTGCTGCACTCGTTGCTAATGGATTACATAAGGGTAAGCGTTGATGAACTGATACATGCCGATAGCCCTGACCTGGACGAAGAAGCGCATTTAAGCAGCCTTATCATTAAAACCAGCCGCCTTTCGTATACCGTTTGTAATGAATTTATCGGCTGGGATTTCATAAGGGAATCCACTAATTCGCAGGAATTCCTTAAAAACCTGAGCAATGAACTGGAAGAATTGCTGATTACCTCGTTTGCCCGGCTAAGCGGCATCCGCAAGCACGAAACTTACCTGCAACGCCTTCGATTTCTTATCAAGTGCAGCAAAAGCATTGTTTTCAGCTTTGCATTCACTTCGGTAAGCGATTCGGACGTGCGCAAAAACTTCGTCTCATTTCAAAAGGAGATATTGCCCTACCTGGTTAAGGCGGCAATAACTATCTGATAGTATGGTGTACGCCTGCTTTTTTCATTGTAAGTTTATCCGGCATGTTGCTTACTCAAAATAATACTTAATGAAAAGCAAATCCTATTTGTTGTATTTGTTAATTTATAGTCAGCTTGAAACTATGATGCAATTATGCCGGTTTAACGCCCGCAAATAATATAAACCAAGCGCTATGCTGCAAACGGCACAACAATTCAAAAAAACCCGTATTGCCCCTACCCCCAGCGGCTATTTGCACTTAGGCAATGTGCTGGCGTTTGCCGTTACAGCGGCGCTGGCCGAAAGGACGGGCGCCAAAATATTATTGCGAATAGATGACCTTGACCGCGAAAGGGTAAACCCTTTATATGTGCAAGATATTTTTGATACGCTGAATTATTTGGAAATATCCTGGCATGAAGGGCCGCGCAATTATTTAGACTATGAGAAAGAATGGTCGCAAGTACACCGGGTGCCGGTATACGCTGCTGCGCTGCAGCACTTAAGGGATACAGATAGCGTATTTGCCTGCAGTTGTTCGAGGGCGCAGGTCAGGAATATTAATCCGGATGATAGCTACCCGGGCACCTGCTTAAACAAACAACTAAGCTTTGATACTGATCACGTTAGCTGGCGGTTGAAAACAGATGCGAAAAAATTAAATGTAAAAATATTAACGGGCGGCATAATCAAAGCACAACTGCCTAAAACCATGCGGCAATTTGTGGTAAGGCGGAAGAACGGCTACCCGGCATATCAATTGAGTTCGGTTATGGATGATGTTTATTTTGGCGTAGACCTTATAGTTCGCGGGCTGGACCTCTGGGGTTCTACCCTGGCCCAGCATTTCCTGGCTCCATCCGTCAGGGCCAATGCTTTTACCGGGATAACATTTTATCATCACCCGTTATTAATGGCAACAGGTACAGCAAAGCTTTCAAAGTCGGCAGGCGCTGCATCGGTGCGTTACATGCGTAACGAAGGGAAAAAGCCGGCGGATATTTATACAGCCATTGCCAATTTATTAGGTTCAAATGAACCTGTTAAGGATAAGCAGGGATTATTAGACTTAATATATCCTTATTAATAACAGGAAGAGACCAGCAAATATGGTATAATTAGAAAAACTGTACATATTTGTACGCCAGAACATATATGAGAAACGATATCAAAAAACAATTATACGAACAGTGTTTAACTGTTATTAAACAACGGATGGAAAACGCCCGGCAAACCATTGCACTGGCTGACGAAGGGGCCGAAGGAGAAACCAAAAGCAGCGCTGGCGATAAATATGAAACAGCCCTTGAAATGATGATGCAGGAAAAGGACCGCGGCGTAGCCCAGCTTAACGAGGCCAATAAAATGTTGGTAGCGCTTAACCGCATCAGCATTAACGGGCAGGCGGTTAAGGTTGAAGAAGGCAGCGTGGTTAAAACCAGTAACGGTAATTTTTATATTGCCATAAGCGCCGGGGTTTTAAGGGTTGGCGGCGATAGCTTTTTCGCCATATCTCCGGCATCGCCTATTGGGGTTAAAATGATGGGGATTAAAGTTGGCGATCAATTTGGGTTGAACGGCAAAAATTATCTGGTGAATGAAATAGTGTGATAGCTCAGTAGTTAAAAAGTAGCTGGCGGAAAGTAGCTGTACAAGGCCATCATCTGGTTTAATACATAGTGCTATTTAATTGCAGTATTGGTATGCCATACCTAACCGATCTGAACACTTTGTTTTCAGCGTAACTGGCCGGTAAAATGCCAATAAAGTGAACTTTCGCTATGTGCAGGATAATTTACCGTAATCACTGAAGAACTACCCCCTGTGTATCTCACCGCTTCCCGAGCTTGAGCTGGAAACCTCTCTGGCGCCGCCGGTATAACGTATATCGCCTGAGCCGGATACACGCGCATCCAGTTTTTGTGTGGCATTAACACTGGCATCGCCAGAGCCGGTTACGCGTACCATAGTAGTAGCGGTAATCAGTCCATGAGCGGAAAAGTCGCCCGAGCCGCTAACGCTTACTGTTGATGTTTCGGCCTTGCCTGATATTTTCATGTCGCCAGACCCCGATACGCTGGCGTTTAACATCTTCACATTCATATTCCCGGTCACATCACCTGATCCGGTACAGGTTAACTCCAGTTTGCCGGCATTCAGGCCGTTCTTAAAATAAACATCGCCTGAGCCTGAAAGTATGATGCTGCGTATGTCTTTTACGGTAACGTAAACCGCTATTTTACTATGCCCGCTAAATATGCTTGTCCAGCTAAAAGTATTGTTTCTGTCGTGCAGCTTTAAAACGTCGCCGTTAACTTCGGTAATAATGTGGCTTATCACATTTGAAGGCGCTTTTACCCTGACAGATTCAGAAGGGCCCTGGGTGATATATACATCAAATGACCCTGATAAAACTATTGCATGGAAACCCGATAAATGACGGTCCTGGGTATCGGCGAAGGCCGTGTTGATACCGGCAAATAGTAATAGGATGGATAACGTTTTGATCAGTGATCTCATGATTAACAGTTTAATTATAGGTAAGACGCTGGCATGGGGTAAATGGTTACAATAAAAATAAGTTTATTTGCCAATATTTACACTGAAAAAAAATGATTGAACTACCGGTATATACCCATTCACAACTGGCGTTGCGTAACGGACAGGATAAACCGCAAGTATGGGTGGCCTATTCAGGCATAATATATGATGTTACGGAAAGCCGCCTGTGGCGCAACGGCAAACATTACGAACACTGGGCCGGACAAGATCTTACGGCTGAACTTGCTGATGCCCCGCACACCGAAGTTGTATTTGAACGGTTTCTGAAAGTAGGGATATTAAAGCAGGTATAGTAAATGGTTTGTAGGGGCAGTTTGCCGTGTCAATTTATATTTCATCACAATTCCGCAAACTGCTGCTGCACGTTTACTTATCTACCATGCTCATTGCCGCCTCTGTATAACGCGGGCCGGTGTTAGGGTATTGCTTCAACAGGTTTTGCAGGTCGTTCAGATCGGTTTCAGTAAGCACTACATCTACTGCCTGCGCATTTTCCATTAAGTATTTGCGTTTTTTAGTGCCGGGGATAGGAATAATACCGTTGCCTTGTGCCAGCACCCAGGCTAAGGCCAGCTGTGCGGGTGTGCAACCCTTATCATTTGCCAATGCAGCAAATGCGGCTGCCAGCTTGGTATTATTATCATAATATTCACCCTGGAAACGCGGGATGGTGTGCCTGAAATCGTTTGATTTTAATTCACCCGCATCAGCAGGCAGCGTAGCGCTGAACAGGCCCCGTGATAACGGGCTAAACGGCACAAAGCCGATACCCAACTCTTTGCAGGTTGGGATGATCTCTGCCTCCGGATCACGGGTAAGCAGCGAATATTCGCTTTGCAGGGCAGCAATAGGGTGTACCTTTACCGCCCTGCGCAGTGTTGCTGCCGATGCTTCGGACAGGCCAAGATAACGCACCTTACCTTCCTTAACCAGTTCGGCCATGCCGCCAACCATTTCCTCTACAGGCACATTTGGGTCTATACGGTGGGCATAGTAAAGGTCTATCACTTCTACATTCAAACGTTTAAGGCTGCCCTCTACCGCCTTACGCATATACGCCGGCGAACCGTCAAATGCCCGGAGCCTGCCATCGGTTTGCGGTACAAAACCAAATTTGGTGGCTATGAATATCTTACTGCGGTTGGGCGCCAGTACCTTGGCAATCAGTTCCTCATTGATATGCGGGCCGTAGATATCTGCGGTGTCCCAAAAAGTAATACCCAGCTCAATCGCCAGGTTTAACACTTCTATGGATTCCCCATCATCAGGAGTGCCGTAGCCGTGCGACATACCCATGCAACCTAAGCCTATGGCCGAAAGCTGCTGGCCGGTATTGCCTAATTCCCTGTATTTCATTTATTGATAGTTAAATAGCCTATTGATCATATTTTATAGTGCGGGCATGGTCCGTTATGCCATAATCTATAAACTGTTAACTGCTAAGCTGGTTTTAATCAATAATGGCAAATTGCGATAACTTTACAAATTGCTGTACCCTTGCCGCAATATCGTCCTGATCAAGATTTTTTAATTTTTCCGTACCAAATTTTTCTACGCAGAAAGAAGCCAGCGCCGAACCATAAATAATGGCATTTTTCATATTGTTAAAATTAACCGTACCTATTTTAGCCAGGTAGCCTATAAACCCGCCTGCAAAGGTATCGCCTGCACCGGTTGGGTCAAAAACATCTGCCAGAGGTAAAGCCGGGGCCGAGAAGATCAGATCGTCGCTAAACAATAAAGCGCCGTGTTCGCCCTTTTTTATGATCAGGTATTTCGGCCCCAGCGTTAAAATTTTACGGGCTGCCTTAACTAAAGAGTGCTCGCCTGATAACTGCCTGGCCTCGGCATCATTAATCGTAAGCACATCCACCAGTTTAATGGTTTCCAGCAGGTCATCCATAGCAATATCCATCCAAAAATTCATGGTGTCCATAACAATAAGTTTGGGGCGGTTTTTCAGGCGCTTGATAACAGTTTGCTGTACCTGGGGGGTCAGGTTGCCCAGCATCAGGTATTCGCAATCCTGGTAACTTTCGGGGATAACCGGGTCAAAATCGGCCAGCACGTTTAGCTCGGTCACCAATGTATCACGGCTATTCATGTCGTTATGATATTTTCCGCTCCAGAAAAATGATTTCTCACCCTTTTTTATCTGTAACCCTTCAGTATCAATATGATGCTTGTTAAAATCATCAAGCTCGTGCTGCGGGAAATCATCGCCTACTACGGCAACAATCTTTGTTTTGCCATAAAAATAGGATGCGGCCAAACTGGCGTAAGTTGCCGCGCCGCCAACAATTTTGTCGGTTTTGCCAAAGGGGGTTTCAATAGCGTCAAAAGCTACAGTACCAATAACTACAAGGCTCATTTATATTTGTTTTGGTGCAAATATGCAAAACTTAAGCATATTGAAGCTGTGTTGCATTATCAATGTTTTTCCTGGTCAATTTCGGCTGTGATTTTTTTAGCCAGGGCAATGGCGTGGCCATACATTTGCAGGTTGGTACGAAAGTTCTGCGTGCCCAGATCAAACATTGACCGTATTTTTTTTGAAGTTAAAAATTCCATAACCGGGACATTGTCGGGCCGCTCAATCTGCAGGTCTAATATTTTGCGCTGAAGATCATTGGTGTAACTCTCGCCGTCAACCAGGTCAGGGATGGTCTGTTCGTAAAAAGTAAGGATGTTTTGCTTTAAGCTATCGTTCTCTATAGTGTTTATTTTACCGCTTGATTTAAAACCCGCGTACCGGCCGATGTTGGGGTGGGTAGTGCGGGTCTCGAAATAAAGATGGTTATACAATACAGTGTCTGACGGGTGTACCTGTAGATTTTTTACCCTGATAAGGAACGCAAAATTAGAATCGATTTTAAGAGCGACCGATTTATGGTCTTCCAACAGTTTAATATCCTGCGCCAAGTCGCTTTTCAATCCTGTCAAAAAGCTGTATGCCTCCGCTTGCTCATGCCTGTGCTCCGACCATCCGTGCAACCAAATAGAAAGCGTAACCGCAAAAACAATGATGCATACCTCGGTTATGATCTCTTTTGCTTTCTCACTCATGGAATGTTTAGGATTCCTGATCTCGGTAATGATTTTTCTGGTGTGCTTCGTCAGCTCGTCTTCCATGGAAATAAACTTACGGATAGTTATACCTATGTAAAAATATCAAAAAAACCTAAGCTTTTTAAACAACAGCAAAATACAGCCCCAAGCCATTCCTTAACATTTTATTGGCAAACGGAGCGAAAAATTGGCGGAGCAACTGGAAAACTATACATAGGTATGCAGGCATCAGAAACTTAAGAAAAGAAAGATGTGGTTAAAGAACATAAGGTACTTAAAGCGGCCGAGATTGCCGCAGCAGTTATTTATGCTTAGTACAAGGTAAGGGGTGTAATGTATCGGAAATGCGCCTAAGCCATGCCTGCAATTAATATAAGGTCAATTGCCAAATACATATTAAGGAAGAAAGTACTTTTGCTAATTAAATTATGTAACTAAAAATTAAAACATTAAAAAGGGATATAAGTTGTTTAGTAAGGTTTTCTATAATGAAAGTTTTGTAGCATACGATAACCCGATTGTTAGGTATAGTATTTAATAATTGTTTGATCGGCAAAGGAACTTTATTATACAGGTGAAGCAGCTAAGGGCGAGGAGGGATTCGGCGCAGTTGAAGAATGGGATTGAAACACACATATTGCTGAACAACGTCAGCATGTCGTAGCGCGGTTATATTGCTGCAAGAATAACTATGAAAAAATATGAGATACACCTTGCCGACTGGCAGCGGATATTATTTGGAGAGGCACCGCCCTTCTACCTGCTGGAAGTATTTGTACGGACGTTTATAGTTTATGTCTTCCTTTTATTGATACTGCGCTGGCTTGGCAAACGTATGAGCGGTCAATTAACCATACTGGAGATGGCTGTAATGCTCACACTCGGTGCAATTGTATCTGTAGGGATGCAAACTCCCGACAGGGGCATTGCGCTTAGTTTATTCGGGTTGCTGTGTACGCTGATGTTTCAGCAGGGCCTAAGTTATCTTGGTACAAAAAGTGCGCGTATAGAAGAGATAAGTCAGGGGCAGATCAGTACGCTGCTAAAGGACGGCGTATTGGAAGTTGACGAAATGCGCCGGTGCCGTATCTCAAGGCAGCAATTGTTTTCAGAACTGCGCAGCGGGGGCATCCATCAGCTTGGTCAGGTCCGCCGGGTCTATCTCGAAGCTGGGGGTATGTTTACAACTATCAAAATGCAGCAGCAGTCGCCGGGGCTGGCAACCTTGCCTCCCCGGGATCAGCAGGCCCTCGGCCTGCTGAAGCCTGGAACCGATATGGTTTGCTGCAACTGCGGTACCACCTGTATCAACCAAACAGATTTGAAGGATTGCCCGCACTGCGGGGCCTGCAGTTGGACAAAGGCAGTAACCGCGTGATATACGTTAATAATTTAAAATAATGCAACCACAAGATATCCACTTAAGCGATTGGCTGCGTATCCTTATAGGCGGCGTGCCTGCAGGCTATTTTATAGAGTTGCTTATCAGGTCTATCGTAATTTATCTGATACTAATGGTCTCTATGCGCAGCATGGGCAAGCGCATGTCATCCCAGCTTAGCCGTAACGAACTGGCGGCGCTGGTTTCGCTGGCTGCCGCTGTAGGTATCCCTATGATGTCGCCCGATCGCGGCCTGTTACCGGCTGTAGTTATTGCTTTTATACTTATCGTAACCGAGCGTGTAATTGCCAGAAAAAGCTCCGAAAATGAAAAATTTGAAAGTTTTTCGCAGGGGGATATCAGTACGCTGGTTAGTGATGGCGTAATAGATATGAAAGAACTTGGCAGGGTAAAACTATCACAGGAACGGGTGCTGGCCCAATTGCGCTCGCTCGGGTTGTTGCAGTTAGGCAACGTTACACGTTTTTATATGGAAGCGAGCGGTAACTTTACGCTGGTGCGTAACCCTAAACCGTGCCCTGGCCTGTCGCTGTTGCCGCCCTGGGACCATGATATGCGCAATTGTTTTTATGAACATCCTGATAAGCAGATATGTGTACGTTGTGGCCTGCCACAAAAAAGCGCCGACCAGCCATACCTGAAATGCCCTAACTGCAGCAGCGAAAAATGGGTTACCGCCGTAACTGAGGCTGACGATCAACAAACAACGACATGAAAAAATTAATGATCGCCATAATGCTGCTGGCGTTGGCCGGTTGCCACGCATCAGACGAAGAAATACGCGAAGACATAGCCGGTAAAGCTATGGAGAACCTTGATTTTAGCGGGCTTGATTATACGGTAAAAAATGGTATTGTAGAGTTTAGCGGGCGTTGCCCGTCAGATGAGGCGTTCGCCAAGATACAGCACGTTATAAAAAACATCCATGTAATCCGGGCCGTACATTACCACGTTAACATTGCCCCGGTTGTGCTGGATAGTTTAACGCCGGTAAAACTGCAAACAGACAGTATCCTTGCAAGGTACCCGCAAACCATAGCTGTAGTAAATAGCAAAGGCATTACATTGAAGGGCACTATAGCCGCCCGGCAAAAAACAACATTGATACAGGAATTGCGCAAGCACCAGCAACGGCCAATTAAAGACAGCCTGACTATTTATTAGAACCCCTTAATTAAGGTAGGCAATCAGCACGTAGGCGCCTTCGGGCGCAAAAGCAATTGCAACGGCGCGGCCAATGTCAAAATCGCCGCAGTGCTCCTACCATTTAACAATAACAACCCTGTTATTGATAAGTATAGTTACTGCAGCTATAGCGGCCGAACCTTCTAATTTGAAAATATGTCAGCATATGACCGGAAATTTTTTCATTTTTCCTGCATATTTTTCAGCTGTTTTCCCTGTTATATGCGCTGGCATATTGTTTGAAACAGGTTGTATAGTTTAATTAATTATAAGTTCAATCATTAAAAAATTTAAGGAGGACAACCCATGACATTGGTTAAATTTAATTCCGACAAACGCAGTAACGGTTCATTAATGCCAGGCTTTAATGATGTGTTTGATTCTATTTTTAACGACACTTTTTTTAGTGACCGTATGGTGGCTCGTGTACCAGCAGCCAACATAAGCGAAACAGCAGACCACTACCATGTAGAACTGGCAGCGCCCGGCTTAAAGAAAGAAGATTTTAAGATCAGCCTTGACCGTAATGTGCTGAACATATCAGTTGAACGTGAAAACGAAAACAACGATATGCAAAAGAACTTTAGCAAACGTGAATACAGCTACAGTTCCTTTGTGCGTTCTTTCACTTTACCTGACACTGCCAATGCGGAAAACATTGAAGCTGCTTATACCGACGGCGTATTAAAAATTGATATTGCCAAACGTGAAGAAGCGAAACAGGTGCGCCGCCAGATTGAGATTAAATAAGCGTTGCATGGCTTTCTTAAAGGCCCCTCATTGCAGGGGCCTTTAATTTTTAAATTATTTATGGAAACACAGTTTTATATTTTGTTGAGCCTGAAAACGCCGGCCGGCTTTGAAAACTACGGGCAGTACTTTTTTGGAAACGACCGCGAGGCGGCTTATGATTTGTTTGACAGTTTGAAGGGGGATAGGGATGTAAAGGAAACTGCGCTGTTGCATATCGACCTGATGGAAACAGTGGGCGGCCTGCCGGTAAAGATCAGTATCATAGGGTGCACGCTGGACGAATTGGCCTGCAACAGTAAACTCATAACCCGTGAAATATTCCGCCTTAAGAACTTAAATATCTTTGAAGAATAAAGTATTGTTACTAAAGTTGTTTCAGTTTTGTTTATAATGCATAGTAAACAAACAGCCGGACTATAACAGCGGTTGTAAATAACGCACAAGTACTTACAAGTAAGTTCCATTTAACGTCCCATATGGCCTGTAATAACCTGCCCTAAGCGCCAATAAGCAACCGGCCTGAAAACGCTAATGTATAATTAGTTCCCGCCCCGGCTTTTATCCCCGTCAGCAATTGATTTAATGAGAGTTCCCCAGGCAATGGGGTTAAGCAGTGGATTAGGTATCAACGAATGCTGGTTCATAATGTTGATATGCTCTGTTTGCGCATAAGCAGATTGTATCTCGTTGGCATCGCGCGGCAACGTTTTCACCATTTCGGCTATGGAGTTGCGGCTTAGGTTTTTGCGGGCTATCTCCAGGTCGTCATCAGCCAGTTTCATGGTTAAAAAATCTTTTCTGAATTCGTCTGTAGTAGCCCAGGGGAATACATGCACAGCAGGCATATTGACTATTAAAACTTTTAACGATACCTGCAACGTATAGCTTTTACCGGCGCTTGCAGGTATTACAACAGTTTTTGGCGCATAGCCAACGCAGGTAAAACGCAAAGTATCCTGTACGTGTGCAACAAACGAAAAATAGCCCTTATAATTAGCAATATTTACCTGGTTTTTGGCGCTTAAATTAGTAATGGTTGTATACGGAACAACCACATCAGTGCTGTCTACATTGTTTACCAGCCCCGAAAATTGTACCAACGCTTTTTCACTATGCTGGGCAAGGGCTACAACAGCCATAAAAGAAAATAAACAGGCTAAAAGGTATTTCATAACAATAACAACAAACCACACCACTAAGGGTGCAGTTTATCTACAATAAACTCAAACAAATATAAATTATTGCAGCAAAGCAAATGCCAGTTTAACAAAACTTAACACTACCTCAGGTTTTCAGGCAATACGGCGTTAGGGTCGTCAATATCGGTCAGGTTTATAGCCTCAACACCTGCTATCTCAGGCACGGCTTTTTTTATGGCTTGCTCAATGCCGGCTTTGAGCGTCATGATGCTCATAGGGCACGAGCCGCAAGAGCCAAGCAATCTTAACTTCACTATATGGTCAGGTGTGATCTCCTCTACCGATACATTACCTCCATCAGCCTCCAGATACGGGCGGATAGAATCCAATGCTGATTCCACCTGTGCTATTAAACTCATTATAATTAATTTATATAAAGGTATAAATAATTTGTTTTAATTTAAATCTCAATGTTAACTATCAGATAATTACCTTATTCTTCGCGCCAGCTTTTGCATTGGCTATGGCTACCTGCTGCGCCACCCGCTCGGCAATGTTAGTAAAGGCATGTGCCATAATGCCATCTTCCAGCACCACAGGCTTTCCTGCATCGCCGGATTCGCTGATGCTTTTTACCAGTGGCAGCTCCCCTAAAAATGGCGCACCTATCTGCGAGGCCAGTTTTTTACCGCCATCCTGCCCAAAAATGTAATACCTGTTGTCAGGCAATTCGGCGGGGGTGAAATAGGCCATATTTTCAACCACTCCTAAAATAGGTACGTTTATCGCATCCATCATAAACATGCCTATACCTTTACGGGCATCGGCCAGGGCCACGTTTTGCGGAGTAGTTACAATTACAGCCCCGGTAACCGGAAAGCTTTGGGTAACGGTGATGTGTATATCGCCGGTACCGGGGGGCAGGTCAACCACCAGGTAATCCAGGTCGCCCCAGTCGGCATCGTTAAACAATTGTTTAACCGCTGTTGATACCATTGGCCCGCGCCAGGGCACGGGCTGGTTAGGGTCGGTAAAAAAGCCGATGGATAACAATTTAATACCATATTTTTCTATAGGCTCAATGCGGGTTTTGCCGTTTACCTGCGCAGCATGCGGTCGTGCGCCTTCCAAACCAAACATAATGGGTATGGACGGCCCGTAAATATCGGCATCTATCAGGCCGACATTTGCGCCGCTTTTTGCCAATGCCAGCGCCAGGTTAACCGCCACGGTTGATTTACCAACCCCGCCTTTGCCCGATGCTACTGCTATGATATTTTTAACCCCAGGCACCCCGGTATTTTTTTGCGAGGTAACGCGCGAGGTCATGTTAATGCTTACCTTTATATCCTTGCTTATAAAATGACTGATGGCATTGCGGCAGGCATTTTCAATCATGGCTTTAAGCGGGCAGGCAGGGGTAGTTAATATTACCGAGAAGCTTAACTCATTGCCATTAATATGGATATCCTGTATCATATTAAGGGTCACCAGGTCCTTTTTAAGGTCGGGTTCCTCTACATTGCCCAGTGCCTGTAAAACTTGTTCTTGTGTAAATGTCATGCTTAAAAATCAGTGTATTTAAAACAGGCAGGCATTGCTTTTGTTA
>CAZZVY010000023.1:0-23221 GCA_964657585.1 uncultured Mucilaginibacter sp. | reverse complement strand
TGCCGGCGTATTGCTCGAGGGCAGTTTTAAATCAGCTTTCTTAAACCGGCCTGTGCCTGCAGGTTTTACCGGCCCGTTACAGCAGTTGCAAGCCAGCAAACCAACCAAAATGGCAGTAATAAGCGATGGCGATATTTTTAAGAACCAGGTAGCGCAGGACGGCTCGCCCTATCCTTTGGGGTACGATCATTATTCGCGCAAGACCTATGGCAATAAAAGCCTGTTGCTTAACCTGGCCGATTATATGACCGGCGACCCGCGCCTGATAGCATTGCGCAGTAAAGAGATACAACTGCGGCTGCTTAACCGCCCCCGCATACGTAACGAAAAGCTGTACTGGCAGCTGGTAAATACCATTGGCCCTTTGCTGTTGGTGCTAATATTTGCTATTTTTCAACATTATTTGCGCAAGCGGAAGTATGCCCGCTAATTTTTATATTTTTGGTTGATTTATCTGCCCTTTTATGAGATTCATTGTTTCAACATCTACGCTGCTTAAGCAACTGCAATCTGTAAGCGGTGCGCTTAGCAACAGTACCGTACTGCCTATACTGGAAAACTTTTTATTTGAGATAAAGGATGGAAATTTAACCATTTCGGCTACCGATCTGCAAACCAGCATGACCACCTTCCTGCAATTAAGCGAGGCTAAGGAGAATGGCCGCATAGCCATCCCCTCGCGCATTTTGCTGGATACCTTAAAGTCGCTGCCAGAGCAGCCTATAGCCTTCTCGGTTGATGAGAGTACATTTGCCATAGAAATAAATGCCGGCGACGGTAAATATAAATTAAGCGGCGAGAATGGTGACGATTTCCCTAAGATACCGGTGGTTGAAAACGCCTCGTCGGTTAACCTGCCCGCCTCCGTACTGGCTGAAGCCATAAATAAAACCATATTTGCCGTAAGCAATGATGAACTGCGCCCCGCCATGACGGGCGTTTTTTGCCAGCTTAACCCGCAATCGTTAACCTTTGTGGCTACTGATGCGCACAAACTGGTACGTTACCGCCGCAAGGATGCCAAGGCGGCCAGCGCTACTTCCTTTATTTTACCAAAAAAGGCGCTTAATTTATTAAAATCGGCCCTGCCGGCGGATGACGTGAACGTATCGGTTGAATATAATAGCACTAGCGCCTTTTTCAAGTTCGGCCATATTAACCTGGTTTGCCGGTTAATTGACGAGCGTTACCCGGATTACGAAGCCGTTATTCCACAAAACAACCCGAATAAATTAACCATTGACCGGCTGGCCTTCTTAGGATCATTAAGCCGTGTGGCAATTTATGCTAACAAGACCACGCACCAGGTAAGGCTGAAAATAAACGGCAGCGAGTTGCATATTTCTTCTGAAGATATTGATTTCAGTAATGAGGCGCATGAGCGTTTAAGCTGCCAGTACGAGGGCGATGATATGGAGATAGGCTTTAACGCCCGTTTCCTGATAGAGATGCTTAAAAACCTGAGCGGCGAGGAAGTGGCCCTGCATATGAGTACCCCCAACCGCGCCGGGCTTTTATTGCCACAGGGCGGCGATGCCAATGAAGATGTGCTGATGCTGGTAATGCCGGTAATGCTGAACAGTTACGTATAAGTTAATTATTTTTGGGCACACCGTAAATTAAATTATTTATTGCAAAATAAGAAATCGGCTTAACTCCGGTTTTTTATTTGTATATTTTGATTCCTGTAAAGGAAAACAAATAGGTCATTACTGATTATCCGGGACCTTACTTGCGGGTAGCCCGGCCATTTTGCATATAGGATGCTGAGCAAGTTTAGCAGGACATCAGATTCGCTAAATTTAGGCATTAACAACGCGGTGTAATTGCAATAAATCGCTGAATTTTCCGTATTTCGGTCACTTCTGGCATAAGGTAACCATCGCGTTGCCTGATATACCCGCGCCAGCGGAGCTAAACTAATGATACTTAATCAACAGGTTATAAAGCGGGCGCAGCATTGAACTTACCCGTTCCCTCCGTTGATCATATCCGAAACTATACCTGCGCTATCTTTTCTTTCAGCCAGGAACACCCCGGCCAGGTGAACAATAATGAACGCAAGCACAAGGTACATCCCGAAGTTATGCACTTCTTTCACTGAATGGCGAATGGCTTTATAAGGTTCAAAAAAGTCCTCAAATGCTAAAAATAATCCTGTAGCTACCATAATTAGCAACAACAGGTAAAATATGGCATATATAATTTTTACCACAAGTTCGTGCCCGGCCGCCTGGCGCTGTTTTTTAAGAATGGTATAGTTACGGAATGCCACCTTTAATACCCGTATAAATTTTTGATCGGCCAGTTGAAAAAACTCCAGCGCTAATCTGAATAATAACAAGGCCGCCAGCCCGTAACCAAAATAAATATGAACATCCCAAACTTTATCACTTAGGTTATGGGTAACATTTTTAACTTGTGCATCTGTTACCATAACCCCGGTTTTTTGCAAAGCAGATTTAATAACCGGCGCATCGTTTTTCCCTTTTAAAATTGTTGAGTTCAACAGCACAGTAAGCAGGGAACCGGCAATTACAACCATATTTATCCAGTGCCACAAGCGCAGCGGTGCAGAATATTTTTTGGTGTGTTGCGGACGTTGTATATCCTCTTTTATTGGCGCTATGATGCTCATAAAATTCAGTTAAGTTCCTGCATTACCTAAAAAAATACCTAAAACAAATACGATTCCCCCGCCAACAATAACCTGAATAATGGTTGACCATAGGGGTGTCTTCATAAATTTATACCTGATGAGCGCTATACTCAGTAATTCAAAAACTACAACTACATAAGCTAAATGCAAGGCCTGATGTATGTTGGGTATCAAAAAGGGAAAGGTATGCAGCATGCCGCCCAACGCGGTAGCAAAGGCGGTTATTAACCCCCTTGTTACCGGGCTGCCGCGGCCGGTTACTAAGCCATCGTCAGATAATGCTTCGGCTAACCCCATGCTTATACCTGCGCCAAGCGAGGCAGCCAGCCCCACATAAAAAGCTTTGATTGGCTGGCCCGTTAAGCCAGCCGTTGCAAATATGGGCGCCAACGTAGATACGGAACCATCCATCAAGCCTAATAGTGCAGGCTGCACTTTTTGAATAACAAAGGCTGCTTTTTTTTCTCTCTCGGTCACTATAAAATTTAATACTAAGCTAACTGCTAATATTGAAGTAATACTGGACATTTCAAATAGCATAAGTATTTTGTTTTACGGGGCTTACTTGTTGCAGGTCACTGTACGCTTATATTGGCGCACAATTATCGCATCGCCTGCGTTAAATTGCGCCCGCAATAAAATACCCGGCGAAAGCGCGGTGGTTAATTACTGTAAGTTACCAACTATCACTGTTGGATAGTTAACACCTAAAGCAAATATAATAGGTATAGTAAACTCCATATTAACCAGGCGGCCAAAAGATACGGCAGGCAACCAATCTTTACAATTGGATAAGGCATGGATGGCTTCTGCATCAATTGATGGGAAAACCGGCCTTATAACTTTTATATTTTTAACAATGCCTGATTTGTTGACTTCAAATGTTAGTAAAACAGTCCCCTGAGTACCGGCGCTGCGGTCAGCCGACGGATATCGGATTTGCGTTGTTATGAAATTATAGAAACTTTTTATGCCATTCTTATATCGGGGTTTAATTAAGCGGGTTGTGTAAGCGTAAGTTCCCATAGAGTCGGCAGCGGTGCCTTTAATGAGCTTTCCGGCTTCATATAATTCCGTAAATGTTATCCTTCCGTCTTCCCCAAGGCCTTTCCAGATACCTGCTTTCCGCCCATCCTTAACCTCGCCTTCTTCGTTGATAGTTTTAAAGGTTGAATTATAAATAATATAGTGGCCGTTACCATTATTAACCAATGCTTTTCCTGTACTATCATAGCAGGCTTTTAGAAGCGGGTCATCATACATTTCTGCTGCCTGCCCGGGTGCCTTAACGGGGTTTCCGAAATCTTTAATAACATATAACTGACCGTTAGGATAGTAGGAATATGCCTCGCCAAACGGTTTATTATTTTTATAAACAACCATTGATTCCCGTTTGCCATTGGGAAAGTAAACCATGCATGGCCCCTCCAGACTCAGTACCGGGTCTGTAGCAGATGATTTGGAGAAGCGCTTTTTTTGCCCTTTAGGGTAGTATTCTAACACATTATAAAATGCAGAGCCGGAATCAGGCTTTTCCACAATTCTGATATAATCAGCGCTGTCTTTTGATACAACCAGCCGTCCGTCATTCTTCATAAAATAAACGGTTTGCTTTTGGGCAAAACAATTTAATGAGATAAGGCAGGCGTAAATAACGGCCAGGTATTTCATCGTATTGGAATCAGGTTGCGCTATTTTGAGTTTGCAAAAAGGTTGTTGTTAAGCTATGCTGCTACAATAGCTAAATATAAGTTAAAAAGTTATCGGCATTGTGTATTGGCTGTCAATAGGGCGGCCTAATAATATTGCGGGTTTATTGCCTGTTCTTATCCTGATGCCATCCTGAGCGATTTTCAGGGCGGTTTTATCCAGGTCTTCATTTAGCGATTTTCTTATCCGGAGGTCCGTAGTCCTTCCGTTTTTATCAATTGTGAAGGAAACGAGTACCAAGCCATGTTCTTGTAAATTAATAAGGTTTGGTGCAGAGCCAAAGTTTCCGCCTGATGATGACATAGATGCCCTGGAAGATGGGGGCGGAGAGCCTGCCGAGACACCTACAACCCTTGTGGTAGTTGTTGTCATCACTGATGTTGTTACTTCGCTCCTCATTATTAGCGCTGGTTCAGGTATAACGTTAGCTGATCTGGCCAGGTTGAAAGTAGGCCCTTCCGGATTGCCAACGTTTAACAGTACAACCTCTGCCTTGTACGTATATTTTTTATTTTTAGCCGTAGTGCATGTGCCTGTTAAAAGGTTTCCGTCATGGTATTCTTCAACAAAAGATATTTTATCTGCCGGATAGTTTCCTTTCCATACTCCTTCCCTTTTGCCATTAACAATCTTGCCTTCAGCATAGCGCTCGGCCATATCTATTTCAAAACCAGCAAAATCGCCGTTGCCATTGGTAACCTGGGCCTTGCCGGTAGTATCATTATAGGTTGTAAGCGTATAATTTTTGTAGATATTGGCGCCGGCCATGGTTTCTGGATATTCGCGCACCGCCTGGGGTTTTCCGTTTGGATAATAGGTATATGATGTTTTTTTAACACCGTGGTCAAAAACTTCTATCGACATTCGTTTCCCATTAGGATAGTAAGAAATTGCCGAACCTTCAAAAGTAAGCGGCTCAACAGTCAATGATTCGCCCGTTAGCCTTACCTGCCCTTTTTTATAATATTCCAGCACCTTGAAATTTACTGCGCCGCTGTCGGGCTCACGCACAATACGTATCACATCAGCGCTGTCGCGGGTATGTACCTCAGTGCCATCAAATTTTAAGAAGTAAACATTTTGTTTTTGCGCAAAGCACAGTAAACTAATATTCAGCATGAAAAAAAGGTAAAGGTATTTCATCTGGGGTTTTTAAACTATCGAATTATTATAACATCATACTCAGCGCTAATTTATATTTTTGATTGCATAATATATAGATGAGAACAGCCTTTATCATTTTTATTTCATTTATTATGGCATCAAAAACTAAACTGATTTTATTTTCTTTGATTTTTTTGTTCATCCTTCACTTTAAAGTAATAGCACAACAACTAAGCGCTAAAGCTCCATCAACAATAAAAGTAGATGGTAAAAATATGGAGTGGAGTGAAAAGGGTTTTATCAGTAATAAAGCTGTTGCGTTAAGCTATGCAATGGCCAATGACAATGAATATTTATACTTTACAATTACTGCCATTGACCCATTAACGATTAAAAAAATAATTGCTGGAGGAATAACATTGACTTTGGCTCCAGAAAAAAAATTGAAAACCGACAAAAACATTGCCATTACCTACCCATATTTTGAGAAGGATAATTTTCCAAGTATTAGGTTAAGGGATCGTCCAATAATATCAGAAAAATCAAATGTTAAAAGTGCACAAGTTGACTCATTTTTAAAAGTTATTGATAAGAAGTTAGTTGATAGTGCAAAAAATATAAAAGTATTAGGCGTTCCAAAAATGGATACTATTTTATCAATCTATAACAGTGAAGGTATAAAAGCTGCTTCACATTTTGATAAAAATTTTTCTTTTATCTACGAATTGTCTTTCCCCATGAAATTTGTTCAGTATGTAGAATCTTCAATGAACATTTTCTTTTTTAATATTCGTTTAAACGGTTCCGATAAATCAGAAGGGTCTGTGATTGAAGATATTCCCGGCGGTACACGAATACGTTCTACATATACTAAAGCTCCATCTTACAATGAAATGATGTATATTCTTTCTCCTACAGATTGTTGGGGACAATATAAAATCTTCAAAAATATTTCTAAATAAAGGCACTACAACCTTGGCTATATTATATTGTTAGTTTTTTATTTGCAGGAATTAATAAATAAGGAAAATTATCTTATCAGCTTATTATCGTTATCCGGGAACACCAAAACCGGCTGGTACGCCCTGGCCTCCTCCTGCTCCATATACGCATATGACATAATGATCACAACATCTCCCACCTGCGCCAGCCGGGCGGTGGCGCCGTTAAGGCATACGGTGCCGCTACCGGGTGCGCCCTTTATTACATAGGTTTCAAAACGTGCGCCATTATTGTTGTTAACAATCTGCACCTTCTCGTTAGGGATAATATTGGCAGCCGCTATCAGATCTGCATCAATGGTAATGCTGCCTACATAATTAAGCTCGGCCTGGGTTACCCGTGCGCGATGGATCTTGGATTTTAACACCTCAATAATCATGGCGCAAAGGTAGCAATAGTTAGTTAGCAATTAGCTGACTAATGATTAGTTTACGGTGGTGTGAATGTTGTGAGCTGATGATTCAGTAACCAACGTCCGGTCGCTTAGTATCACATTATCTATCAACCGTGTGTTGCCTGCACGGGCAGCCACCAGCGCAATCACCGTAAGCGAATTTTTATTGGCCGGGTGCAATGTTTCCCCGTCGGCAATTTCCAGGTATTCAAGTTCAATGCCATCCTGCCGGCGTATCATGCCGGCTGCCTGTTGCCGGCATTTTTCCATGTCGCTTATATCAAAATTATTTTTTAGCCAAAACAGGGCTTCCGGCAAAATAAGCGCATGTTGCCGCTCAACGGCAGAAAGGTGAACATTGCGCGAGCTCATGGCCAGCCCGTCTGCATCCCGCAATATCGGGCACATCATTAGTGTAACAGGCAGCTTTAAAACTTTAACCATTTTACTTATCACCCAAAACTGCTGATAGTCTTTTTGGCCAAAAAGGGCAATATTTGGTTTTACAATGTCGAACAATTTAAAAACTACCTGGGTAACCCCCTGGTAATGACCTGGCCTGAATTTTCCCTCCAGTAAAAATTCCAGCTCGCCAATATCCAAATGCCATTGCTCATTACCGGCATACATTTCGGCAACATCGGGGTTAAACAGTATATCGCAGCCTGCCTGTTGCAGCAATTTTATATCATGCCCTATGGGGCGTGGGTAACGTTCCAGGTCTTTAGGGTCGTTAAACTGCGTAGGGTTAACAAAAATGCTGCTTATAACAACATCTGCATTACGGCGGCCCAACTGCAGCAGTGAAAGGTGCCCCAGGTGCAAGGCGCCCATAGTGGGCACCAAAGCAATGGTTTTACCCGCAATGCGCAATGTTTGCAAATATTGCTGCAGGTCTTTTTTGAGCTTAAAAACCTTCAATTGGTAATTTTTTTAATAGCGGGCTAAATTGTATAATTAGTTCAAATAATGCAAAACTTACTTGTATAATCCGTTGCTGAATGTTAGAATATTGATTATATTTGCAAACTCAAATTTTTTGAGTTCTTAACCAAATTAAATATTGATAGAGATGGGTAAATCTAAGCTGCTGTTTATAACTCATGAAATGTCCCCGTTCCTTGATCTCACAAAAATTGCTGAAATAACCCGCCAGTTGCCCCAGGCAATGCAGGACAAGGGCTATGAGATACGCATCCTGATGCCGCGTTTCGGAAATATCAACGAAAGGCGCAACCGCCTGCATGAGGTGATCCGTTTGTCAGGGATGAACATAATTATCAATGATAACGATAATCCGCTGATCATTAAAGTTGCTTCCATCCCTTCCGCGCGTATGCAGGTATATTTTCTGGATAACGAAGAGTACTTTCAGCGCAAGCACGTATTTGCCGATAAGGATGGTAAGTTTTATGCCGATAACGACGAGCGAATGATCTTTTTTTGCAAGGGGGCCATTGAAACGGTTAAAAAGTTAGGCTGGTCGCCTGATATTGTGCATTGCCATGGCTGGATGAGTGCCTTAGTGCCTGTGTACCTGAAAACAACCTATAAGGACGATCCTACTTTTAAACACTCAAAAATAATTTACTCGGTTTACGATGATGGTTTCAAAGACCAGTTAAACCCTGATTTTGCACATAAAGCCGTTATGAATGATATGGCCGAAGAGCATACCGAAGTGTTTAAACCAGGCACGGCAGCGGCGGTTTACGCCGGGGCAGTGAAATATGCCGATGGTATAGTATTGGGCAGCGCGGGTATTCATGCAGAAGTGTTAAATAATGTTAAAAACAGCCATAAATCGGTTTTAGAATTTGATTACACCGCCGATTTCGAAAATTATTACAATTTTTACGACGAAATTACTAATGAAGAATTAGTGAACGTTGTATAAGTTTTTAGTGTGCGTATGAAATTTTTCCGGATAGACTTATTGACCCTGTTAATAAGTCTTTTTATTTTAAGCAGTTGCAAAAATCAGGACGGCATTGGATTAACCCCCGGGCAGCAACTGAGCGGGACACTGCTGGTTGATACCAATATAGTTGTTAATACTACATACGAAGATTCGGTTTATACCAATTCCCTTCCCAAAACACCGCTGGGCTATTTTAACGATCCGCAGATAGGGATTACAGAATCAAACATTGCTATGGCCATAAGCCTGCCCGGCGCAAGCGCCTATACCATACCTACCGGTACCATTACAATTGATTCGGCTATACTGGTGTTACGTTATGCTGCCGGTTTTTACGGCGATTCGCTCACCTCTAAATATAAAATTAATGTATACCAGCTGGCCGAAAAGCCTTTAAGTACAATAGCCTATTATAATACCAAGGCATGGAGCGTAAGCTCAACATTGGTAGGGAGCAAAGCCTTTAACGCCAGGCCAAACTCATCATTTAAAATAACGGACATAGTAACAGCGGCTAAAGACACGTTAAAAAGTGTGCCTGCACAATTAAGGGTGCCTTTAAACCCTGCTTTTTTCCAAAATAACCTTTTTAATGCCAGCAGCAGCGCACTGGCCTCAAACACGGTTTTTCAGGATGCGGTAAAAGGCCTTTATTTAACAATGGATAAAACGCAGACAGGCCCTGGCGGTACATTTTCATTGGCGGTCGATTCCAGCTCAATAGCCGTATATTATAAAACAAATGATGGCGCAGGCACTATTGATACTGCCATTGTATCATTGCCTATTGGCGCACGTGCCGCCCAGATAAAACATACCTATACAGCAGCTGTACAGGCTGTAATAAACAACCAGGCTGCATCAAACAATACTTTTTACATACAGGGTGCGGCTGGTTTACGTGCCAAAATAAGTTTCCCGGGTCTTAGCAATATTATGGCACAGGCGGGGGGCAGTATTGTTATAAACCGGGCCGAACTGGTAATAACGCCGGTTTCAGGTTCAACAATCCCTTTCCCGGCACAGTCAAAGATAAGCATGTACCAGCTGGATAATACCAAACAGCGTATTGAACTGCAGGATGCAACATCAACCGATCTGCGGTATTTAAGTGTGGGTACTTTTGGCGGTTACTTTACCACATCTTATGATTATCACTTTATTATTACCGGCTATATACAGGATTTAATGCTGGGAAAAACGGTAGACTACGGCACCTATATTGGTGCGGTTGATAATACCAATACATCTACAGTTGATTACCTGGCAACACCGCAAACTTTGGGCCGATTAGTGGCCGTTGGGTCTTTAACCAACAAGGCATCGGCAGATTACCCCTATCGTATAAAACTTAATTTAATTTACACTAAGGTTAACAAATAATAAGTATCAGCCATTACGGGACTTATTATTTATATACATTAGCAAAATAAATTAGAACTATTTTTGTTTAAACAAGTAGTTTTTAAAATTTTTGCTGCTTATATGTGCGGAATTGTAGGTTATATAGGGTATAGGGATGCCTATCCCATAATCATTAAAGGGTTGCACCGGTTAGAATACCGGGGGTATGATAGTGCCGGTATTGCCCTGTTAAATAAAGATTTAAAGGTTTATAAAAAGGCCGGCAAAGTTAGCGACCTCGAAAACTTTGTAAAGGGCATTAACGTTAGCGGCGCCATAGGCATGGGCCATACCCGTTGGGCCACACACGGCGCACCAAGCGACCGTAACTCGCACCCGCATTCGTCCGGTAACCGCAAGCTTACCATTATCCACAATGGCATTATTGAAAATTATGCTGTGCTGAAAGAGGCGCTGTTAAGCAAGGGGCATGTTTTTTTAAGCGATACCGATACGGAGGTACTAATTCATTTAGTTGAAGACATACAGAGTGAAACTGGGTTGAACGTTGAAGAAGCTGTACGCATAGCCCTTAACCGCGTAATTGGCGCCTATGCCATAGTGATCATGAGCCAGGACGACCCAGACCTAATCATTGCCGCACGCAAAGGCAGTCCGCTGGTGATTGGCGTTGGCAAAAACGAATACTTTGTGGCATCGGATGCTACGCCTATTGTGGAATACACTAAAAATGTGATCTATCTTAACGATAACGAGATCGCTTATATCCGCCGCGAAAACCTGCTTATTAAAAATATCGATAATACCATACAGATACCATACATCCAGAAGCTGGACCTGCAACTGGAGATGCTTGAAAAGGGTGGTTACGACCATTTTATGCTTAAAGAAATATATGAGCAGCCCCGTTCCATACGCGATTGTATGCGGGGGCGCATATATCCCGGCAGGGGCCTGGTGCAGTTGGGCGGCATCAAAGAATATGCTGAAAAGCTAAAAAATATCGACCGGATTATCATAGTGGCCTGCGGCACTTCATGGCACGCGGGTTTGGTGGGCGAATACCTGATAGAAGAGTATGCGCGTGTGCCGGTTGAGGTGGAGTATGCTTCTGAATTCAGGTACCGTAATCCAATCATATCTGAAAAAGACCTGGTGATAGCCATATCTCAATCAGGCGAAACTGCCGACACAATGGCGGCCATTGAACTGGCCAAAGAAAAGGGCGCAACCATTTTTGGCATTTGCAACGTGGTAGGCGCATCTATACCCCGTACTACCCATGCCGGCGTTTACACACATGCCGGTCCTGAAATCGGCGTAGCATCAACCAAGGCCTTTACCGCACAGGTTACGGTATTGACCTTAATGGCATTCAATATTGCCCAGCAGCGCGGTACAATTACGCAGAGCAAGCTTATAGAATATTTAACAGAATTGAACCAGGTGCCGGAACTGGTTGAGCGTGCTTTACAGCATAATGACCAGGTTAAAATAATAGCTGAAAAATTTAAGGACACTAACAACTGCCTGTTCCTGGGGCGGGGCAGTTCGTTCCCGGTAGCATTGGAAGGCGCCTTGAAATTGAAGGAAATATCTTACATACATGCAGAAGGTTATCCGGCTGCCGAAATGAAACATGGCCCTATAGCCCTGATAGACGATGAGATGCCGGTAATATTTATAGCTACCAAACATTCATCGTATGAAAAGGTGGTAAGCAATATACAAGAGGTTAAGGCCCGTGGCGGCCACGTTATCGCCATAGTTACCGAGGGCGATACCATTGTAAAGGAAATGGCTGAATATGTAATTGAGATACCGCAAACTGCAGAGGCATCCGTGCCCTTGTTGGCCACCATCCCGCTCCAGTTGTTAGCTTACCATATAGCTGTAATGCGGGGTTGTAATGTAGACCAGCCGCGTAATTTGGCTAAATCAGTTACGGTAGAGTAAGATAGCCATATGTGCGGCGGTTGATGTTAGTTAATGCAGGCCGTTGCTTTGCAGGATAGTTGCCCCGATAACGGCATAAGCCTTGTTTAAGAAAAGCCCTAAAACACCATCTCTGCTCTGTTGTTATTTTGCCATGATCCCTTATGGCAATAAATCGGGAAATTCAGGTGTAATAGCTTATAAGGAAAGCGCCGGCAGCATTGCGGTACAATTTGTTGATGGCGCTATTTACACGTATACCAACGCCAGCGCAGGGGCAGGTATTGTAAGGCAAATGAAAGCGCTGGCTAAAAAGGGGAGCGGGCTAAGTACCTTCATCAGCACTACCGTTAAAAACAGGTACGCACAAAAATGTTAACATAAAGCGGCCAATTCAAAAAATCATTTATATGTATAATTGCTAAAGTAGCGGCGGAATTATATTTTTACACCTTATCTCCTTCTAAAACTTACAGCTACATGAGCCAGGCCATACCTGAAACTTTCCACATGATACAAACCATGCGCTGGTATGGCCCTGATGATCCTGTTAGCCTGGCTGATATACGCCAGGCAGGCTGTACGGGTGTGGTGAGCGCACTCCACCATATTCCAAACGGGGAGGTGTGGCCGGTAGCCGAAATAAAAAAACGTCAACAGCTTATTGCCGGTGAAGGCATGGTATGGAACGTAGTGGAAAGCGTACCGGTACACGAGGCAATTAAAACACATACCGGCAATTTTAAGCAATACATCAGCAATTATCAGCAAAGCCTGCGTAACCTGGCAGAGTGCGGTATACATACTGTTACCTACAATTTTATGCCCGTGCTTGACTGGACCCGCACCGACCTTGCCTATACAGTTGCTGATGGATCAAAAGCTTTGCTGTTTGAGAAGGCCGCTTTTATGGCGTTTGACCTGTTTATCCTGCAGCGGCGTAATGCAGAAGACGATTATACAAAAAAGGAAATTGCCCGGGCCGAGCTTAAGTATAGTAATTTAAGCGATAGCGCCCGCTCTTTGCTGCAACGCAATATCATAGCCGGTTTGCCGGGCAGCGAAGAAAGCTTTACGTTAGAACAGTTTCAGAAAGCGCTGGATGCTTACCGTAATATTGATGCTGACCGGCTGCGCAGCAACCTGGTTTTTTTCTTGAAGCAGGTAATACCCGTGGCTGAGGAATGCAGCGTTAACATGGTAATACACCCCGATGACCCGCCCTACCCCATACTGGGGCTGCCACGGGTAGTTAGCACCGCTGCCGACCTGGAGGCCATTTTTACTGCCGTGCCTTCATTAAACAACGGCCTTTGCTTTTGTACAGGTTCTTTTGGCGTAAGGCCGGATAATAATCTGCCGGCCATGGTTGCACAATTTGCCGCACGAATAAATTTTTTACACTTGCGCAGCACGCGCCGTAACGCTTTAGGCGATTTTTATGAAGATAATCATTTAGAGGGCGATGTTGATATGTACAGCGTTGTTAAAGAAGTGCTGAAAGTAATGCAGCACAGGCAGCTATCCATCCCTATGCGGCCCGATCATGGGCATCAGATGCTGGATGACCTGGGAAAAAAGACAAACCCCGGATACAGCGCTATAGGCCGCCTGCGCGGACTGGCCGAACTGCGCGGACTGGAATTAGGAATAAGCCGGTCATTGTAATTTTTCAGGGATGCCACTTATACCACCGGCTGTACTACCACCTTTTCATCATAAACCGCTTTGCCCAATAGCTGCGATGATAAGGCTACGGCGCTTGCAAACGCATCTTCATGAAAGCCATATTTAAAATAGCTGCCGCAAAAATATAACGGACCTTTTTGATTGAGTTTATGTAATTCGGTCTGCGCATTTATGGCAGGTATATCAAATAAAGGGTGCTCATAATCCAGCTCTTTAATGATCTTCTTTTCATTAAGCCCGGTGTGCGGGTTGATAGATACAAAGTAATTCCGCTTATCAGATACGCCCTGCAACTGGTTCATCCAGTAAATGGTGCTGGGTTGTAACTTGTCACCATCCATTTGAATACGGTAGTTCCAGCTTGACCAGGCCAGTTTTGCTTTGGGCATCATACTGTCGTCGGTATGCAGCACGGCTTTATTATATTGGTATTTAAAATTAGCTAACAGGCGTTGCTCATTTGCTGTCGGCTCAGCTAACAGCGCCAATGCCTGGTCGCCATGGCAAGCAATAATCACCTGGTCAAATACCTCCGCTGTTCCGTCGGATGCCTGCACCATCGCCTTGCCGTCCGGCAACCGCGTAACTTTAATTGCCTTGCGGTTCACCTGTATCTTATCTTTAAATGGTTTGATCAGTATCTCACGGTACGCCTGGCTGCCTTTGTCCAGCGTATACCATTGGTGCTGGGTATCCAACCCTAAAAAACCGTGATTAAGAAAAAACCGGATCAGTGTTACTGCCGGAAAGTCCAGCATTTGCTCCATCGGGGTACTCCACACGGCCGAACTCATAGGCACCAGGTATTTCCATAACATTTCCTCGCCAAAGTTAAACTCTCGGATATACTGGCCGATAGAATAATCAGCATATTTGGGATTATCCAGTATCTTCACGCTCTCTTTATTGAACCGGCCTATCTGCATCAGCATTTTAATATATTTAACGCTGAATATATTTTTGCGCTGGGCAAACAAGTGGTTAACGCCCGATCCGCTGTATTCCAACCCGCTTGGTACATGCTGTACGCTGAAAGACATATCCGTCTTTTTTACAGGCGCATTTATCTCTGCAAACAGTTTGCACAAATTAGGATAGGTTTTGTAATTGAATACCATGAAACCGGTATCTATGTAAACAGGCTTGCCATCTTCATCAACGGTTACGGTATTAGTATGGCCGCCTATATAATCATTCTGCTCATAAATAGTTAAATCGGTATGTTGGTGCATAAAATGCCCGCAGCCCATCCCGGCTATACCGGTACCTATAATGGCAGTGCGACCCCCTAAGCCCCTAAAGGAGGAATTAATTTCGGATTTCGGATGTCCTATTTCGGATTTGCTCATATATTCTTTCTCTCATTTGCACAGCTGCATACCGCACACCTGCACCTTCACTGAGTTACTGTATTTAAAAATGTTTCAACCGCGTAGGCAGCCAACTGTCCGCCCGGGCCATTCAGGTTGTAATCAAACCCGTGGGTAGCCCAGGGCAGCCTTAACCAGTAATGGCGAATGTTGTGCTGCTGCAATTTCAGGTTAAGCCTGAGACTATGCTCCGGTGACACTAAAACGTCATTATCGCCATGGATGATAAGGGTAGGGATAGCCTTGTCGTCAACAAACTCCAGCGGCGAGCAGGCATAATATTTAGCCGGCACCTGTGAAAAAGAACCGCCGATATAGGCATCCATTACCTTGCGCGAGTTCATGATCCAGGGGTTGGATGGTATAGAGTACCCCCAAACCATATCGGCAGGGCCGTAGTAATCTATAACACCTTTAATACGTTTATCATGCAGGGTATAAGCTGCCAGCAAAGCTATCTGCGCCCCTGCCGAGCGGCCAAGCAATATAAACCTGCTGGTGTTTATGTGCAGTTCGGCGGCGTGTCCAGTTAAATAATTCAGCGCCTGTTTAATATCCTCTACCGGTGCAGGGGTTTGCCATTTGGGCGCCATGCGGTAATTAATGGAGGCCACATGATAACCTTTACGTGTCAAATAACTGTTCAGATCAGGCAGTTGCTGACTGTCGCCGCTGCTCCATGAACCGCCGTGAACTACTATCACACAAGCCTGTCCAGCGGTAACCTCACCCCGGCCCTCTTTTAAGGAGAGGGAGTCTGAAGTCATCTCCTTAGGAAAGGATTCGGGTGAGGCTACCTTTGAAGAGGATTTAACTGCGGCCGCGCTATAAAAATCCAGCGTTAATGATGTATCCTTGTAAGTAGCATAGGTAAGCTGCTTGTAAGACAGCAGCGGGGTAGTTTTAAACAAGCCAGCAAAGCTAAACGGTGCACGGTTAGGGAAAACCGGCGGCCTGCCATTGCCGGTAAATGCTTCGGCCATATCCTTCCGAACATCTGCAGCTACTATATATGCCCTGATTACGGGCGAAAGAAACAGGATAATAGTTATGATACCCAGCCACGTGCCAGCAGTTTTGTAATTGGTTACCCAGGCGCCCCATGCGGTTAGCGCTGCGGCAATACCGGTAAATACCAAAGGGTACTCGGTTACTAAAATAGCTGTAAGCCAAATGTAATAAGCCGGCGCCTTTAAAAACGTAAGCAGAGAGACCAGGAAAAAAATAATAAGGAGTATCAGTCGGGCCATCTTTGTAAGTTAAATCAATTTGGGCGATATAGTAGCGACAATTGTGCTAAAATACCCGCTTTAACGTAATAACTTATCCTGCAGTTTTGTGAAAAAGGTAATGGCTTACCAGCCATTCATTGCCGTTATTATAGTTCCATAATTCAGCACAGGCCATGTAAAACAGGCGCCAGTATACCCACCATTTAACTGCCTGGCCTTTTCCGTAGGTTTGCTCAAACAATGGCATAATATCTTTTTTGTGCTTGTCCATATTTTGCAGCCAGGCTTCGGCTGTTTTAGCGTAATGCATACCGCTTACGTGCCAGTGTTTTTTAACTACCAGGTCATCGTTAAAATAAAGCATCAGGTCATCGCTGGGCATTATACCACCGGTAAAAAAGTATTTGCTCATCCAGTCGGTATCGTCAACCACCTCAAACTTATAAGCATATGCTTTATGGGTAAATATATGTATCCAAAGCTTACCATCAGGCTTTAAGAACGAGGCCACTTTATTCAGCAGCAACTGGTAATTGCGCATATGCTCAAACATCTCTACCGATACCACGCGGTCAAACTTATCATCAATGGCAAAGGTGTTCATATCCGCGGTGATCACTGTCAGGTTCTTAATACCGCGTTGTCTGGCCTGCTCGTCTATATGTAGTTTTTGGGTGCTGGAGTTGGATACCACCTTGAATGTGCTGCCAGGGAATTTTGCCGCCATATACAGGGATAGAGAACCCCAGCCGCAACCCAGTTCCAGCACCTGCTGCCCGTTGCTTAATTCAGCGCGCTGGCAGCTGATTTCCAGCATATCAGTTTCAGCAGTATCAATATCTGTTACCCCATCTTTCCAGTAACCTGATGAATACTTTAGGTTTTTGCCAAGGCAGTATTGATAAAAAGAGGTAGGCACTTCATAATGCTGTGTGTTAGCATCAGCGGTATTAATTGCAATCGGCGATGCCTTCAGTTCGGCTATCAGGTCCATTAGGTGTGCTTGCTGGGCTTCAACGCCGCCTTTGTTCTCGTCCATCAATCGCTGGCGTAACAGTTTGCGGATGCCCTGGCGCAATAAAATATCGGGGACTTTATTTTGTTCTACTAATTTATCGTACCACATAATGATTGCCCCTTTCGAAGAGGGTTGTAAAGAGTGATTTGTTTAGGCGAATTACGGAATTTGGGTATTAACAGATTTACATCAGCTTGTTTTGGCTAATATTCATATCGGCGCTTAATTGGTTATGGATGGCGCTAACCTTAGCTGCAAATTGTATAATAAATGGTTATCAGCATTGCGGAGGGCTTAACCAGGCGCTATCTTTACGCCTCAATGGATCCGCAAACTAACCCGGTATACTTTAAATGGCTTTATGTGTTGATGGGGCTGGCCATATTGGTCAATTTAAGCGCGTTGTTTGTTACCATCATCGGGCCCGACGGCACTAACTATGCCGGTATTGCCAAAACCATGGTGCAGCGGCATGATTATGTTAACCTGTATGTTTGGGGTAAGGATTTTTTAGACAAGCCCCATTTTCCTTTTTGGGTTACAGCCGTTTTCTTTGAGGCATTTGGCTTTACAACATGGGCTTATAAACTGCCTGGCATCCTATTCTTGCTGATGGGGGCACTTTATACCTACCGCTTTGCAATTTCATTATATAACAGAGAAATAGCCCTATGGTCGGCGCTGATACTGCTTACTGCCGAGCATATTATTATTTCCAATAACGATGTGCGTGCCGAGCCTTATTTAACCGGGCTGATCATTGCGGCCATCTACCATTTATACCAGGCATATATCCGCAATAACCATTGGCAATTGCTATTCGGCTGTATCTTCACCGCGCTGGCTATCATGACCAAGGGCATGTTTGCTATTATCCCTATCGGCGGTGCCATTGCAGGGCATTTAATAATTACCCGGCAATGGCGGCAGCTTTTCCATTTACGCTGGCTGCTGGCAATAGTGCTTACCGCCATGTTTGTGCTCCCCGAAATTTACTGCCTGTACCAACAGTTTGACCTGCACCCGGAAAAACTGGTGTTTGACAAGCACAACGTATCGGGCATCAAATTCTTTTTCTGGGACAGCCAGTTCGGGCGGTTCTTCAACACCGGCCCTATTAAAGGCAGCGGCGACCCTTTCTTTTTTGTACATACGCTGGCCTGGGCTTTTTTGCCATGGTCGTTTTTGTTGTTTGCAGGGATATTTCAATCTATCAAAAAACAAAGCAGGGATGTAAATATTAGCCAGTGGTATTGCCTTTGCGGTTCGTTATTGACCTTCCTTTTATTTTCGGCATCTAAATTTCAGTTGCCATATTACCTGAATATTGTGTTCCCGCTGTTTGCTATTCAATTAGCGGCTTACCTGTATGATATTAAAAGTCAGCAGAGCATATATGCGGTGCAGCAGGTGCAATCGGTAGTAATTATTTTATTGCTGCTGATAATAACAGCGCTGCAATATTTTTTCAGGCCGGAGGCCTTAAACTGGCCTGTAGTGGTAATTATGATAGCCCTTTTTATACTGTTAATGACCATTCCCAAACATTTAAGCATTACCGGCATCCGTAAAACAATAATCCGCACCATCATAGCCGCGTTCATAGTCAATATTTATCTTAATACGGCTTTTTATCCGTCGGTATTAAAATATCAGGGCGGGAGCGAAGCGGCATTTTACATTAACCAACAGAACATTAATAATTATCCGGTTGCCCAAACAGCTGATTTTTATAATTTTCCACTGTCATTCTATATCAGGGATAGTTTGTTTACTATTGATGCTTCAGGCAACGGGCTGGTTCCCCCAAAACCGTTTTACCTGGTAAGCAACCAGCGGGTATTGGATGGGTTGACCGCTAAAGGCTGGCATGTTAAAACTATAAAAGCATTCAACAATTACTGGATATCGAAGCTTAAGCCGCAGTTCCTGAATGTTAAAACGCGGCAGGCTGTTTTAGATACCCTAAAGGTTGCATTAATTAAATAATGTTGTATTAACGAAATAACAGCATTGTTACGAACCAGCCGCCTTAACCCTTGTTTAAATATTAACTTTGTAACACTTGTTGTGCTTTATTGAACAGTTTGAAAAGGGATAAAAAAAATATCATTTGCGCCTGGATGTTGTTGCTTTTTTTTGCGACGGGACAGTACATGGTATTTGCCCACCAGCATTATAAGCAAGGAAATGTAATAACTGCAGGAAAGTCAGGCGTAACTATTCTGAAAGAAAAGTGCGACGTTTGCGATGCGATGCACCATACCCATATGCTGCTTACCCAGCATGTTTATTTCACCCCGGCTATTGCCATTACATTCCACTATCAATATAAAAAAGCTGACGTAAAACTCATTCAGCTTATCCTTGCATCTGGCAGGGCCCCGCCAATTTCATAATATCTTACCTGTTAATTCATGCCTATTTTATACCGACGCTTAGTGCGGTAGATCATTTATTTAACTCAACCTTATGAAATTAAGACTATTTAGCGCATTGCTATATATCGGCATAAGCCTTGCGGCCATAACGGCCCGGGCCATAGATATTACCGGCACCGTAACTGATGCTGCAACAAAACAAACCCTGCCCGGCGCAGTGGTAAGTATCCCTGATCTTAAAATAGCCGTACCTACCGATGTTAATGGCAAGTACCACATTAAGGGCGTATCCGCTAAAGGGAAATTCCTGATGCAGGTAACCTTTGTTGGTTACAAGAACGAAACCCTGGTTATCGACCTGTCCAAAACGCAGGTGGCCGATTTTGCATTGACCAGCAGTTCGGTTGAGATGGAAACCGTGGTGGTTACCGGCGTAAGCCGTGCCACTGAAATTAAGAAAAGTCCTATCCCGCTGGTGGCTGTAAGCAAAACGTTCCTGGACCAGCAAGCCGGATCGGGTAATATTATTGATGCCATTGCCAACCTGCCGGGTATTAATGCCGTTACTACGGGCCCAAACATTTCTAAACCCTTTATACATGGCTTAGGCTATAACCGCGTAATTACCCTGATGGATGGGATACGCCAGGAGGGCCAGCAATGGGGCGATGAACACGGGGTAGAAGTTGACCAAAATTCGGTGGACCGGGTGGAGGTTATCAAAGGCCCGGCAAGCTTAAGCTATGGGTCTGACGCTATCGGCGGCGTGGTGAACCTTATATCTCCGGCACCAGTTACCGAAAATACCATCAAAGGCGAAGTGTCTGGCCTTTACGGTACCAACCAGGGCTTGTTCAATAACTCGTTCCGTATACAAGGCAACCAAAACGGGTTTGTCTGGGGGGCTATCGCTTCGGCTAAAGAAGCAAAAGACTATCAAAACCAGCACGATGGCAGGGTTTACAATACCGGTTATAAAGAAAAGGACGTACGTGGCATGTTTGGCATTAACAAAACCTGGGGATACTCCTACTTTAATGCTTCGTTATTTGATGATCTGCAGGAAATACCCGACGGAAGCCGCACCGAGTTTAGCCGCCAGTTTACCAAACAGATCACAGAGGCTGATACTTATCGACCGGTGGTTAGCCAGCAGGAACTTAATTCTTATGCCATATCAGGTCTGCACCAGCATGTACAGCTTTACCGCATTTACAATAACAGCAACTTTAATATCGGCAGCGGCAACCTCATTGTAAACCTGGGTTACCAGTTTAGCCACCGGCGCGAGTTTACGCACCCAGAAGCAATGGATATACCCGGTTTAAACCTTCATTTAACCACTTATACATATGATTTTAAGTACAATTTCAACATTGGTGATAGTTACGAAACTACGCTGGGTTTAAATGGCATGTATCAGAATAATACCATTGAACAAAGTACCGCATTTCCTATACCGGCCTACCATCAGTTTGATATAGGCCCGTTTGTTGTTGTAAAAAAGACTTATGGTAAACTTGATGTTTTGGCAGGCGCCCGTATAGACAGCCGTTCTTTTCGCGGGCAATCAGCTTATGTAGATACGCTTAACTCCACCGGTTTCCCGCAGCAATATACTGGCAACAATCCAACTACCACACCAAATGTAATATCGCAGTTCCCTGCTCTTAATAAAAACTTTTCGGGCTTTTCCGGGAGTTTTGGCAGTACTTACAATGTATCAAAAGAGTTTTTATTTAAAGCTAATATTTCTCGCGGCTTCAGGGCGCCAAGCATTGCCGAGTTATCTGCCAACGGGCCCGATCCCGGTTCGCAGATCTATCATATAGGTAATAGCAACTTTAAGCCGGAATTTAGTTTGCAGGAAGATATAGGCGCTTTCTTAACACTGCCAACCGTAACAGCCAGCGTGGAGGCGTTTAACAACAACCTGACAAATTACATTTATCAGCAGCAATTACTGCAGGCAGATGGTTCGCCCATTATTACCCAGGGATATAATACCTTTACCTATGTGCAAAGCAAAGCCCGTATTTATGGCGGCGAGGCCAGCCTTGACCTGCACCCCCTGCCCTGGCTGCATTTTGAAAATTCCATGAGTTTAACTTATGGGCGTAATTATGGCAATGGGGGCGCTGTTCCGGATAGTTTAAAATACCTGCCATTTATACCGCCGCTGCATACCCATTCAGAATTGCGGGGGACATTTAACAAGGGCTTTGGCGCATTTAAAAATGTGTATGCGTTTTTTGGCTTTGATCATTACAGTGCGCAAGACCGCTTTTTTGCAGCCTACGGCACAGAAACCTACACGGCAGGATATGATTTAATGAGCGCAGGCCTGGGCGGAAACATTGTGAACAAGGCCGGACGTACATGCCTTAAAATATTTATTGAAGGCACTAACCTGGGCGATGTAAATTATCAATCGAACATGAGCCGGTTGAAATATTTTGATAACCCGGTTGTACCCCCCGGCATACAGCCCGGCATATTTAATATGGGGCGTAACATCACTTTTAAATTGGCTGTCCCGTTTGATTTTAAAACAGCCGGAAGAGCCCCCGCCGCTATGTGATTATATACTAAACAAACAACCCCGGTTATAGGCCGGGGATTGTTTGTTCAATGCAATAATTTTCCGGTTATTTTACCATAACCGGTATTTCAACATCCTCCCATAACAGCGAAAAGCCCTTAGGGTTGATCTTATAAGTTAAACGCTCGGTTGGGCCGGCCTTTTTAGGCTTTACGGTAACCACCAGCACATCTTTTGACGGGTCATCATTAGCCGAAGAGCCCCTTGGGTCGCTGGGATCTTTTTTTATGCCCCATTGCCCTACCTGCGAGTTGAAAATCACCTTCCATTCAGTTTCGCCCGGGACGGTAAAAAAGCTGTATTTACCGGCAGGTAATTTTTTGCCTTCAACCATAATATCCTTATCTGTAGTAAATGTGGTTGACTGATTAGCGCCGGAACGCCAGGGTTTGCCATAGGGCTCAATAGCGCCAAAAAACTTACGGCCCCTTAATGAAGGCGCACCGTAATTGATGCTTACCATAGCTTTGCCTATCATACCGCTTACACTGTCGCGCGGGCTTGCAGGTGGTTTGCCCTGTGCAAACGTTACAGCAGTTGCTAACATGGCCATAGCACATAAGGCCCCTGCCTTAAATTGAAATAATGTTTTCATAATTTATTAAAATGATTAGTTTATTGGTATAAAGGTAACGTTTAAATTTATTATAGCATGCCATACTAAGTAAACCTGTTAGGTTAACAGCTTTTCAGCAACCAAACTAAGCACCTTTCTGCTTTCATCTTTACCTTTCGCGTAAAAAAGCTATTTTTGCCTTAATGAGCGAAGAAAGATCACTAAACTTTATAGAAGAGATTGTTGAGGCTGATGTTGCTGCCGGCACACATGGCGGGCGGGT
>CAZZVY010000022.1:1472-23310 GCA_964657585.1 uncultured Mucilaginibacter sp. | reverse complement strand
CTTGATACAGCAGTAGTAGGCTGTATAGTATTACCGTTAATGGTGATAGGAACTATACTGTTTACGTTAAACCAAAGCGATTTATAAGGCAGGCCAGTTACAGAAATACTGCTGTTATCCTGCTGGTAATAATCCTGTTCAGCACCTAAAGTTATATCATACTGACTTTTCCCGGCTGATCCACTATAAGATAATAGATTAGTAAAAGTATAATTAAAAAAATTGTTTTTACCATTGGTTGCGCTTGCTGGTTTAGTTCCTGCATTTGCTTTTGTGAACTGATCGTCATAAAGACCGGTCCGTTGAAATGTTATATCAGGTGTAAATGAGGTTTTAAAGGTAAGCCCTTTAAAAAAAGTGACCTGGGCGTATACATTAGGAAATACCCTTAAGTATTGCTGCGACCTGATCTCGCCTGTAAAATCAGCTAACGGATTTGTAATTTGTGATTCACCCTCATATGTTAAAAATCTAACTGAACCATCGGCGTTATATGCGCTGCCAGTCGGGCGCAAACGGTAAGCGCTGCGGAATGCTTCGCCGCTGCCTGTATTGATGTCGTTATAAACTGAATACAAAGATGCCCCAAATTTAAAGGTCTTGTTCAAGTTCTCATCCAGCCCTACTTTTAAGGTATATTTTTTTTCGTCTTCAGTTTTTACTGTGCCCTGGTAATCCTGGTAACCCATTGAGGAGTAATAAGTGGTTTTTTCATCCCCGCCGGTAATCCCTACATTCTGGTTGGTGTTTATTCCGTTTTGTTTGATCAGGTTAATCCAGTTAGTATAAGTGCCATTAGCAATGTTGCTAAGTTCCGTTGCCGAAAAGATCTTACTATCAGGCACCGATGTAGTAGGAAGCGGCTGCGGCGGGTTGCTATTAAGTGCCGCGGCCTGGGCCTGTTCATTATAATAGTCCCTGGCATAATTTACAAAGGTTGGCCCATCCATTGTAGGAGGCAAGTTATAGGCATTAACAATACCTACATAGCCGTCATATGTTACACGTGGGGCACCCTTTACACCTTTTTTGGTAGTAACTAAAACTACACCATTTGCGCCCCTTGATCCATAGATAGCCGTTGAAGACGCGTCCTTTAAAACATCTATCCTGTCAATATCTGCAGGGTTAATATCATTTATGGGATTATTAACGTTATTTGTGACAGCAACGCCGTCAATTACGTACAAAGGCTGCGTGTTACCATAAATAGAGTTTTGCCCCCTTATTTCAATAGAAAAATCCGACCCCGGTTTTCCCGACCCGCGTTTTACATCAACACCGGATAAGCGACCCTGCATTGCTTCGGTGGCATTAGTAGCCCTGGAGTCTACTACTTCAGCGCCGCCTATCGAAGCAACCGTTCCTGTCAGATCAGACTTCTTTTTGGTACCGTAGCCAATTACAACTACCTCCTGCAAGCCTTTGTTTGATTCCGTTAACGCAATGGTTAAGTTGCTGCGGTTACTAACAGCTACTTCCTGCGTCTCGTAACCTACATAGCTGAAAACAAGGGTTGCAGCGGCACTTGCGCTTATTGAAAACTTGCCCTCCACATTTGTGGAAGTAATGCTTGAGGTACTTTTAACCTTAACAGTAACACCCGGAAGCGGGATGCCCTTGTCATCGGCCACGGTTCCCCTAATAGTGGTTTGCGCATTTGCTTTACTAAAGCAAAACAGCACTAACAGCAGGTACAAACCCGCCTGGAATTTTTTTCCCAATAATTTTTGTCGATGTGTACTCATTTAATGAATGGTTAATAATTGGTTAATAATTGCACTGGCGATATGCTCATTTACCTCATATTAATAATTGTCTTTTTAACAATTATAGGCTTAATGTGCAGCAGGTGCATGGTTTATGTAAGCGAATTTGAGCCTTTTTTTAATTTAATTTATTAAAAGCAGTTTATTTATTTACGAAAACGTTTGAGTTGGAAGTGGTGCTTAGTGTATCAGGATGTAACTTAATAGCATATGATGTCATATTAAACTATGTAGCGTTACCATGACGCTGATATAAGCTGATATACGATATATCATAAAAGGTAAAAGAAACATCATTTAAATAGCCATTTGATCACAAGCAATTCAATAGATTTGCTTATCAATTATAACTACAAGTTCCTTATTCACTTACGGCTTACTCACATCACGCTCTTTTATGACAAATGTTACCATTAAGTGGCTTGCTGAAGAATTAAACATATCTGCTTCATCGGTTTCAAAGGCATTAAGCGATAGCCATGAAATTGGTATAGGTACTAAACAAAAGGTTTGGGAACTCGCTAAAAAGCATAATTACGAACCTAACATTTTTGCAAGCAGTTTGCGCAAACAGGTAAGTAAAACAATTGCAGTAATTGTGCCCGAAATTGCCAATCACTTTTTTTCAAAAGCTATCAACGGCATTGAAGAAATGGCCAGCAGCAAAGGCTATCACGTAATTATATACCAAACGCACGAGAATAGACAAACCGAAATTGATTTTACCAATAAACTAATGAACGGGCGTGTGGATGGCATACTAATATCTATAGCCGCTAATACCGAAAGTACACGGCATATAACTAATTTGCAGTTAAATATACCTGTAGTTATGTTTGACCGGATTAATGATGAAGTTGATGCGGTTAAAATAACCACTAATGATTATGAAAGCGCCTATGAGGCAACATGCCATTTGATTGACATGGGCTGCCAAAAGATTTCGTTCCTTTCGGGCCTTAACAAACTATCTACCGGCATAAGCCGCTTAAGCGGTTACCAGAATGCACTCAAGGATAGAGGTATAGCTTATGATGAAAGTATGTTCTTAACCTGCGGAAACGAACCCGACTTAAATTATTCGATAATTAAAGAACATTTAAAAAGCAGCAGCCCCGATGGTATGTTATCTTCAATTGAAGAGCTGGTGATACCTTTATATCTTGCCTGTAAAGAAGTGTCGGTCCGTATACCTGAAGACCTAAAAGTTATCAGTTACTCTAACCTGGATACCGCCTGCTTATTAAACCCATCGCTCACTACAATTACACAGCCGGCCTTTGAAATAGGGCAAGAGGCAGCATCGGCCTTATTTAAGAAATTAGAAAAAAAATGGTTTGATCTTAATGATACATATGCTTTAAAATCAACCTTACACATAAGGGAATCAACTGGCAAGTACTGCGCTAATTAGTTGATGCTTATAGTTTCTGGTTTAGCACATAAATTGTTTAATTAAAAGTCCCCTGGCGCCTAAACAGAACCAGGGGACCTGATAACGGCCTAAAATATTCAAGGCATTTTGTTTAATTGTAATTTGTTGAATATCCCATCAACTATCTTTGGCAGATCATTAATTGCCCGTTCGGGATTACCTACTTCACCAATACCGTAACCGCGCCATATTACCTTATGGGTTACCCTATCTACAAGATCAATAATCAAAGTACCTTCCTTGTAGGGCACCTGATAAACATCGTCGCCAACATATACCGGGAATGCGCCCCGGTAACCATAATAGAATGCGCGGCCACCACGATAATAACCATAGCGTGGATAAAACCCGCCAAAATCATAACTATACACTGGCTCATTATAGGTATGCACTTTATTGTCAACCATTATATTGTACCTTACAAGAAGATCGGGGGTTGATGATTTCAAGCGTAGACCCTTAGTTTCAAGATCAGCAGTTGCCTGGTCTTTTATTTTTTGATCAGCCACATCGTTATCGTAATATGGATTTTTAGTATTATTTATTGGAGGCAGCCAGGCAAAGGTGCGGTATTTACCTACATTAGCGCCACTACCTACCGAATAATATGTGTAGCTTGAACAAGCAGTCAATAGGAAAACTGTTAAAATAAGCAGGCTTCCGTTCATTAGTTTTTTCATCTTTTTCACTCCTTTTTATTTTCTGTGATAACAGGTATGGAAAAAATTAGTTTTAATATCACGGAAAATTTAACTAAAACTTACAAAGTTTTCATTAAACAATATTTAAATATTAGGTTAGCCTGTAAGGAACTCATCTTCATTACGACAAATATTTTCCCACTATCGGCATACGTCTGCCAGTACCAAAAGCTTTGGGTGATACCCGTAATATAGGCGGCGTTTGATAGCGTTTGTGCTCGGCCAGGTTCACCAGCCTAATTACACGCCGCACAGTTTGCTCATCATAACCTAACCTGATTATACCTGCAGATGACTGCTTATTTTCAATATATTGTTTCAAAATGTCGTCCAAAACATCATATTCAGGCAGCGAGTCACTGTCTTTCTGGTCAGGCCTTAATTCAGCAGATGGTGGTTTGACAATAGAATTAATGGGTATAATTTCACTATCTTTATTTATATATTGAGCAAGTTGGTAAACCTGTGTCTTATAAAGATCGCCCAAAACGGATATCCCCCCGCACATATCGCCATATAAAGTGCCGTAACCTACGGCAGCCTCACTTTTGTTTGATGTATTTAAAAGTATGTAACCAAATTTGTTGCACATTGCCATTAACAGTACTGCCCTGCTGCGTGACTGGATATTTTCCTCTGCAATGTTAAACGGCAGCCCTTCAAATTGCGGGTGCAGGGCGTTTTCAAAAGCATCGGTGATTGCACGTATGGCAACAGTTTCAGATTTGCAGTCAAGGTTTTTTACCAAGGCTTCAGCATCCGTTAATGAATGGTCAGTTGAAAAACGCGAGGGCAGCAAAACTGCCATTACGTTTTCAGGGCCAAGCGCTTCAGCAGCCAAAGCACATACCACAGCCGAATCTATCCCGCCGGATAAACCCAGAATGGCACTTTTAAAGCCTGATTTATAAAAATAATCGCGTACGCCCAATATCAGGGCATCATGTACCTGCTCAATATCGCTTTGCCGGGTTGTGCGGATAGTAACTGGTTGCTTTGGTTCAACTTCAAACTGATCAGTCAAATCATAATAAGTGACGGCTTCTTCAAAATACGGCAACTCGTCAACAATATTACCTGACTTATCAAACACCAGCGATCCGCCGTCAAATATCAGTTCTGTTTGTGCGCCCACATGGTTTACATAAAACAAGGGTAATTGATAACGCCTGGCATTGTCGCTTAAAATGGCAATGCGTTCTTCATCATGGTTGTAAGCAAAAGGCGACGCGGCAATATTAATCATCACATCCGGCTTTTCTTTGATCAGTTCATCCATCGGCCGTGTGATGTATAACGGGTTTTCTATGGTATTCCACAAATCCTCACAAATTGTTAAGGCTATGTGGCAGCCTTTAAAATCAATACATTTAAAATTGATTGATGGTTCAAAATACCGGTACTCATCAAACACATCATAATTAGGCAGCAAGGCTTTATTTACTACCGCTGCAATTTTACCATCGGCAATAAAGTAGGCTGAGTTGTTTAGGTCTTTACCTTCAATATTATTGTTCTGTGTAGGAATACCTATTATACAGGCAATATCGCTGCACTCTGCCGCAATCTGCATGGCCGATTCTTCGCCTAAGGCGATATATTCAGTAAACTCTAAAAAATCACGCGAGGGGTAACCGCAAATACATAATTCTGCAAAAACAACCAAGTCTGCACCTGCTTGCCGGGCTTGTTTTATGGCTGCAATAATTTTAGTTGTATTCAATTCAAAATTACCAATATGATAATTTAGTTGTGCTAATGCTATCCTCATAGAAAATGTTGCTGGTGAGCCTTATCTTAATTAAGCCCAAAAGTTTAAATTTGCCGAAAGCCATAACTGTATATGACACTGCTGAACAGCAAATCAAAACAAATTTACTTATTTTTTATAACCTGCGCATTCTTGACAGCATGCAAACACAGCGATAAAATTGATGTGAGCAATATTCCTGTAAATGTTAAAATAGAACGGTTTGACCATGATTTGAATGAAATGGGCAAAAAACCAATGCTGCAGCAAGCTGTTTTTCTTCAACAAAAGTACGGCGCCTTTTACCAGGATTTTATAGAACGCATTTTACCGCTGGGCAGTATTCGCGATACCGCTTATTTTAAAGCATTGCGAAAATTATTTTTAAATAAAGATTATATAGCAGTTAAGCATGAAGTAGATTCTGTTTTTCCAAACCTGGATAAACAAGATGAGGCATTAACCGATGCCTTTCGCCGTATTAAATATTATTTTCCTAAAAAGCAGTTGCCAAAAGTTTACGCTTATTTTTCGGGTTTCCAAACACAGACAAGTATTGGCGACGGGTATTTTGCCATTGGCCTTGATATGTTTTTGGGGGCCAACTCTAAATTTTACCCTGCTATTGTACAAAGCGTGCCACACTATCTTTCGCGCCGGTTTACACCGGAGTATATTGCCCCGCGAGTAGTAGAAGAAATTGCGCGTGAAGATATGTTTCCTGAACCGGATAAAGCTAAAACGCTATTAGATAAGATGATATACAACGGCAAAGTAATGTACTTTATGGATAAGATGCTGCCCGATGTGGCAGACTCCGTTAAAATTGGTTATACCAGCGCTCAGTTGAAATGGTGCAATGATTTTAAAGCACAGATATGGGGCTACTTTTTGGAGGAAAACCTGCTGTACGAAAATGATGACCAAAAAATTCAAAAATACCTGGGCGAGGCCCCATTTACACCGGGGTTAGGCGAACATAATGAATCGGCTCCGAAACTGGGGATATGGACCGGCTGGCAAATAGTAAGAGAATATATGAACAGAAACCCGCAAACTACGCTACCCCAATTAATGGCTAATAATGATGCGCAAAAGATTTTAAATGCATCAAAATACAGACCGAAATAGATCAGGCATCAATTCTATAGATCTTTTTCTCATTCCTGTACCTTAGAATAATACCAGGTTAATAGCAATAACACCCCTACAGTAACCGATATATCGGCCATATTGAATATACCCGTTTGTAATACACCAAAACTGATATGCATGAAATCGGTAACCGAGCCGTAGAATAGTCTGTCGTAAATATTGCCGATACCGCCGCCTAAAACACAGCATGCGGCTATAAGCGGTATTTTTTCCAATTTACTTTTAGTTATCAGGTATGCTGTACCGCCAGTTAATATTATTAAAGGTAGTAATGCAAGCAATATAAATTTTATAGCAGCAGGTATCTGTTCGCCAAGACTTAAAAATGCGCCGGTATTCTCAACCTTGGTCAAGGTAAAGTGGTTATCAAAAAAACTGATATGCTGATGATAGTTTATGTTACGCCTTACAATATACTTTGATAGCTGATCGCAACCAACATTTACCATAATAATAGTTATAATAAACGAAGTTTTGATGCACGTTGCGATTTTAATTCTCATGATACAGATTGTCTGATACATAAATATCATGATATTACTAAAAAAGTCTCACTATTTTTGTAAAATAGTAAGACTTTATAATTTGGAAAATATAAAAAAGTGCAATTAACAAATTGTTATTGCCAATGGCCGCGCCTCCAATAGTAACCGCGCGGACCTTGTTCCCATCCCCCTTCAACATACACTCTGTTACCGCGTGGACGGGCCCAGTAACCGTTTACATATTCATATCTGCCGCCGCGCCATTCCCATTCGCCGGCTACCCATACCGCACCCGGATAAGGCGCTGCAGGGCGGGAATAAACCGGGGCAGCAGGGCGCACGGTAACAAAATAGCCGCCTGCGCATGAGGTAAACAAACTTCCGGCCAACGCCACACCTATTAATAATTTGTTTATCGTTTTCATAGTTTAGTAATTTGTACAGACTATCAGACAACACTTCGATCAAAAAGTTTAAAATCATCCCTTACTAAATTTATCAGCCACTACCAGTTCCTTAGTCCCGGCAGTGTACTTATAAAACCCGCTCCCTGATTTTATGCCCAGGTGGCCAGCTGTAACCATATTAATTAATAAAGGACATGGTGCATATTTTTGATTGCCCAAACCATCGTACAATACGTTTAAAATCGCCAGGCAAACATCAAGACCTATAAAATCGGCTAATTGTAAAGGGCCCATGGGGTGAGACATGCCCAATTTCATTACCGTATCAATTTCATGTACGCCAGCTATACCTTCAAATAAAGCATATATGGCTTCATTGATCATTGGCATTAAAAGACGGTTAGCTACAAAACCGGGGTAATCATTAACCTCAACCGGTATTTTATTTAACTGTCGTGATATTTCCATTATTCTGGCAGTTACTTCATTGGTTGTAGCATAACCACGTATCACCTCTACCAGTTGCATTACAGGCACTGGGTTCATAAAGTGCATACCTATTACATTACCTGGCATTTTTGTAACGGACGCAATACGGGTAATACTTATAGACGATGTATTGGTAGCTAATATGGTACCGGTACTGCAAACGTTGCTTAACTGCTTAAATATTTCAAGCTTAGTAGTTGCATTCTCGGTAGCGGCTTCTATCACCAGGTCAGCATTTTTTGCCATAATTGATAGATCGGTTCCGATAGTAATATTATTAAGAGCGCTGGTTTTATCCTGGCCCGTTAACACTCCCTTTTTTATTTGCCGGTCTAAATTCTGGCCGATGGTAACCATTGCCTTTTCAAGGGCTTCGTGTTTTTCATCAACCAGGTTTACCTTAAAACCATACTGCGCAAATAAGTGCGCAATGCCATTACCCATTGTTCCTGAACCGACTACAGTGATATTTTGCATAATATATATTAAATTATATTTGTATAAGTTGGCTAATTTATAAATCAATACCTGCAAAGTTTAACAGCTTAGCTGTTTTTAAGCTTTATAGCTAATTATATAGCTTTAATATAAATTATCGCCTGGGCATAATAACAGTTAGATATATAAATGCCCCCATGTGCAGTACAATTACTTATTTGTTAATAAAACTGTAACATTCTTGAAATGTTGAAAATATATATTTAATTTAGGCCACTCAACATAAATTATAAAAACATAAAAAAATGAAGAAAAATTTACTTACTCTTCTTCTTTTGAGCTTATTTACACTATCAAGTGTAGTTGCTCAAAACCGTACTGTAACAGGTACAGTTACGGGAGCGTCTGACGGGATGACCCTGCCAGGCGTAACAGTGCGTGTAAAAGGCACATCAACTGCAACAATTACAAATGCACAGGGAAAGTATTCGGTTAGTGTACCGGGTACAGCAAATGCATTGGTTTTTTCATTTATCGGTTACGCCGACCAGGAAGTAAAAATATCATCTGGCACTATTGATGTTAAACTGATGGTTAGCGAAAGAGCCTTGGATGAAGTTGTTGTTATAGGTTACGGAACCGGTACCAAAGCATCAAACGTTGTTGGTAATATTTCGGTAGTCGGCACTAAGGATCTTGCTGACAAACCATACCCAAACGCATTTGATGCGTTACAAGGCAAAGTTGCAGGATTACAGGTATTAACATCCTCGGGCGCACCGACTCAAACTCCATCTCTTACTTTACATGGTACTGGTTCTTTAGCTGGCAGTTCTACTCCATTAATAGTGTTAGACGGAATTCCTATTGATGCTTCATCTGTTTTGGCGCTTAATCCTGATGACTTTGAAAATATTACGGTGTTAAAGGATGCATCAGCCACATCAATTTACGGTTCCAGGGCAGCTAACGGAGTATTATACATAACCACCAAAAAAGGGTCAGCTAATAAACCTCCAACTGTTACTGTTACCGGGCAATATGCTGTCAGTAAGTTGGCAAGTACGAAATACTTTAATTCATTCATGAACCGTGCTCAAATAATAGATTTTTTTAACACGGTTAATGCTTCAAGTGCAACAAGTGGTTTTTCCGAGGCTAACCCTACTACTGCCATAGCAGGTTTGGATGTTAAAGATGCTGATACAAAATGGTATAAAGTTTATTATCGTGACAATCAACCTACATATAATACCAATCTGGCAATATCAGGCGGCGGCAACAAAACCACATATTATACATCTGCCAATTTCCTTCAAGATAATGGTTTAGCATACCGGTCCTCATATAAACGCTATGCTTTACGTTCAAATGTTAATTCTATAATAAATGATTACATATCTTTTGGACTCAATCTGGCGATGGCTTACGATGACAGATTAAGTAATCCTTACGGCAGCAACAGCACCAATCGCGGGTTAGGTTTGCTTGCTTTACCTTATTTTTCTCCTACTGACCCATCAGGCAATAACTATGCATTTATACCGGGTTGGGGCAGGTATCATCCACAATATTTAGCTAATGAAAATCCTGACCCAAATAACAATACGCAGTTTGATCCAACTGGATATTTACAGATTACACCAATAAAAGGCCTTACAATCAAAACACAGGCTGGGATAGATGCTTATGATTACCGTGAAACAGCTGAAAGGCTTCCATCTTATCTGGGCGCACCCAATAACGGAACAGTTACAGAATATTTTACCAGGGGTATTTCAAAAACCTTTACAAATACTATAGAATATAAGTTTAACGTTGCATCTGTACACAACTTTACAGTTTTGGGTGGCCAAGAGCAGTATGACGGTTCCACCACAGCCTTTCAGGCAGGTAGTGTAGGTTTCACTGATGATAGGCTTTTGACTTTAGGAAATGGTAGTACAACTGGTGTAACTGATGCATCGTCTAAATCAGAATTTTCTTATAAGTCGTTATTTGGAAGATTAGATTATACTTATAACAGTAAATATCTTTTAGAAGGCTCTATACGTCAAGATAAGTCATCAAGGTTTGGAGCCAATAAACGGACAGGCAATTTTTGGTCTGCAGGTGCAACCTGGAAAGCTAAACAAGAATCGTTTCTTAAAAACGTAAGCTGGCTGGATGCTTTAGATTTAAAATTAAGTACAGGATCAACCGGTAATTCAGCAATCAATAATTATTTAGCGCAAGCTACTGTAGGAAGTGTAAGTTATAATACTGGTACAGGTTTAGGTATTGCAGTATCAGGTAATCCTGATTTACAGTGGGAAACACAGCATTTAACAACTGCTGGTTTCAATGCATCGATATTCGACCACGTGAGGATTGAGGCTTCCTATTATTTGAGAAAAACTAGTAATATGTTAATTCCTGTACCTTACCCTTATACAAGCGGTTTTTCAAGTGTAACTCAGAATACCGGCGAATTGCAAAACACCGGTGTTGATTTGCACATTGAGGCTGATGTGTATACCAATAGAGCACATCATGCTTATATTACACCATATATTACTGCTAATACCAATAAAGATAAGATTACCAAGTTATTTCAGGACAGGCAATATTACATATTGGCTAACACTGGTGTAAGTTGGGCGGTTGGCCAGCCGGTTACATACTTGTACCCTATTTGGGCGGGTGTTAACACACAAACCGGTTTACCGCAATGGTATTTACCAAACACCGATCCAAACCAAATTGTAAATACACGTAAAGATCCGTCAGCTATTACTACTACTTTCAATTCTACCACATTACAGCAAAGTACTGGTACCAGGCGCTATCCATGGTCTCAAGGAGGTTTTGGCTTAAGCGCTGGTTATGAAAACTTTTCATTACAAGCTGACTTTACATACGTGGCAGGAAAATACATGATTGACAATGATAGATACTTTTTTGAAAATCCAAACCAATTTCCTGGCTTCAATCAAATATCTACCGTACTTGATTATTGGAAAAACCCTGGCGATGTTACCCAATTCCCAAAACTCGGACAACAATTCACTCAATTTGACTCACGGTTAATTGAGGATGCTTCTTTTATGAGATTGAAAAACCTCACAATCGGTTACTCCCTGCCAAAATCATTACTTGAACATACAAAAGCATTTAAAGGCGCCAGGTTTTTCTTAACTGGTCGTAATCTACTTACTGTTACCAAATATCGCGGACCTGATCCAGAAGTGGATACTAATGTAGCCTTGGGTACAGATCCTAATACAAAACAATATTCATTTGGCGCTCAGTTAACTTTTTAATATTAAAGAATACAGGAAATGAAAAAAATAAACAAATATATTTCAGCAGGGTTAGTTGCTATAATTGCTACTACATCTTGCAAAAAATTGGATTTAGTTCCAGCTAATACCATAGCTCTTACCCAGTCATTTCAATCAGTAAAAGATGCACAATCATGGGATACCGGCATGTATGGTAACTTTCGTGCAAGGCAGTATGGAATATACACTTACTTAAGCGATGTACAAGCTGATCAATTAAACGCCACGCTTGATTTTGGCAACCGTAGCGGCTCACCACACCGGTGGGTTGATTTTCAGGCCGACGATCAAACTGTGCCTACTATATGGGCTGGATATTATAATGCTATTGCTAATGTTAATGAAGCGATTACGGGGTTTAAAAATATTACACCTGCAACTTCGGCTGAAACCGCTTCGCTAAATCAATATACCGGCGACATGTATTTAGCAAGGGCGTACTATTACCATAAATTAATTACCCGTTGGGCAAAACCTTTTGAATCAGCTACCGCCGCAACTGATCCTGGTGTACCATTAGTGTTAACATATGACATTTCTTTGCTCCCTGCAAGAGCGAGCGTACAAGCAGTATACAGTCAAATACTTGCCGATATAGCACAAGCAAAAACTTTATTAGCGAATGTAGCAGGAGCACAAGGTTCAAAAATTTTCACAATTGACGTTGCTATTGCTTTAGAAGCACGAGTAAGATTATATATGCATGATTATGGTGGCGCCTATGCCGCCGCTCAAAGCCTAATTTCAGCTAATAAGTATCCTTTGTTAACTACTGTTGCGACACTTCAAAACTATTGGTATAATGATGGTATACAAGAGTCTATTTATCAATCTGCAGCTACTATTTCAGAGGTAACCGGAACATTAAATGGCACGTCAAGCAGTACATTGATAAATAGTATACCTATTTATTTGCAATACAAAACTGGCACTTCATCATATGACCCGGATTTCTTACCAACTCAAGGAATATATGATTTGTACCCAGCCAGCGATATTCGTAAAACTACTTATTTTGCCTTATCACCTGTTACAATAGTTACAACGAAACTTAATTTGCAATTAGTAAATAAATATCCCGGTAACCCTGCTTTATATACAGGTACATTTGTAAATTCAAATTATGTTAACGCCCCAAAAGTATTTAGGGTTGGCGAAATGTATTGTATAGCCGCTGAGGCTGCACAAGGTGCAGGAAGTGAAGCTAATGCTTTAACTGCGTTGAATGCATTACGTGTAGCACGTGGTGAAACCATAATTGCAGCTACTGGTTCGGCTTTAACCCAAGCAATACGTGATGAAAGGACACGTGAACTTGCGTTTGAAGGTTTCCGCTTGGATGACCTTAGTCGCTGGCACATTGGTTTTACCCGCTTAACACCTCAAAATTCAAGTGTTATATATACCGGTCCAACTTATGATGGTCAAACGCAACCTGCAGATGCACCAAAATTTGAATGGCCAATACCAACAAACGATATTACTGTTAACAAAAATCTTACTCAGAACCCCGGTTATTAACTTATATCGCTATAATAAAAAGGCTGTATCATAAATCAAATGATACAGCCTCTTTTATTGTATATTATTTGAACCTGGTTATTTGATTTGATCACCAGGAAAAGACAGGGTCATATCAAGATGAAAATCGTTTTTTATGGCATAACTGCCCAGATCCTGAAAGTATGAAGAAGAATTATATTTTATCCCGAATTGTGTCCGGTCGATATCAAAGGCTGCCTTAACAATCACCGCACCATTTTGCAGGTTTATGGTGTATGGAAAGTTAATCTTGTTTGTGATGCCTTTTATAGTTAAACTGCCCATAGCAGTGTTACCGTTAACAGAACTCAATATAAACGTTGCTTCCGGATATTTGTCTACTGCAAAAAAATCATTGCCTCGCAGGTGTGTTTGCAAATCTTGTGTACTATTGCTCAAGGTAGGCATATCTGCAATTACTTTCGCCGCAGTTAATCGTCCGTTAATTATGGAGATCTGGCCCGACTTTATTTTAATGGTACCCGTAGGCGCATAAGCGCCAGCTGCTGCATAGCCTGTCCACTTAATTTCGCTTTTGGAAGGATCAACCTTATAAATAACAGGCTTCTGCTGTGCACTGATCAGCATTAGAAAGATTAATAAATTTTTCATATCAGTTAGCAGTTAGGGATAAGGTATTGCGTGTAAACCATGTTGTTTCGCCTTCGTAACAAACTTCTTTATTGCGGCTGAAACCTTTTTTACCTATCAGGTATGTATAGCGGAACTTTGCTTTTTTGTTGTTGTCTTCCCCGGTTTTTTGGGTAACGAATTTTAAAGAACCATTTGGGAGTACCGTTCTTTCGGTAACGGTTTCCCCATCAATGCTATGTCCGTCCGCGCTGATAACCACTTCCTCGGTGCTGTTATGCGAACTTTCTTTTGGGTAGGCAGTTACCCAGGAATAAATGCCGGGGCTTTTTATGGCCACTGTCAGTTCAGTTTCAATAGCCTCTAACCTGCCGGTGCCATAGTCCAGGTATGTTAAGTTTCCTGTCCATTTTTTACCAATTAATCCATCAAGATCATTTAATTTTAACTGAGCAGTTTGAAATGCCAACAAGGCGATTATCAACAATAATGTTTTCATGGTTTTTTGTAGTTTTTTTGTTTTAAAGTTCCTTCGGTTTCCACAAGGGCAATTCCCTTATAAATGCGCCCAGTTTTATCTTTTGCCAGCACAAACCACAGCGCGTCGCCGGGGTATATCGCATCGCCATGCCTGTAATTCTGCATAAAAGTATATGATCGCCCGCTTTTTAAAATACCCCCTTTACACAGGAAGCGGTTAGCAAAGCCCTCCTTATCTAATTGCACATTCTCCGTCCAACCCCTATCCTTCCACCAAATATAACTGCCTGCCGCAATAACTTCCAGGTCGCCTGCTTCAGAGTTTACCCGTGTGCTGTGTTTCCAGATATATTTTCCTGAATAAGCAGTGTCGGCGTTGATTTCGGGGTAAACCGGTGTGGGGGAATGCCATATCTGTATGCCTGAAGGTATATTACGGAGGCGGTCAGGTAACAGCCTGGCCCTGTCTGTCCACACGTCCTGTGCGAACAGCCTGCATGCGTGTAGCAGGATAATTATAAGCGTTGTTTTTCTCATGCCTCAAAGGTGCGGTGGAAATGTGGCACAGAAGTCCCGGATAATGATATGGTACGTCCCGAATCGTGATATGGGACTTATTGACTGACATAACCGGACGGCACCGTACCCGTAAACTCCCTGAATATCCGGTTAAAAGTAGTTTTTGAATTGAAACCGGATTCGTAAGCAATTCCCATGATGGTCAATTTTTCCAGGTCTGATGTTTTTAGCCTGCGCTTAACTTCTTCTACCCGGTAACTATTTACGTAATCATTGAACGACTGACCAAAACCGGCATTAATATGCCGCGATACCACTTTCGGGCTTAATTTCAATGCAGAGGCCAGTTCAATTAGTGTAAGTGTAGGGTTCAGATACAGCCGGTGTTCTTTCATACTATTACCTATCACCTTTAAAATCTCTGTGTCAGGAAGAAAAGCATTTTTAGGCACCGCCATTTCGGTTTCGAAATTGACCGCAGAAAGGTTGGCTTGCCGTATACCGGCAATGCCTGATATCAACACGATTATGCCTAATATTTCAACAGAGTAATCATAATTGAAATAAAGGCCGCCAAGATCACGCAACAATATTTCTATAAACCACTGCACACAAAGAACTATCAGGACGGTTAAAATAATTTTTAGCCAGTTGAGCCGGATACGGGATACCTCTGAAAAATGATTGACTACCCAAACCTGGTATTGGCGCAATAACCGAAAGGATAACAATAAGTAGATTATCAGCGAAATCCAGGTCCCGTCAAATTCTATGCGGTAAGTGTAGGCCCGGTGCACATGCTCCCAATACCAGTACTTAAAAGTATAAGGAGAAAAGCACAGGAAAAGGTAAAGACCGGCCTGCAATATTACCGGAATAAAGTGCAGCAGGTCCGTTTTTTTCCATTGAAAAGGATGGCTAATTAAACTTCTTACATAAGCGGGCCAAAACTGAAAGAATAAAAAATAGGCAAAAAATACAGATTAGGGCGTTGCCGGTAAATGCCAGAAAGGCGCATAAAATCATCACTTTGCCACAACACAATAGTAATGATCAATAAAGCCAGCAGCCTGTTAGAAGTTTTATTATAACGCGAAAATAAAAGGAGTCCGGCTGCAAATAGCGACTGTGATATTACCACTGCCAATAAAGTTACCAGCCAATTAATTTCAATTTGCATTTTATCGCTAAAATACTGTTTTCGATTATTATTTCACCGCAAACCATGTTACCTTATTAAAGTTCAATTAGTCACAAAAAGCAAAGAGCAGTTGGTTATCTGGTAGTTATTTTGTTTGATACCATACATAGTTTAGCCTGATTATTTTGCATACTACAATCTGAACGGTTAGTATACGCTCGTTATTTTTTGAAATATATGTCCGCAAAGGTCAGGTATTGTTCCCAGTCATAGTCAGTAACGTCGTGTTTACCAGGTCTGATATGATAAGCCACCTGCCCGATTACCGGGTGGCTTAACGGGGGAAGACTATCAGTTGCTATTCCTTTTTTACCAAATAACCTGTACACTACTGAACTCGCCTTTGCTGAAAGAAATTCGCCCGCCGGATCTGAATTTTTGTCCTCTTCAGCACTTGCTATATACAGCGGCCGCGGAGCGATCAGGCTTAAGAGAAAATGCTGGTCGAAAGGCAGTTCGCCGTCTTTATCGATGTATTTTTTAAAATTGGTGCAAAACCAGTTAGGGAAACCATTGGCCAGGTGGCGCAGGGCCTCACCGCTTTGGCGTATAAAAAGCGATGCGCCACCTTTACCTGACTCATTGCTTATAACCAGGGCAAAGCGCGTATCGGTTGCACCGGCCCAAAGTGCAGCCTTGCCCAGGCGCGAATGGCCGAATACGGCTACTTGTTTACTATTAATGTCTTTATCTGTTTCAAAATAATCCATAGCCCGGCTCAGCCCCCAGGCCCAGGCGCCAATAGTACTAAAATTATCAGCTATACCTTGTAATTCTGGGTACATGGCACGCACACCGCGGCTATAGCCATCTTTAAAATCAGGATCGATATCACCGTCATAGATAGTCGCCAGTGCATATCCCCGCTTGATGATCATTTCAATAGGCCAGGGCCCGGTGTTAATGCCCCGGCTTTGGGCCGTTGCATGATAATTTACCATGCCTTTAGGGCGGGTATCAACCCAACTGGTATCTATTATGACCGCCGGATCGGCAGTTGTTGTTTGATTGCCATAAAAATTAAGCCCGACAATCAAAGGCGGTTGTTTCACCGCGTTTGGCAGATACATCAGGATATTCATCTGCGGGCCATTAGTTTTGCCGTTAAAATAAACGGTTACCTGTTTGCGTGTAGCCATCCCGTTTAACGCGTTGCCATTTTGCTCAACTACTTTAAACATCATATTTTTAGGGCGGGGCGGCATTCGTCCGTATACTTCACGGGTATAAAAGTCAAGTAATTCTTGCCGGCGCCGGGCCCATTGACTTATTGTGGCCACTTTCTGGCCATTGTTCATCATCAAAACATCCGGTAGCTGACGACCGGTTGATTGCACCGGCTGTTGTGCATATAAGAAGTTGACATTAACAAGCGCCAATAACGTAAACGTAAAAATTTTCATTAACATCAACAACAAGATACTAAAACGAAGACCGGCGTTTATAATTGGTTTTTAAGAGAGTAATCAATTATATAAACATATTAACAATAATACACTTAGCTATCCTGCACAATCCTGATAGTTTGTTATTTATTAGCCATATTAAAAAAATTCCTGTACTCCAACGGCGTTTTACCTACGATCTGCTTAAAATGGCGGTTAAAATTCGACAGGTTGCTAAACCCGGATTCATAGCAGACAACAACTACGCTGTACTCTTGTTCCTTCAACAGTTTGCAGGCATGCCTTATCCTTACCTCCATTAAAAAGGTAAAATAGGTTTTATTGGTACGCAATTTAAAATAACGGCAAAATGCGTTAGGCACCATGTAAACCATTGAGGCTATTTCTTTAAGCGAAATTGTTTTATGGAAATTATTTAAGGTGTATAAATAAACCTTGGTTAGCCTGGTTTCATCGTTCTCATTGTAGGCACCCAGGTGTGGTTCAGCAGTTATAAATTGTCTTTCCTTGATTGCCGCCAGTATAGCTAACAGCTGCAACAGTAAAAAAATACGTTCCGGTCCAGCTGCGTATTGAAGGTTTAGCAGGGCATCACTAATTGTTTTAGCGGACCCACCGATGAAATTTATACCTTTTAAGGCTTCTTTAAGCAGATTATTGATCGGTTGATTTTCGGGCAAGTTAAAAAACTCGTCACCAAATATCCTGACATCGAGGTGTAATGTCAGCAGTTTTATTTTCAAATCTTGCCTGCCTTGTTTCATTAAAGCATTAGCATAAATATATTGTTCAAATTTAAACATGTGTGGCGTGTTTGAACCAATTAGCAAAAGCATTCCCTTGCTAACTTGTTCAAATTGTTCTCCTATTAATAATAGGCCCTCCCCTTCTATAACATAAAGCAATTCAATCTCTTGATGATAATGAAATTCGCTTAATGCGTGATAATATTCACTTATTTTTAATTGGAATGATTCATTACCCTGATGGCTAAAAGTATTTAAACGCGGTTTCATATATATGATACTAACATAAATATCCATATATTTTATATATTAAATGAATATAGTATCATTTATAGTTATTTTTTACAAATACACACTTTTGCTCCTAACTTATATTTGTATAAACAATAACAAGTTATGGCAACAAAACAATACACCCTAAAGCTTATAGAGGCTTCAATCAACGACATTGAAACTGTAGGCGGTAAAAATGCTTCGCTGGGCGAAATGCTTACTAATTTAAGTAATCGGGGTATTCGTATCCCTGACGGATTTATAATCAAAGCAAGCAGCTATCACGATTTCATTGCATTTAATTGTTTGGATGATAAGATACGTAAGATTGTAGATGCCTTTGATGTTGATGATCTTAAACAATTATCGTTATGTGGTGCCAGCGTTAGGCAACTGATAAAGAACGGGGGATTTCCGCCCGAAATGGAAACTGAAATTAAACTGGTATATCAAAAATTGTCATTGCAATACCAACAAGATAATGTTGATGTAGCTGTCCGCTCCTCGGCTACTGCCGAAGACCTTCCTGATGCTTCATTTGCCGGCCAGCAGGATACTTATTTAAATATAAGCGGCGAAACAGCGCTGTTAGAAGCTGTGAAAGATTGCTTTGCCTCTTTGTTTACAAACCGCGCCATTAGCTACCGTAAAAATTTTGGGTACGATCACTTTCTTGTAGGCCTTTCAGTATGTGTGCAAAAAATGGTGCGGTCGGATGTTGGTGTGTCGGGCGTAGCGTTTTCTTTAGATACGGAGAGCGGTTTCAAGGATGTGGTTGTTATTAACGGCGCTTATGGTTTAGGCGAAATGGTAGTACAGGGTTCAGTAAACCCGGACGAGTTTATAGTGTTTAAACCGGCTCTGCGCAATGGTTTTGATAGCATCATAGAAAAAAAGCTTGGGAAAAAGCACCAGCAAATGGTTTACGGGCTTGCAGATGAGCCCAGGGTAAAGGTAATACCCACACCAGCTGCAGCGGCTGAAAATTTTTGTTTAACAAACGAGCAGATACTGCAATTGAGCAACTGGGTGGTGCTTATTGAAGACTATTACTCTAACCTAAAAAATAAATGGTGCCCAATGGACGTGGAGTGGGCTGTTGACGGCCTTAGCGGCGATTTATTTATTGTTCAGGCGCGTCCTGAAACTATTCACTCACGCAAAGCAGTTGACAGCATTACGGAATATAAGATACATGATACCAAACGCGAGAAGCACCTGTTATTAAAAGGCATAGCTGTTGGAGATAAGATAGCCGCAGGAACAGTGCATTTGTTAAATGAGACGGATAAAGATGCTATCCACCACATTAACTTTAAAGAAGGCGATATTATGGTAACGGATATGACCGACCCTGATTGGGAACCGGTTATGAAAAAGGCGGCAGCTATTATTACCAATAAAGGCGGCCGTACCTGCCATGCAGCCATAGTTGCGCGCGAGTTAGGCGTACCGGCTATTGTTGGTTGTGAAAACGCTACCGAAGTTTTAGCTACCGGCCAGCTAATAACCGCTTCATGCGCCGAGGGTGATGCAGGCCTGATATATGAAGGCGTTATAGCTTTTGAACGCCATCAGCACTCATTGAGTAGCCTGCCGCAGGTAAAAACAACCGTAATGATGAATGTAGCATCGCCAGATATGGCTTTTCATTATTCACATTACCCTAACAAGGGGGTAGGCCTGGCGCGTGAAGAATTTATAATTAACAATTTTATAAAGATACATCCGCTTGCTTTATTAAATCACCGGCAACTTGGTGATGCAGCGCTAAGCAACCTTATAGAAAAAACTATAAAAGGTTACCGGGATGGTGCGGATTTTTTTGTTGAAAAACTATCCTACGGCATAGCAAAAATCGCAGCGGCATTTTATCCCCATAAAGTAATCGTCCGTTTTTCTGATTTTAAAACCAATGAGTATTATAATATGCCCGGCGGAAAATTTTTTGAGCCAACTGAAGAAAACCCTATGATTGGCTGGCGCGGGGCCTCACGCTATTACTCTAAAGCCTACCAGGAAGCTTTTGGGCTGGAATGCCTGGCCATTAAAAAAGCAAGGGAAACCATGGGCTTAAAAAATGTGGTGGTAATGATCCCGTTTTGCCGAACCGTTGGCGAATTACTAAAAGTGTATGAAGTAATGGCCCAGTATGGGCTGGTAAGAGGTGAAGGCGGTTTGGAAGTTTACCTGATGGCTGAAGTACCGTCAAACGTTATATTGGCTGAGCGGTTTGCACCTTATATCGACGGTTTTTCAATAGGGTCTAACGATTTGACGCAATTAGTTTTAGGCCTTGACCGCGATTCGTCATTAGTAGCGCATTTATATAACGAACGTAATGAAGCGGTGAAAATGATGATATCATCATTGATAAAAACTGCTAAACGAATGCATGTAAAGGTAGGCATATGCGGCCAGGGCCCTTCAGATTTCCCGGATTTCGCGCAATTTTTAGTGGAAGAAGGTATTGATTCAATTTCAGTAACGCCCGACTCTTTCATGAAAACAGTAAAAGCCATTAAACAAATAGAAGACGAACTGGAAAATGGCAATGGGCTGGCGGTAGCAGTGTAAATTAGATAACCACTAATTATCTGACAGTTATAACACTTGACTGTCAGATAATTGGTTGCTATTGCAAACAAAAATATTATTGTTAATCACGCATGTAAACATAAGTTATACCATCCCCGCCCCGGTCGGCATGTTCGTCTTCCAAACGGTTAACCTGGTCATATTTGCGCAAATATTCGCGGATAAGTTTGCGGAGTATGCCATCTCCTTTGCCATGTAAAATTTTTAATGTTCCAAACCCCATCATCACCGCGCGGTCGAGCATTTTTTCAATTGCATAAAGCGCTTCTTCGCCGCGCATGCCACGCACATCAATTTCGGGACTAAAATTGGCTACATCGCTGGTGTTAGTACTGCTATAGCTTTTCCGAATATCCTTGGGTATCTCCTTTTTGCTGATCTTTTGTACCCTTTTCTTTTTCGCCACCGTACGCAGTTCGCCCATAGCAATAATTACGTTATCCCTCACAATTTCTATTACCTGTCCTGTTGTGTCTGAATCAGTAAGTTTTACCCAGTCGCCGGGTTTTAAATCCTCGTCGCTAACAACA
>CAZZVY010000022.1:0-1462 GCA_964657585.1 uncultured Mucilaginibacter sp. | reverse complement strand
AGTTTTAACGGTATTGTTTTGCAGTTCACGGTCAAGGCGCTGGCGCAGTTCACGGGTTTTTTCTTTATCAGCCTGGCTGCTTTTTATCTCTGATATGGTATTTTCCACCAATTTATTGGCGTCAAGTATAATATTTTTGGCCTGTTGTTTAGCCTCACGTATAAGTGACCGCTGGTTTTCTTCCAGGTAAGTTTTTAATTGCTGGTTTTCCTGCAACAAGCTGTTTACTTGCCGCTGCTGCTTGTCCAGTTTTAGTTTAGTATCAAATATTTCTTTTTTCTCACGTTCCAGGTCAACCAGCAGCGTATCTACTTTTTTCTGGCTAATCCCTACCTTATCTTTTGCCAGATCAATTACATTTTGCGGCAGACCTATCTTTTGGGCTATCTCAAAAGCATAAGAACTGCCGGGTTTGCCTACTTCTAAAATATACATAGGGTTCATCTGCACATTATCAAACAGCATGCTTGAATTTTCAAGGCCCTCAGTTGTACCGGCAAATACTTTAAGGTTGCTGTAATGGGTAGTAACCATACCCTTTACCTTTTTGTGGTTAAGCGATTCCAGTACCGCCTCCGCTATAGGCCCACCAAATTGCGGATCAGTCCCGGTGCCAAATTCGTCTATCAGTATCAGGGTTTTACTGTTGGCCTGCTCTACAAAATACTTCATTTTTGAAAGGTGGGCGCTGTACGTGCTCAAATCACTTTCTATGCTTTGGTCGTCGCCTATATCAACAAATATCTGCTTAAACACACCGGCAACACTGTTATCTGCAGCCGGTATCAGCAGGCCGGCCTGTATCATCATTTGCAACAGGCCTGTTGTTTTCATGCAAACAGATTTACCGCCTGCATTCGGCCCGGACACCACTATTATTCTTGTACCTTCATCAATAGCTACATTTAAGGGTACAACGGTTTTTTGTTCTTTTTTAAGGCTTAAATACAGTAATGGGTGGCGGGCGTTAATAAGTTTGATGCTGGCCGCATTTACAACTTCGGGCATAATTCCTTCTATGTCGATTGCAAAAAGCGCTTTGGCACGCACAAAATCAAGCTTGGTTAGCAGGCCGTGATAGGATAACAATAAGGGTGTATAAGATCTTAATTCATTGGTAAGGGCGGTTAATATTTTTACTACCTCACGGCGGCGTTCAAATTCCAGGTCGCGTACCCGGTTGTTCAGAACAAATACCTCCTCGGGCTCAATATAAACCGTTTGGCCCGATGATGATTCATCGTGTATAAATCCTTTTAGCTTACGTTTGTTTTCAGCTAATAAAGGGATGCATAGCCGGCCATCACGCACAGTGAGCGATCCGTCGGCTGTCCAGCCGTTGCCGGTTGCGCTTTTAAACACCTGGTCAATTTTACGGCGGGCCTCCTGCTCCGCTTTTGCTATTCCACTGGTGATCTCCTGCAACTCGTGCGATGCATTTGGCCGCATTTTACCTTTAGGG
>CAZZVY010000021.1:0-23430 GCA_964657585.1 uncultured Mucilaginibacter sp. | reverse complement strand
TGAAAGGAGTAAGGTTTTTTTCATTTTTATTAGTTTTTAGTTAACAGCTCACCAAACTTAATAATTTACAGCTATATTTACTTTAATATATGTAAAGTTTTTACTGCCATTACCGGCCACTCACGATAACAAATTTGGTTAACCAATACCCGTTACAGTGTATGCTAAGATATGCCATACCTATACTTGCCTCGTTAAACGAAGAAGAAACCATTAAATTTTATACCGGAAAATTGGGTTTTACTTTTCACTCCAGTTGGGATGGATATCTGATATTCAGCCGTAACGGGGTAAATATCCATTTATGGCCTACCAACGATGTAAGTATCCCTAAGAATACCGGTTGTTATGTGAACGTGACCGAAGTAGATAAGCTATACGCCGAATTTGAACCTTATGGTGTGGTACATCCCGATGGCGCCTTAAAAGAGATGGATTGGGGCATGAAGCAGTTCAGCATACTGGATAATAATGGCAATATTATCCATTTTGGCGAGAACATGGCAGGGAACGAGGAGCAATGAGCAGACCTGCGCCTTGCCGAACTTGTTTCAGCATCGCATTTTAAATGTGGCAGGTTAATCGGTTTTTAACCAAATTAAGCTTTAAAACAAGTTCGGGATGACGGTGGTTTTAACTTAAGACACAATCACTTTCCGAAGGCTCCTTAATTCACCAACAGCTTATACCCCTTACCATGCACATTAATGATCTCTACAGCGGGGTCGTCTTTAAGATATTTGCGTATCTTGCTTAAAAAAACATCCATGCTGCGGCCGTTAAAGTAATTATCATCATGCCAGATGTTCAGCAGGGCCTCCTCGCGGGTAAGTACCTCGTTTTTGCGCAGGCACAGCAGGCGCAATAATTCGGCCTCCTTGGTTGATAGCTTTTGCTGGTTGTTGCCGATGGTTATCATTTGCGACGTAAAATCAAAAGCGTACCGGCCTATGCTGAAATGTGTTTGCCGTTCCTCTTCTTTTTTCTCGGTGCTGTTTACCCGTTTCAGCAACGCGTTAATGCGCAGCAGTAACTCCTCAATACGGAATGGTTTGGTAATATAATCATCGCCGCCCAGGCTAAAGGCCTGGGTTTTATCTTCTATCATGCCCTTGGCCGTGGCAAAAATAATAGGGATACCGGCATTCATCTTCCGTACCTCCTTACCCAGGGTAAACCCGTCTTTCTTGGGCATCATTACATCCAGTATCAGCAGGTCATAATCCTGCCTGGTAAATTCGCGCAGCCCCTCATCGCCATCCTTACATAAAACCACGTCAAATTTACCCTTCAGCTGCAGGTAATCCTGCAATAACAGCCCCAGGTTCGGGTCGTCTTCAACAAGTAATATTTTCTTCATGCTTTGTGCTTATACAACCGGGAACCTCAATTCAAACTCAGAGCCTTTATCTTTTTCAGACCGTACGCTGATAGTGCCGTCCAGCCGTTTCACTATGGTGTTAACATAGCTTAAGCCCAGGCCAAACCCTTTAACATCATGCAAATTGCCGGTAGGTATGCGGTAAAACTGCTCAAATATACGGGCCTGTTCTTCACGGGTCATGCCTATACCTTTATCAGCAATGGTTATTACTAATGTGTTTTTTGCAATAGTGGTACTGATAGTTATTTGCGGATTACCATTACTATACTTGATGGCATTATCAATAAGGTTGTAGATCACATTGCTGAAATGCAACTCGTCGGCATTAATGGAAGAGTAAGCGGCATTAAGGTTAAGTGTAAGCTGCGCCTCATACTTTTGCAGTTTAAGCGACATGCTGTCAACTACAGCGGTTATAGTATCATTTACTTCAACAGGTTTAATATCCAGTTTAAAGTCGTTCTTCTCTATTCGGGCAATGTTAAGCACCCGCTCAATGTGACTGCCCAGGCGGGCGTTCTCTTCATAAATAATATTGGCCAGGCGCGATATGCGGCTTTTATCGGCAGTAACCTCATCATCTTTCAAAGCTTCGCTGGCAATCATTATGGTTGATACCGGGGTTTTAAATTCATGGGTCATGTTGTTAATGAAATCGGTCTTCATTTCCGATATCTTTTTCTGCCTAAGGATAGAGAAGATGGTATAGCTGAAACATAAAATAAGCACCAGCAGCAAACCGCCCGAGGTAGCCATGCTAACCACCATGCCGCTTAAAATATGGCGGCTCTTTTCAGGGAAGGCCAGCCGCAGCATGCCCTGGTCATTCACTACGTCATTACTGAAGATGGGGGTATGGTAAGGTGCATTGGCAAAGGTGAACACCGGCTTGTTGCCGGTCGCATCGCCCGCTTTTGAAAATATCAGCGAATCATTATTAGCAGTGCTCACCTCGTAATTAAAGGGCAGGTAAATGCCTTTATTATGCAGTTCAAAACGCAGTAATGAATCAATCAGCAAAGGGTCGAGCCGGCTCTTAAGCGATTCGTTTGCCTTCTGGTAATCATCGGCAAGGTTATTGAACAAGGCCCGGTTATTCCCGGTCTTAATGGCCTGTAATGAATCCTGTTCCAGCAGGCGTTTTACGGCCTTTAACTGCCTTAGGCGCTGCTTGCGTTCCTGTTCGGCCTTCCATAAGGGGTTTTCCTGTACTTTGGTTAATACTTGCCGTCCAAATTGCGGGTCGTCCAACGCAAGATATTTTAAAGTATCATAACGATGCAGTTTGCCGGCATCAATATACTTTATCGGGTTTTTAACAATTTCGTTAACACCGCGCTGCCTTATGTTTCCAAACTCATCTACATAAGTTTCAAAACGTATACGGAAAGTAAATGATCCCTCTTCCCCCGTATCGGCCAGTTCGTTGGTAAGGCGGTTGCGCAAATGTTTCAGGCTATCCCGCATGGTCATCTTCTTCTTAACCGCATGTGTTAGCTTTGCCGATGTATCGTCCTTATAGCTATAAGTGTTTTCGTCGCCGCTGGTTTTTGCATCCAGCAATTTGATCTTCGCCTTTAAAAATTTGTTGGCGCTTTGTTTCGGCAGTTTTGCTACCACATTGTTCAGCGCATCGTTTACCAGCCCGTCAAACAATTGCGATTGCATGTGATAGGTTTGCACCAGGAAGTATAGCTGCATGGCCATAACGCCCAGCAAGGCGCTGCCCATTAACCCTATAATTAGCCCTATGCTTCTTTTTTTCATTTTGCGCTAAACACAAAAATAACCTTAATTAATGCACATAGCAGTTGTTTAACAATTTTTAACAGTTGCTGGCGGTAATAAGTAGCCTGTTAGCGGCGCTGCCCCCTTGGGAGCGCTGTTTAGCAATATGCCAACAGATCTAATACCGGAACACCACCCAAGCACTACCAAACAGTATAGCCGTTGTATTAATATACAGCTCACAAAATATACAGTTAAAACAATATTTATTTATCCTTATTATACCGATGGATAACCTCTTAATCAATAACTATGCGCAGCTTATTATTAATGTTGTGGTTGTTGGCCACTACAACCGCTGGCAGCCAGCAGCCGGGGCCAATACCTGCTAATGCCATTAAAGGCAATTTTAACGGCAATGGAAAGCCCGTATACGCCTGGTTGGTACCGCCGGAACTAAATAAAGACGGAATGAGCTGTGCCGGCGCTTGTGATGCGCTTATCGTTTTTTCGGACCGGCGCATTAAGCCTATTAAGGTAAGCAGCTGCATTGGCGGCAAACCTGATAATTTAGGCGACCTCAACAATGATGGGAAGGACGAAATAGGCCTGCTGCCTGAATGGTTTACCAGTTGCTGGCGCGGATACCGGGTGTTTACCCTAAAACTATCCGGCTGGCAAAACGCTGTGCCGCCAATAGCCACCCATTGCAACCAATGGGAAAACCATATTAAACCTATTGAAAAAGACCTTGCCCACAAAGGCAGCGTTATTATTCATTACAGCGATTTTGTTAACGATGAAATAGTGACAAAAACAAAATCGGAAGCAATTAAATAGATAACAAGCAATGGACGATTTAAATAGGATACCTGAGAAATATCATTTCACCGGAAAGATAGCAGCATATTATATACCTGAGCGTTGGCTTAGCTTACCAAGCACAGCCACCCAAAATAAGCCACCATACATCCCGCGCTCAAAAAATTCATCCGCATGGCATTTTTAAAACTGGCGTTCGCGTTGGTTTGCCCCACTTTATAAAACCACCAGTTAAAAAAGATAAATATAGGCGAGGTAATAATTAAAAACAGGTAAAAATTATACAAACTGCCGGTGGGTTGCCAGTAAAGGTAGTTTAACACCAGCCCGGTTGCAAAAAGTGCACCGGCAAAGATGAATGAGCCTTTATATCCTAATAATAAACTCAAAGTACGGTCGCCGCGGCGGCTGTCTTCCCCGTGCTGATAAACCTGGGTGAGCGGATAGGAGGCGCCAATAAGGCTGGAGCAAATGGCCCCGGCAATAAGCAGGTGCAAGTTCCATCCGGTAAAAGGGCTGCTTCCCGTAAAAGCGAACCAGGTGCTCCAGTAAATAAAGCCTCCCTGGAAAAAAAAGACGGTCAGGAAACTACCAATCGGATATTTCTTCAGCCGGGTGGCCGGATGGCTGTATAGCTTTGACATAATACCATAAACCAACACAGCTACTGCAAAATACCAGTTAACAAAAAACGACAGCCCGAAAGCCAGTAATTCAATAAACAAAGAAAAATAATAAAGGCTGATATCAACCTCCGGTGGTTTTTCCAGCAGGGCAATGCTCTGTTCATCCCGGTCGAAATAGCTGTTATAGCCGTTGCTGGCCGGGAAAGCCAGAAAATGCCAGATAAAAAAAACCAGCCAGGCTTTAACAGCATGCACAACCGGCGCCTGGCTTAAGGCAAATAAGTATACGGGAAATAAGAACAATGAGAACACAAACCTAAGATGCGCAATGGCTGCACGGGTTGGCATCAGCTGTTTTAATTTCATAGTCCTAATGTAAAATACTTAATGCACTTATCAATACGTTTAAGTTTTTTGTTAATATGCCTGCTATGAAAAATATACTTGCATTTATAATGGTTATTGCGCTTGTTAATACAGCGCCGGCGCAGGTGAAACACACACTTACCAAATCTGCCGTTACTTTCAAGATCAAAAACCTGGGCATTAATACCGGCGGTACTATTGCCGGCATAACAGCCGATATTAAATTTGATAAAAACAAGCCCGACAGCGGTACTATTGATGCCAGCGCTGATGTAAACACCATAAACACCGATAACGATATGCGCGATAATCACCTGAAAAGCGAGGATTATTTTGACGCGGCCAAATATCCTAAGATCAAAATGAGATCGGTTAGCATAAAACACCGCAGCGGGAACAACTATACAGGCAATTTTAACGTAACTATAAAAGATAAAACAAAAGCGGTTGAGGTGCCTTTTACTTATACGGAAAATGGTACTACGGCACAGTTTAAAGGAAGTTTTAAAATTAAGCGTACCGATTTTGGCATTGGTAACAAAGGTTTGGTTTTAGGCGATGACGTAACCGTTGACATAGATATAGAAACAAGTACCAATCCATAAATAAATGAGCAGTTGCATAAGCGCCATAGGTATTGCTAACCCCGCCAACAAATTCAAACAGCAAAGCATATACCGTTTTATGGCCAATGCATCCGGGTTAGATAATAATAACCGGGCCAGGCTCAAAACCATTTATGATCATTCTGGTATCGAATACCGGTATTCGGCCATACCGGATTTTGGCCCTGGCGAACCGGATGATTATCAATTTTTTTCCCGTACAACTGATCTGGAGCCATTTATCAGTACTGAAGCACGCATGGCCTTGTATCAGACGGAAGCGGTCAGGGTTGCAGAAGCGGCTGTACGGCATTGTTTTTTGGCTTTGCCAACTGGCCTACTACAGCAAATTACCCACCTCGTTACCGTAAGCTGTACCGGCATGTATGCGCCCGGTTTGGATATTGACCTGGTGGAGCGCCTGGGGCTAAAAACTACCACCCAACGCACCTGCATTAACTTTATGGGCTGTTACGGCGCAATTAACGGGCTAAAAACTGCCGACTACATTTGCCGTGCCGATCCTGATGCCAAAGTACTGGTGGTTAGCGTGGAATTATGCACCCTGCATTTTCAGAAAGTGAACTCGCTGGATAACTGGGTGGCCAATTCGCTTTTTAGCGACGGCGCGGCAGCTGTACTGGTAGAGGGTACTGCAAACCGGCTTGCCGCTTGCATAGCCTTGGAATTGAAGCATTTTTATACCGAATTTTTACCGCAGGCCCGTAATGATATGGGCTGGTATATAGGCAATACCGGTTTTGAAATGAAATTAACCTCTAAAGTATCTAAACAGATCAAAAATCATATTGGGGCAATAACCGGCAGGTTGCTGCAAAGCGCCGGTATAAGTACTATAAATGATATAGATGCCTTTGCCATCCATCCGGGTGGCCGCAGGGTATTGGAGGCCGTTGAAGAAGCGCTGGAACTGCCTGAAGAAAGTAACGCCTTTGCCTATGAGGTATTACAGCAATACGGTAATATGTCGTCGGCCACTATACTGTTTGTGCTGCAAAAGATATTGCAACACACCGTTAAAAACAACCGGCAGATTTTAAGCCTTGGCTTTGGCCCTGGTTTAACGGTAGAGGGCATGGTACTGAAAACGCTTACGGCATGACGGATGTAATTATTGTAGGGGGCGGTTTAGCTGGGTTACTTAATGCTATTCAGCTTAACCGCGCCGGCCTAAAGGTTACTGTTATCGAAAAAAAAAGCTACCCTTTCCACCGTGTATGCGGTGAATATATCAGTAACGAAGTATTGCCCTTTATGCATAGCCTTGATATTGATATTGATTCGCTCGGCCCATCGCGCATTACCCGGCTGGAGATCACCTCGGCCGGCGGTAAGCGGTTTAATACCGAACTTGATCTGGGCGGCTTCGGGATAAGCAGATACACGCTGGATAACTACCTGTATCAGAAAGCGAAAGCCGAAGGGGTAGGGTTTTTATTGAATACCAGGGTTGAGGATATACGGTTTATAGAAGATAGATTTGAAGTTGTGATCCCTGGCGATGTATTGACAGCGCCATTAGTAATAGGCGCATACGGTAAACGCGCAAACCTGGACCATAGGCTGCAGCGCCCTTTCTTTTACAAACGCAGCCCCTACCTGGCGGTAAAGTTTCATATCAGGGCCGCGTTGCCTGAGAATTTGATCCAGCTTAATAACTATAAAGATGGTTATTGCGGGGTAAGCAGGGTGGATAATAACAGGTATTGCATGTGTTATTTGGCCAAACGTGATGACTTACGTAAATACGGCACCTTGGCAGGACTTGAAGAAAACGTTATCCGCCGAAATCCTTATCTGAATGATATATTTAACCAGGCCGAGTTTTTACTGGATAAGCCTGAGGTGATCAATGAAATATCATTTGAAAAAAAGGCCCCTGTAGCGCATCATATCCTCATGAGCGGGGATACTGCTGGTATGATAGCGCCGCTTTGCGGGAACGGTATGGCTATGGCTATACATTCAAGTAAATTAGCATCAGAGGCAATTATAAGGCATTACCGCCCCCCAAAATTTACGCTGAAAGACCGGTTTGATATAGAGCAGGCCTACACCAGCAACTGGAATAAACAATTTGCCCGCAGGCTATGGATAGGAAGGCAGATGCAGCGGCTTTTTGGGCGAGACAGCGTTACAGGGATAACTATCTCCATGCTGAACAATATACCATTCCTGGCTGATCTTTTGATAAGTATATCGCATGGGGAGCCATTTGCATAATGGGTTTATTAAATTGGCAGGATCAATTATATTTAAAGTTGAAATTAACAGTAACAAATGCGGTATGTAAATATTAAAACCGGCTGCGGCTTAATTTTGTGCTTTTCATTTGCCCTTTTTGCACAAGCCCAACAATTAAGCACAATCAGGTTTCCGGAGGTAACAGGGCCGTTGCAGGTAACACACAATGGCAAAGAGCATCTTTTTGCCAGTTATTATGGTATAAACTCGTGGAGTAAAAACGAGCGTTATATCACAGTGCTGGAAACAGACGTGAGATTTAAGATACCTGATGAAAACGATGTTGCTACGCTTGGCTTGGTAGACCTTAAAACCAATAAATTCCTGCCGGTTGCAAAAACCAGGGCCTGGAACCTTCAGCAGGGCTGTATGGCCCACTGGCTGGGTACCAGCCCTGATTCGGTTATCATTTACAACGATATGCGTAACGGGCATTATGTTGCTGTAATACTAAATGTATTTACAAAAAAGGAAATAAAAATTATCCCTTATCCGGTTGCTGCTGTTTCACCTGATGGCCATACGGCATTAAGCATAAACTTTGCACGGCTGCGCATTACCCGGCCTGATTATGGTTATGCCGGCGCCGGGCAGGATGCTAAGGCAGCTATTCCATATCCTGATGATGACGGCATTTTTTTAGTTAACCTGCAAACAGGAAAAGCCAGGTTGGTAATATCACTTTCTGCGTTAAAAAGCCTGGTGCCCGAAATTGCCGCTAAAGACGGTATAGAGTACATTGCCCATACTTTATTTAACCGGGACGGTTCAAAATTCTTTTTCCTGGCCCGAGCCATACCTAAATGGAATACCATTGCCTTTACCGCAAATACCGACGGCAGCACGCTGCAGCGGTGCTTTCCAGACGGCTGGGACGGCTCGCACTTTGATTGGCTTAATGACGGGCGTTTAATGATTACGGCTTTATATCAGGGCAAGCAATATGGGCATATACTGTTTACCCCGGGACAGCATGATTATAAAAAATTGGGCGATGGAAAATTAGAGGACCGCGACGGCCACGGCACATTCTCGCCCGACGGCAAATGGATGGCTACAGATACCTATCCGGATAAGGACGAGGCACGCAACCAGCATATTTTTTTACTGAACCTGAAAACCGATTCATTAAAAAAATTAGGAGATTTTACAGAGCCTGCTGCCTATAAAGATGGATGGCGTGCCGACATTCATTGCCGGTGGAGCCCGCGTGGAGATATGATAGGTTTTAACTCAACCCATACCGGTACACGCCAGGTTTATATTTATAAACTTAATTATTGATATACTTAAAAAATGTAAGCCTGGCTGCCTAAACAGCATCATAGTATAGCAAGGTATAATAGTTTGGTATGCTGATATTAACGAGCTAATATATGGTTGATTTAAGAACGCGCTCCACTGAAGCGGAAATAATGGACGATCTTGATTTGCCGCCAAACGAGATTGACCCCGTGCTGACCGGACTTGGTAAAATGAACCGCTGGTTTGGGGCACATCAAACCATAATCAATGCCTTGAAAAAGTTTCAGGTAAATAAAGGTGATACCGTCAGTGATTGGGGCTGCGGCGGCGGCGATACGCTGATAGCCCTGCGCAGATGGTCGGCCAAAAATGATTTTGCATTGCAGTTAACCGGCATAGATGCGGCCAGCGCTGCTATTAAATTTGCCGAACAAAGATCCGCTGGTTACCATATTGATTATATAAAAGCTAATGTGTTAGGCGATGAGCCGTTGCCCCATCAATTCGACATTGTTTTTTCGGGTTTATTCAGTCACCATTTTAATGATGAACAATGGGTGCAACTTATCAAAAAAATGCATGGTTGTGCAAGGCGTGGCATCATCCTTACCGATCTGCACCGGCATTGGTTATTATATTTTTCGGTAGTAGTTATAACGCATTTATTTACCCGCAATAAAATGGTACGGGTAGATGGGCCGCTATCGGTAAAACGCAGCTTTAAACGTAAGGAATTAACGGCTTTGTTAAGAAAGGCACAAATTGATAATTATAAATTAACATGGATATGGCCTTTCCGCTGGCTGTTAGTAATTTACAAATAGTAATTTAGCGGTATGAAATTGCGTGTGCTCATCTTTTTAACCGCATTCTCGGTAGCCGTAACGGTATCCTCTGTCAATTTTTATTTTCAGCATAAATGGTATGATGTTACCATTACCTTTTTTGTGTCGTTCGGTATCAGCTTCATGGTATTTTACTACCTGATCGAGAAATACGTTTATTCCAAGATCAAGCTCATTTATAAACTGATCCATAACCTTAAACTTGGCCGCGACCTGCGCGACGCACTTGGCGGCAACATTACCAGCGCCGACCCTATAGCCGATGTAGAGCTGGAGGTAAAGGCCTGGGCACGCGAGAAGAAGATAGAGGTGGATGAATTGCGCAAGCAGGAAAAATTCAGGCGGGAGTTTTTATCCAACATATCGCATGAATTTAAAACCCCGTTGTTTGCCATACAGGGATATATTGAGGCTATACTGGATGATGGGTTTGACGACCTGGAAATGGCTAACCAGTTTTTAGATAAAGCCTCAAAGAATGTAGACCGGTTAAGCTATCTTATAAAAGACCTTGATGAAATATCCAAGCTTGAATCGGGCGAAATAGCTATCAATTATTCTAAATTTAAGATAAACGAATTGATAAGGGAGGTGCTGGAAAGCATGGAGATGAAAGCTAAGCAGCATAACATCAAGCTGGTATACAAGCAAAAATACGACGAAAACGTACTGGTTAACGCCGATAGGGAGAAGATACACCAGGTACTGGTAAACCTTATAGATAACTCGTTAAAATATGGTAACCCTGGCGGCAGCACCTCAGTAAGCCTGTTTGACCTGCACGACCAGGTATTAATTGAAATAACCGACGATGGTATCGGTATTGAAGAAAAACACCTGCCGCGCTTGTTCGAACGTTTTTTCCGTACCGAGCAAAGCCGCTCGCGGCAAATCGGCGGCTCGGGTCTGGGCCTTGCTATTGTTAAGCACATTGTGGAGGCCCATCAGCAAACTATTAATGTGCGCAGTACCGCCGGTTTGGGATCAACCTTTGGCTTCACCTTGCAAAAAGCCAAGCAGCTGCCCTTCCCGGTAATACCCGCATTAAAGAGTTAACATGAATTTAACACAGGATATATTACCTTTGCCCAACAATTATTTACAATGTCATTAAACAGCATCTTTCAATACTTTGTACCTAAAGACAAAAAGGTATTTTTCCCGTTGTTTGAACAGGCTGCCAATAATGTTGTTGCCATGGCAACCATACTTGTAGAGGCTGTTAACACAAACGATAACAGCGCCCGTGAAGATATGTTTAAGCAGATAGACCGGCTGGAAAACAAAGGCGATGAGTTAACCCACCAGATTTACCTTGAACTGGGTAAAAACTTTATTACCCCTTTTGACAGGGAAGACATCCACTCGCTGGCCAGCGCAATAGATGATGTGGCCGATTACATTCAGGGTTCTGCAAACCGCATGGGCTTGTATGCCATTGATGAATATACCGAATCTATCAAAAAACTCTCTGAACTGATATTGCAGGGCGGAGTTGAGCTGGAAAAAGCGGTAAGGGAGTTAAAAGACCTTAAAAACGTACGTAACATAGCCGACTCCTGCATCAGGATAAATAGTGTGGAGAACCAGGCCGACTATATATTTGACCGTGCCGTTGCCGATCTGTTCTTATATGAAAAAGATGCTTTACGCTTAATAAAATATAAGGAGATACTGGCCGCTTTGGAAACCGCAACTGATATGTGCGAAGATGCGGCCAACGTTATGGAATCCATATTAGTTAAAAATGCCTGATCATATCTATCAATAAATGGTTACTCCCTTACTTATTGTTGTAATTGCCCTGGCGCTATTATTTGATTACACTAACGGTTTTCATGATGCGGCAAATTCCATTGCTACCATCGTATCTACCAAAGTGCTAACGCCTTTCCAGGCGGTGCTGATGGCCGCTGTATTTAATTTTGCCGCTTATTTTTTTATTAAGGAACATAAGGTTGCCAATACGATATCAAAAATTGTGCTGGAACATTTTGTAACCATACAGGTTATACTTGCCGGTTTGGTGGCCGCCATATCCTGGAACCTCATCACCTGGTGGTTTGGCATTCCGTCAAGTTCATCGCACACGCTGATAGGGGGCTTTGCCGGCGCGGGGATGACCAATGCCCTATTTATGCATGCCAATCCCTTAAGCGCCATTGAAATGCACTATGTGCTAACCATTATAGCCTATATTGTATTGGCTCCGTTCATCGGCTTAATTATAGCCTATATATTAACCATAATTATACTCCATGTCTGTAAACGCGCCCGCCCGTCGGTTGCCGAGCGCTGGTTTAAACGGCTGCAGCTGGTATCGTCGGCGGCGCTTAGTTTTGCCCATGGCGGTAACGATGCGCAAAAGGTAATGGGAATTTTATACGTTACGCTGGTTGCCCAAAAAATTATACTGCCCGGCGCGACCATGCCCGACTGGATACCCCTGGCCTGCTATTCGGCCATTGCTGCCGGCACCATGTCTGGCGGGTGGAAGATTGTTAAAACCATGGGTTCAAAAATAACTAAGGTTACCCCCTTGGAAGGCTTTGCTGCTGAATCAGCCGGTGCCATTACGCTGTTTTTAACTGAACATTTCGCCATCCCTGTTTCTACTACGCATACTATCACTGGTTCAATTATAGGCGTGGGCTTAACCAAGCGGGTTTCGGCCGTGCGCTGGGGCGTAACCATTAACCTGGTATGGGCCTGGGTAATAACTATTCCTATTTCAGCGCTTATTGCTGCCGCCGTTTATTCACTGATAAAGGTGATAGGATAAATTATTAGGTATTCTTATATTTTTCGAGCTGACGGTTGCTTAATTTTGATTAATGAAACAAGCCGTAATATTTTTAGCCATACTGTTTGCCTTAATAAATATAAGTAAGGGTTATTCCCAATCAAAACTTATCCCGTCTGATCTTGATATTAGCACAGCGCTAAAGCAGGCCCTGGAGCAAGGCACGGGTAAAAGCGCCGACCAGCTATCCACAGTGGACGGTTTTTTCAAAAATGCCGAAGTTAAGATACTGTTCCCGCCCGAAGCACAAAAAGCCGAGAAGACCCTGCGCTCATTAGGGCTTAACCAGCTTTGCGATAATGTAATACTGTCATTTAACCGGGCTGCTGAAAGCGCTGCAAAAGATGCCAAGCCTATTTTTATTGATGCTATTAAACAGATGACCTTGCAGGATGTGAGCGCAATACTGCTGGGCAGCCCAGATGCAGCTACCCAGTATTTTAAACGTACAACCACGGTGCAATTAGCGGCCAAATTTAAGCCGGTTATACAAATAAGCCTTAACCAGGCCGGGGCCACTAAATATTACGCAGCAGCAGCCAGCAATTACAATAAAGTACCCTTTGTTAAAAAGATAAACCCCGATATATCTGATTACGTTACGCAAAAGGCTATAGACGGCCTGTTTTTGCAGATTGCCAGGGAAGAACTGAATATCAGGCAAAACCTGGGCGCCCGCACAACGCCGTTGATGCAAAAAGTATTTTCATTTGCCGACCAGTTTAAAAATAAGTAGCCCCGTTAATATTGAGAGCGCAGAACGGTATTTGCACAAGAAGAATGAACACTTATAAGTCTCGTTGCTTATGAACTGATCGACAACAAAAAGAGGCCGTCCCATAATTTTACTTATGAGACGGCCTCTGGCGGGTAATTATAACTGATGGTAATACCCTTATGGCTGTCGCCGGTTACATTGCCGTTGCCGCCATATGTAAAACTGCCGCTGATGCTGCGGGCGCCGGAGTCAATAATACTTTCCAGCCGGCTGCTGTGGAAGGGTAAATATAAACTTGGTCGTTAATAATCGTGCCCGCCTTATCCGTGCGGTCCCTATCCTGCAGGTTGCCTATTAGGTCATAACCGGTAGCTATTGCGCCAGATAGCGCCTAATTGTTGCTGTAAAAATATTTTAAACTTAATAAGAGCTTTGTTCATTTCAAGGAAATATAGTCATTAAATATACAACTCATTATTTTTCCAGTTATTAATTGCTAATTCAGCTTCCATGCTGATAATGGGTATATTTTTTTTGCAAGTTGTTTCCATATCTTTAAACATTTTACTGAGTCGAACCTCATACCATAAACAGCAGCAGTCACTGATATTTCTGGCGACTCGGAATTAGTCAATTTTAGTAGAGCTTCCTGGAGCTCATATGACTTTTTAATTTCTTCATATAATTTATTAATTTTTCTGATTTCTTCGTTATTTTTACGATAGTTACCTTCAATAACAAATTGATATTGTTTAATAGCATGTTTTTTAAATGAATTTATTAAATTTCCATATCATTCATAAAATTATTTACCTTCGAAATTTCTTAATATTTTCAAACCAAATATCTTTTGAAAGCTAAAGCTTTTAGTTTTGAGCCATTGCCGTACCGTTAGCTTGTGGAACCTGTTACACTTGGTCTAATCGACGAATAATAGGCTGAAATTTTCCTGTGTACACCGTTTTCAAGTTTAATTAAATTTTCTGTATTATGAACTAAATTCGGTCCAACTGCGACAATTGACAGCTGGATGGTAAAAACCAGTCCGTATATCCTCCGCCCCGCTAGGCACGGTATATGGCAGCAGCATTCCCATTATTGCCGGCGGCATTATAAATTTTGGTGGTATTTCCTGCACCGTCGGTTGTGCTGTAGGCACCGGGAGAAAGAAACGTTCCTCCGTTGGTATTATCCCATTTGGCACTGCCCTGGTCGCTGGTGGCAACTATCAAACCGTGCAATTTTGTATTGTCAATATAGAAGATGGGCCCTCCGGCGAAGGCCTCATCTACACCGTAGCCTGTAGTAATGTTGTATATTGTGCCGTAGGTTGTTCCGGCGCTGTTGGTGGCATAGCCACGAATATAGTAAGTGGTATTAATCGTTAGGCCTGTTATGGTACTGGTATAGGCTCCGGTGGGCGAGTTCGCCGCCCTGATCGTAAAGTTCCTTGAATCTGTAAAAGCTATCTCGCGAACAGCCCATCACTTTACAGCCCTGCGATACATTTCCTAAATGCTGGGCAAGCTCCAATATACCCATCTTGTTTTTGATAATCTTTGCTTGGGTTGTCATAATACTAATCTCTGTTACGTGTTTTAAATTACAGTAACTGTCAGATTAAATTGTGACTATCTCAGTACCTTATTACAAAAACATAGTTAATTCGCTAATGTCATGGTCATAATAATAAGACATCATATGACATTCTTCGTCAACTGGCCTAAAACATTCAATCGTGTTGCTTTTACAATTGTATTTAACCTCAATATATAAGCCATTTATATCATACAATATGTATTTATGGGAACCTATAATTACAGTTTTTAAACGTACACCCTTCCAGGTAGCTTGTGCCTGGTCAAGGTCATCAAGGGCGTTGAACTGTTCTTTAGTCATCATTGCTTTAACAGATATGATTTTCATTAAGCAAATTAGGCTCCACAACAATACTATATTTAAATCATGAACGGTTTTGAGTAAAATACCCGAAATGGGATTGATAATTGTGGTATAATATCTACAATATATTTAAATGTGCTTTTAATTGATGAGGATGAAGCGCATTATGTCTTTTAAAGTAAATACTTACAGACACTTTTAATGTACTCATATATACATTCAGTTAGTTGTTAGGATAAAAACGCAAGATTTTGACAAAAGCAAACAACCTTTTACATTATGGCTTTTAATAGCTTACAATCTTTTAGTTTTACAGAATATGGCGTTAATAGAATCACCAACATCTTCAGTTAGCAGGGATTATCTACTCGACAACTTAAAATTTATATTAATCACACTTGTAGTCTTTGGCCATTTTATACAACCTCATATTGATCAATCGGTTGCTTTGAAAGCTGTATTTTTTTGTATTTATAGTTTTCATATGCCATTATTTATATTTATTTCGGGTTACTTCTCCAAATCTCAAAACACCTTAAGTTATAAAAAAAACGTTTCAGCAATACTATTACCTTACATACTCTTCAGTATATTATGGTCGCTGCAAGTAAGTATAAGAAATAAGCACTTGTCTTTCGATATCTTCATCCCACCATTCCATCTATGGTATCTATTAAGTCTTTTCACCTGGAGGGTGTTGTTACCTTATGTCCAAACCCTTAAGTTTCCTATAATATTTACAGTGATGCTTTCTTTAATTGTTGGTTTAAGTCCTTCAATAGGCTGGGAAATGTCTTTATCACGCACAATAACATTATTCCCGTTTTTTATTTTAGGATCAAAATGTTCACCTACAATTTTACATAGGATACATACAAAGAAATACTTTGCCCTGGTCGGTTTTATACTGTTAATTACTTTAGGGTATTGTGTGGCAAGATTCAGCCTGTTTAACTGGTCAATATTCTTTTGGGCCCAATCTTATAAAGAAGCCGGGCACAGTTATATGGGTGGATTCGCTTTACGATCTATTGCTATATTATTAGCTATTGGAATAGGATTGGCCTTAATAGTCTTAACTCCTGTAAAAAAAGTCTTTTTTACATCACTTGGTTCCAGGACAATGCTCGTCTTTATCTTACATGGCTTCTTTGTATTTACATTCACCAGGCGATTTCCTTTCTGGGATCAAAGTTTTGTAAATGATTGCATTATATTACTGTTCCCGCTGTTACTTGTTTATGTACTATCACAACCCATTTTTGAAAAATACTATCAAAAAATTATGAATGTTATCAGTTCTTGGGTTATGGACACAACCAGATCAATTTAAGAACCTTGATCTTTTAATATCGAAGGTCATAACCTAAACTTACCCAATAAACATAGGTGTTAGTTGGTTTGACTATTTGAAAAGGTAAGACAGTATAGCTTACTTCTGATATTGATAAATGTTTTGTCCTAAGATTACCTTGTAACTTATATCTACCGGTTAACTTGAAATAATATCAGTGATCATCCAATCGCTAAAAGGTCATTATTGAAAATCCTTTTCACTTATCTCCTATTAACTAATCTCTGATTACTAACTAATACTGCCCGATACTAAGCAACACCAGTGTACAGGCATATTCTGTTTCAATGCCTTTATCGTTAGCCATTTTGCGCAGTTCGTTATTTTCGGTACCCGGGTTAAAGATAATGCGTTTGGGATGGGTGTTCAGGATGTAATTATACAGCGGAGGCTGGTTTTGCGGGCCTATGTATAAGGTGATAGTGTCCACATCAGTATGGATGTCCTCAGCCGGTTCAATCGGGACACCGGCAACTTCGCCTTTTTTAATACCTACATTAATAATATCATGCCCTGCCTTAACTAAACGGGTTGCAGCCAGGTAAGCATACCTGCTGCTATCGGGCGTTGCGCCTAAAACCAGGGTCTTTTTGTTAGCCATGTTATGATAACCGCTTAATGGGTAATTTTGTTTATAGCTTGACTTACCCGGCCTTGCTTCGCCGCCGAACTCTATTCGCATTAATCAGGATGCCACAGGTGGGTACATTCAATATAATTATTTATTATTGATTAACCAAACAAACCTAAAATGTTGATCAAAAAACGCACTCAAATCATTTTGCTGGCTATGGCCTGCCTTATAACAGCCAAAGCCAGTGTTTACGCACAAATTAGCACTGCCAAGCCCTGGACGTTTTGGTGGTGGATGGGCAATGCCGTAAACGACAAAGATATTAAGCATAGCCTCGAAAATTTTAAGCGTGTTGGCATTGGCGGCGTGCATATTATCCCTATTTACGGGGTAAAAGGCTATGAAAGCCAGTTTGAACCCTTTTTAGGCGACAAGTTCATGCATTCGGTAGCTTATACCGTGGCCGAAGCAAAAAAGCTGGGCCTGGGCGTGGATATGACCACCGGTACCGGTTGGCCTTTTGGCGGCCCTAACATAAGCGAAGCGCAAAGCGCTAAAAAATGGATTTATAAGGATGGCGCTTTCCAATCGGTAAGTACTATGCAAAAGGTAAAGCGTTCGGCTCCTGGCGGCGCAGGCTTTGTAGCCGACCCTTTTGATAAAGAGGTGATGAAGCATTACCTGGTACGGTTTGACAGCGCCTTTGCCGGAAAAAACATCCCGTTGCGCAGCGCCTATAATGACTCGTACGAAGTATACGGCGCCAACTGGACCAACAATTTTTTACAGGAATTTAAGAAGCGCCGCGGATATGATATAAGCACAGTGCCCCGGTTATTGACAGATAGCGCCGATGACCTGCAAACTAAACTTGTTAAGATAGACTATCAGCAAACCCTGTCGGACTTACTGTATGATAACTACCAGGTGTGGACAACATGGGCTTCGCAGCGCCACTTAATTACACGGTACCAGGCACACGGCTCACCCGGCAATATACTTGATTTATACAGCCTGGCTACTATTCCTGAAACGGAGGCTTTTGGGAGCAGCAATTTTAAGATACCGCTGTTAAGGGTAGACGAGGATTATCCTGCCGAAAGATCGGGCCGGCCTAACCCGCTGATGATGAAGTTTGCTTCGTCAGAAGCCGGGGTGGCAGGCAAGCATCTTATCAGTTCTGAAACCTGCACGTGGCTGGCCAATCATTTCAAGGTGTCATTGTCGCAGTGCAAACCGCAAATTGATGAGCTGTTCGCTGCTGGCATTAACCATATATTTTATCATGGCACTACTTATTCGCCCGAAGCGGAAAAATATCCGGGCTGGCTGTTTTATGCATCGGTGAACTTTGGGCATACCTCACACTTTTATGAGGAGTTCCACTTGCTTAATCAATATGTATATAACTGCCAGACAATTTTGCAGACCACTAAACCCGATAATGATATACTTATCTACTTCCCGGTACAGGAAATTTGGGCCGATCAGAAAACTAACGGCACCTATATCCACCAGTTAGATGTGCATCACTCTGACAACTGGTTTTTGGCACATCCTATGGGTAAAATTTGCCATGAACTGACCGAGGAAGGTTTTTCGTTCGATTACATATCCGACAAGCAACTGGAGGGTGTTAAAACCCTTAACGGAAAGCTGCAAACCAAAGGCGGCAGCTACAAGGTTATTGTGATACCGGCATGTGCCTACCTGCCCCCGGCTACGCTGGAGCGTTTAAAACAATTGGGCAAACAAGGGGCTACTGTTATATTTGACCAAGCCATGCCCCAACATCCCATGGGTTACGCCAACTTCAAAGAACACAGCGTTGCTTTTGAGCAAACAAAGAACAGCATGAAGGCAGATCAAGTGCATTTCCCCGTAACTGGCAATCTGGCTCACGAATTGGTAAAGCATAACGTAGTAAAGGAAATGATAACTGGCCAAGGTTTATCGTTCATCCGTAAAACGCGGAACGGCAAAACCATCTACTTTATTACTAACCTCGGCAATAAATTCAGTGGCGGCTGGGTGTCGTTAAGCAAAAACCAGCCAGGCTTATTAATGGAGTACGACCCGCTGACCGGCAAAAAATCGGGCTTAGACAAGCGGACGGGTAAAAAAGGACAAGAAATTTATTTATCGCTGCTTCCTGGCCAGTCGTGCTTTATAATGGAAAGTGCTACGGCCTTACCGGTACTCAATACGCCAAAGGCCTATGAAGCCTTTAAAGTGAATACCGGCTGGTACCTGCAATTTATGGGCGGCCGGCCTGATTATCATAAAGGTTTTAAACTCGATTCCCTGCAATCATGGACCAGCCTAAGCGACACCGCTGCTATGTACACCGGGAAGGCTAAATATACAGGCAGCATAAACATACCTGCTAATGTAGCCGGTAAAAAATACTTAATGCTTGATCTGGGTACCGTAAATGAAACGGCAGCGGTTAAAATAAACGGTAAGGATATAGGTACGGCCTGGAGCATCCCGTTCAGGATAGCTATCCCAAAAAAAGTGCTGGTAGCCGGTAATAATACCTTTGAAATTGTGGTGACCAACCTGTCATCAAACTATATGAAGGTGTATGACAAGCAACACCCGGAATGGAAAAAGTTTTACGATGTTAATATTGTTGATATCACCTATCAACCGTTCGATACATCCCGGTGGCCGGTAATGCCATCTGGGTTAAGCACTAATAACATGAGGATATTGTACAGGTAGGGGCCTATCTGCCCCACTCAATTTACTCCCGGGAAAGGATACTTTTTTTGCGCCTTCCCTCCCGGGCAGGGCGGTGTTTTTTCCTAAATTTGCTGTATGCAGCTCGATACTCCGCACCGTAAAATCATACATATTGATATGGATGCCTTTTATGCATCGGTAGAACAGCGGGACAACCCTGAATACCGCGGCAAGGCATTGGTGGTAGGCGGCCTGCCCGAGGGCCGGGGCGGTGTGGTGGCTACGGCCAGTTATGAAGCCCGTAGGTTTGGCATCCGCTCGGCTATGCCGTCAAAAACAGCTTTAAAACTTTGTCCGCAGGCCATATTTATCCGGCCCAGGTTTGAGGCTTATAAAGAAGCATCCCGGCATATCCGCAAGATATTTCAGCGGTATACCGATGTGATAGAGCCCTTATCATTAGACGAAGCCTATCTGGATGTAACTTACGATAAATTGAACATAAATTCGGCCATTGACATTGCCCGGCAAATTAAACAGGCTATAAAAGATGAACTGCAGTTAACGGCCTCGGCTGGTGTATCCATCAATAAGTTTGTTGCTAAAATAGCGTCGGACATTAACAAGCCGGACGGTTTAAAATTTATAGGGCCATCGGCCATTGAGAGTTTCATGGATACGCTGCCGGTAGAAAAATTTTACGGTGTAGGCCGGGTAACTGCCGAAAAGATGAAGAAGATGGGGCTGCATTCAGGCGCCGATCTGAAAAAGTTAAGCGAAAAGGAAATGGCCCTGCATTTTGGCAAGGCCGGTAAATTTTATTATAACATTGTGCGCGGGATTGATGACAGGCGGTACAGCCGCACCGTGAAACCAAATCGTTAGGGGCTGAAGATACCTTTCCATATGACCTGACAGATTTTGACGAGATGTGCGCCCAACTGGATAAAATTACCGAAACCGTGGTTAACCGTTTAAAACGTTACGGGCTGCAGGGCCGTACCATAAAGCTGAAAGTAAAGTACAGCGATTTTCGCCAGATCACCCGCAACCAATCATTCCCCAGGCCGGTTGGCAATGCAGAAATAATTGCTGCTACGGCTAAAAACCTTTTATCAGCCAGTGGGGTTGAAAATATAAGTATACGTTTGTTAGGCATAACGTGGTCGAACTTTGGCGAGTTACCAGCAAAAATGAATAAGGGAAATAATAACGGGCAGTTGGCAATGTTTTGAAGCGATTTACTTTTATACTGCCAGCAAATTAGCACCTTTGTTATATGCCATTGTTCACACCGCGCAAACAAAAAGGGATATCAAACTGATATTTCAAGACGATATGCTTATAGTAGAATTAACAGGCGGTAACAAATGGCCTATCCGCTTACCTGGACGCCGAAATTAAAAAATGCCAGTACAGATGAAAAAGCTGATTGGGCAACTACTGATAAAGGCATCCGCTGGGATAAACTTAATGTGGAAATTAACTTAGATTGACTGATGACCTTTGAAGAGTTTTTTAAAAAGAAAAAGATAAACCTGGCGCTGCTGCAAGGCAGCAAACCTGCGCTTTTTGCTGAACTTAAAACCCACTATGAACAAATGGGCGAAAAAAGCTTTGACCATACCAAAAAATACTGGTTCAACCAGCTGCGCCACCAATTCCCGGCACCGGTTGAAGCCAAAGCGGAAAAAGTGATTATTGAAAACAAACTGGCGGAACAAACAATTACACAATCCTTAGCCGACCTTGAGGCGCCTGCACCCCCGGCTGGCTTTAAGCCACGTTTCAAGGCAGTTATGGCTACTAAACCTGCGGAAGAAAAAACCGGCATTGAACCACCGAAAGAGCAGCTGCAGAATGATACTGAGCCAAAACCTACCGGTTTTAAGCCACGTTTTAAAGCAAGCATGGTAAGCAAACCTGTACAGGAAACAAATGAGCCCGAAGAGACCGCGGCCCCTGTTGAGGCGAAGTTGGCCGACACCCCAAAAACACCGGGGTTTAAACCGCGTTTTAAAGCAGGCATGGTAAGTAAAGCCAATAATGAAACTGCCACGCCCAAAGAAGAACCTGATGACGACCGGTAAGTACTTATTCCATATCTTTCATTGGCACCACCAAAACCGGTATCATTGAATGGCGCACTACATGCTCGGCTACGCTGCCCATCAAAAAACGATCGAGCCCGGTGCGGCTGTGTGTGCCTATCACTATCATATCCGCGTTAAACTCCTGGCTGCAGCTAATAATGCCTTCGGCTGTGTCGCCATATTCGCTAAAGTTTGTTATTTGCATATCTGCGCCATATTTTTTAATAGTATCGGCAATTATATGCTGAGTTTGCTCATCTTGCACATGCATAAGGTCTACAGTAACCATATCCATTGTATTATCCATAGTGCTAAAGCCTAAACCAGCATCAACGGGGGCTAAAGGTACCCCAACAATAGGTTCTATAATATGTACCAGCCCAACTTCGGCATTTAACAGGCGGGCAAGGTTAAAACCATATTCTGTGGCATGTTCAGCATACTTGCTGTCGCCAATGGCAATTAATATCTTTTTCATAAAGTGGTTTTAATGGTGATAAGCATAAATTAAACAATTAAAGGTAAAGATGTTTTTAGTAACCTCAAATAACCTTAGGTTTTTGCGCACTGTAAATACCCGTACGGCCGCTGCATACATAGGCTATATAGCAGGCTAACAGGTAATACGGCATGTAGCTGCCCCCAAAAAGCTCCATACCCATAATAGTGCAGGCCAGCGGGGTTTTTGTTGCGCCTGCAAAAACGGCTATAAAACCTAATCCGGCAAAAAGGCTTACCGGGGCATTCATCAACACGGCCAAAGCATTGCCCAGCGTAGCGCCTATATAAAATAAAGGCGTTACCTCGCCCCCCTTAAAACCAGTGCCTAAAGTGATGGCCGTATAAATAAGTTTCCACAACCAGCTAAACAATGCTGCGCCATGCTGATAAAAGGCTGAAACTATTGTTACAGCACCAGGATATTGGGGATTTACCCCCAGGCTTAAATAATCAGGCCTGCCATTTATAAACGTTAATGTAATAATGGCAACACCGCCAATTACCGGTATCAGCCAGCTGACCCTTATCCATTTGCTGCACATATATTTAACACCATGCGTTGCTTTGGCAAAGGCGCTGCTTGCCAGCCCAAAAAATACTGAGGCCAGCGCAATTTTAACAGTTAACAAAAAATCGGCATGGAATGTCAATATATATTTCCCCGGCACAACACCAATGTGGTACCCGGTATGTAATATGCCCCAGGCCGATACGGTATAAGCGCCAATAAAACCGGCAACTAAACAGGGTAGTAAAGCATCATACTTTAACCGGCCTATGGCAAGTACCTCTATGGCAAAAATTGTACCTGTAAGCGGCGTACCAAATACCGCCCCAAATCCTGCTGCTATGCCGGACGTAAGTATCAATTGTTTATCCGGCTGGTTTAACTTAAACCAGCCGGCAAGCAG
>CAZZVY010000020.1:0-24165 GCA_964657585.1 uncultured Mucilaginibacter sp. | reverse complement strand
TTTGTGCAGCAGCGCTGCGACCGCCTGCGCCGCCACGGCCGGCACCGCCGCCCTGACCGCCACGGCCGCCGCCTGCACCGCCCCTGCCACCTGCAACTCCTGCCGGTGAAGGAATAGTTGCTGCTGCTCCTGCTGCCGGGTGCACAAAGTTGGTAAGCTGAACAGTTAAGCCGCCGTTCAGTGTAACTGCGTAATAGTTTTCACCCTTAAGGTATATTACCTTTGAGTCATCAACACTGAAAGAAGCATTGCTTTCGCGTTCAAGCGTTGAGGTAAGCTGCGTTTCTTTCTTGGTTTTTTCGTTATAGATATAAATGTCGCCGGCCTTTTCAACCAGGCGCATGGTATGTTTATGGTCCCAGTTGCCAATAATTGGGGCTGGCGCGGCCCGGCGCTCTTCCGGTGTAAGCAGTTTAGGTTTGGTATCTTCGGGCGTGATAGAGTATTGCGCATCGCGGCCTTTGTTTTCAGGGTTCCAGGTAAAAGTTAGTTTTTTGCTGTCTTCGCTCCAGCTAACGGCAGTAGGCGAGGTCCCTATCCATTTTGGGTCGCGCATTATCGTTTCAACAGTAAGTTTATCCAGTTTTTGAGCGGAAGATGTGACTATGCTGCCGAAAACCGATAGTAAAGTAAAAAGTTTTTTCATGTATCGAGATTATTTAACTGCAATATAGCCTTTTGTATTATGGGTTAAATTTAACAACCTTTTTGTTACAAAACATGATACAGAATAAAGGGGGCCGGAACCCATACAGAAATTCACAAACGTTATTTTTCACGGCATTTGTTGTCCCGTTCCAACCGAACACAGCGGGCACAATTGGAAACAACCCAATCCACCGCCTTATAAAACTTAGCTATCACCTTAAGGAAATAAGGGATAATGAAATATAAATTTTATTTTTCTAAACATATCACCGCAGCTATTGTTACTAAATATATTAGCATAACAGACTATGAAAAGCAATGATAACGAAGAAAAGATATTTCGCGGAGATAATGAAGCTGTTAATTCATTAGGAATTAACGGCTCAAACACTATAAAAGACCCGGATAACTGGACGACAGGCGATGAGCCCATGACCGGTGCACAACATTCGTATCTGACTACCTTATCAGCCGAAGCAGGAGAGGAGTTGGATGAAACCTTGTCCAAAGCGGAAGCATCAAAACGTATTGACGAATTGCAGCATAAAACCGGGCGCGGGTTGGATAACGGGTAACGTTGTGTTTAGTCCAACCACGGTGCAGGTGTCCGTTAAAGCGGATGGTTGCGCTATATAGCAGGTTTAAAGTTAATACCTAATCTATCACTCCTTTATTTAGGGAGTTAAGCTTAAGGTATAATCGTACCGCTTAATATTTGCATAAAAAATTTCTGTAAAACAAAAAATGTAAAAAGCAACATATTTACCTACAAGGTGTTCTTAAAGAATACCTTATAATGTTTTCGTTCATAGGAGCGGCTGATGGTAAAAACAAAATAGCTGTTTACTTAATAATAAACGCGCTTTTTGGCGACGTAACAATACGCCGTGTTCCGCCTGCAAGCAAGCCGATACTGCTGCCTACGCTAAAACCGGCCGTTGCGTTGGTTTTCTGAAAAGTACCACCACTGGGGCCGACAAGATTACCACCTTCCTGTGCAACAATATTACCGCCGCCCTGCGCAACTATAGAAGCATCTAAAAGCTGGCCGTTCATAAAAAGGCCAACTATCGTCTGTCCGTTTTTAGTTGCACCAGTTACTATTTTAATGTTTTGTTGTCTTAAAGAATTTTGAAAAGCCTGCACATACCCTTTAAGTTCGGGATAACTGCTCCAACTGCCGTTGTTATAGTTATGAATATTAACTTTAAGCACATTAGGCTGGCGGCCATATAACTCTCTATAAGCATTAATTATCCATGGATCGGTTGCTTGCAGAAAAGAATGTACATGCGGGAAGGCATCAATTTTGCGCGCGCCTGCACTTAGTGCGATAAAAAATAAGGAGCATAACATTGAAGTAAAGACTATTTTTTTCATCGTTTAATTTTTGGTTAATTATTTAAATAATACTAATTTGTTAATTAAATCCAGGCTTGATGCTTTATTTTTGAAATAAACGTAAAATATAAATTTAAAATTGCAAATATTAAAATTCTTAAAATATAATAAGAAATCTTATTTAATTGCCTGGTATATTATAAGCATGCGCTGGCTTATTCACCCCATTGCTAAATCTACTAATTAACCAGTCTCCCGGTAATATCATAGGTCCGGGCAAAGGGGTTTAAATATTTGTTCATTAATATGGCGAATTCATAACGGGTTACTGGCCGCTGCATATCAAAAGGCTGTTTAAATTTGTATACGTCCTGCCACTGTTTGGCTAAAGTGAGTTGTAATGTTTTAGGCTCGGTCAATGTATAATCGCTGATATAAGAAAGCAGGTCGCCAACGGTAAATATTTCTCCCGGTTTATTTTTACCGAACCAGATAAACGCACGGGTAAATATTTCTAACAATACAGGTTTTATTTCCGCCGTGCTTACGGTAGTATCCGGCTTAAAAAGCACTTGCACCGTTCCGCCTTTGCGCTCCTGCATTTCTTTTAGCAAACCGGTAGCTGTAATTTGCTGAATAGAGCGGTAATATTTATCGGCCGGTGTAATATCTGCATAAGGGTAAAGTATACATTTATAGTCCAGCAATTCCCCCTGTATATCGCGTATCCGCAGTTCCCTGGTGGTTTTTGAAAAGAATATACAAAAGGCAGCAGCAGCGCCCGCGCCCTGCCCAATGGTCATTTGCACAGATGGATAAAAAGTGCTGGCGTTGGTAAGGTGAGTGGCAGACATTGCCTTTTCAGTCACCAGTAAATTAACCGCATCCTTTACTACAACCGCACCAAGCGGCACGATGTAAGCAGGCAAAGGCGGGTAATTTGTCTTAGGCACCGCAGGATCATCATAGTGCTGACCGAAGGCGGCATCGCCCACGGCAATGGAAGTGCGATACAACTTGTTCACATAGGGCGTATAAATCTCGTTCAAGGTCATGCGGGTAAGGCCGGTGGCCCTGCGGTATTCACGTATATAAGGCATATACGGCAAATGGTCAGTCGTGCCAAACTCATGTTCGTCAATACCGATGTTTTTCATCCCCAGTTCGTTCTGTATATAAAATACTAAACCCAACGTACGCAGCCGCGCTGACCTGTAATAGGCTTCGCGGTTCTCAGGGCTTAATTGCGCAGGTGTAGCACCGTAACTATTTTCTGCCCACTTCACCATAAATTTATCATTAGGCAGCCGGCTGCCTTCCAGCATTTTTTTTATGTCCTTGTTTTTTAAACCTGCATACAGCTTAGGGTCATAGCCTTCGGGTTTAGGCATCATGTAAATGGCATTCTTCTCGTACTCCTTTACAATGGCTATCCAGGTAATATCTTCTATATAAGGCAATGGTTTGTCGGGTGCAAGCGCTTCGCCGGTTTGCTGTTTACTGTCAAACCCGGTTGTAAACTGCGTACCGGCCATGGCAGCAACATCTGCGGTTGGCGTGGCATCTATTACAACTTTGGCATGTATAGTTACCGGCTTGCCGTTCAACATAACCATAACCTGCCAGTAATTGCCGTCTTTTTTTACACCTGTGCACGGGGTGTTTAAATGCAGGGTGAGGTTTTTAACAGTATCGCATATCTTTTTTAAAATGGCTGCGCCGGTGTATGGCTCAAAGCGTAGCGGGGCATTTACGGTTGTATCATAACCTGGTGTGCCCTTATAAAAATCGCGCACTTTTTTACGGAACTCGCCCCATATGCCTGAGGGAAGGCTGCGGTTAGCATCCAGTATGCAATTGCCGCCCGCCGTCATTTCGCCGCCCAGCCATGGGCCAGGCTCAATAAGCATCGTCTTAATTTTGCTGCGCGAGCTTTGCATGGCAGCGGCTACCCCGCTTGCGCCGCCGCCAACCACCAATACATTAGTATTTATAGTTTCGGCAAAAGCACCAGATGTTTGATGTAAAAATAACAACAGCAGTAACTTTTTAATCATTGATTAGTAATAAAACGATATAAAACGCTAATTTAGGGCAAGCATTATCAGCATGAAAACTAATACCCGAAAGTACATTACAATTTTTACATTAAGCGGCATCAGCTTTATTTTAGGGGCCTTTGTTACAAAAAGCCTGGAGCGCACCCCTATAACCGTAGGCATAGTGCAGGAAGCCAAAAAGATCATTAATTTTGATTTTACCCCGGCGCAATCTGATTCCATGCTGAACAATCTTAACCAGTGGACAGCATCGTACGATAACCTGCGCAATTTAAAAATACCTAATAGCGTTGCGCCCTCATTAAACTTTAACCCTGTACCGGTAGGCTTTGTGCCGCAGGATAAAACCAATGGCTTTGCGTTAGGTAAAATAACAGCCGTTAAAATGCCTGCTGATAAGAGCGAACTGGCATTTTATACCATAAGGCAGTTAGCGGAATTGATCCGCACCAAACAGATCACCTCTGTAGAGTTAACCAGATTTTTTTTAGACCGGCTTAAAAAATATGATGGCAAGCTGCTTTTTGCAGTTACCCTTACCGAAGATTATGCCCTTAAACAAGCCGCCAAAGCCGATGAAGAAATAAAGGCGGGGCATTACAAAGGGGTACTGCATGGCATTCCGTATGGCGTAAAAGACCTGCTGGCCAAAAAGGATTACAAAACCACCTTTGGCGCAGTGCCTTATAAAGACCAGGTGCTGGATATGGACGCTACCGTAGTAGCCAAACTGGATGCGGCAGGCGCCATCCTTTGCGCCAAACTCACCTTGGGCGAACTGGCCCAGGGCGATGTATGGTTTGGCGGCAAAACAAAAAACCCGTGGGATATAACCCGCGGCTCCAGCGGGTCGTCCGCCGGGCCGGCCTCAACCGTAAGCGCAGGTTGTTTGCCATTTGCCATCGGGTCCGAAACCTTGGGATCCATCGTTTCTCCATCAACAGAATGCGGAGACACCGGTTTACGGCCATCATTTGGCAGGGTGAGCAAGTATGGCGCTATGGCCTTAAGCTGGAGCATGGACAAACTGGGGCCAATTACCCGCAGTGTAGAGGATTGCGCCATTGTATTTAACGCCATACAAGGCACCGACCCTAATGATCTGAGTACCATCCCTGCGCCTTTTAACTATAACGGGGCGGGCAAAAGCCTGAAAGGTTATAAGATAGGTTATACCAAGGCCGATTTTGACCGCCGTTATAACAACCACGCCAATGATTCGGTTACCCTGGCTAAATTAAAGGAATTGGGCGCGGAACTGGTCCCTATAGAATATCCGAAATTACCGATCAGTTCCATGACCATTGTGCTGGATGCCGAAGCGGGCGCTGCCTTCCAGGAATTACTGTTAACCCATAAGGAGGATGGTATGGTGTTGCAGGGCAAAAACGCCTGGCCTAACACCTTCCGTTCGGCGCAGTTTATACCTGCGGTAGAATACATTCAGGCTAACCGTGCACGCACCATGCTGATCCAGGCCTGGTACGAAAAGTTGAAAGGGCTTGATCTGTATATCACCCCGGCAGTGGGTAACCTCAACCTAACTATGACCAACCTGACCGGAAACCCTTGTGTGGTTTTACCTAACGGAATGAACCAACGCGGCCGGCCAACAAGTATTACTTTTATGGGGCAGTTGTTTGGAGAAGGGAAATTATTGCAGGCAGCCCAGATTTATCAAGGCGCTACCGATTTTAACCGCAAGCACCCCACCTTGAATTTTTAAATATGATGGCTTATGATACGCTATCTGTTTTACGCAATAATAAGTGCGCAAATTAGGCGATAAAAATTTTGCAATGCTGACTGAAGTGTAACATAGTAAAGCGCCTCTGCAGGTTGGTTAAGCCAATGCCCGGTGCAGCCGGTTAACCCATAATAATAACTAACTGGTTGAACTTGGTTTGCCGCCCAAAGCGTCAATATCAGGCACCACGGATTTTATATATCAAAAGCCCCGGCTTTTAATGGAAGGTTTTTGACTATCTGGTGGTGGCTACTTTACAAATTTCGAACTATTTCCTATCTGATTTAGGTTTAATCGCCGATTTAAATCTATAATTGGGGGGATTTTCTTTTCAAGAATGTACTGCGCTATTAGGGTTGGCAGTGGTTAGGTAAGGCATTTTGGCTATTTCAGTATGGTGCTTTGACAGGTGAAGTACCACATCTTTTTGAAATTTGTCATATAGCGCAAATAATAGAAACGCCAAAGTTTCAATTTCAATAATTTGAAGCTTATCGACATCTTTTATTGTGTTGACTAAAATTTTAGCGTCTTTTGTTTTATGCCCTATGGCGTTATGTCTAATATTGGCAAGTAACGTATTATAACTCGGAGCAATATTTTTATATCCGTTTTTTAAATCGTCAAATTTTTTTAGCAGGTCGGTTGGATAAGGCATAGTTTCCAGTTCTCGTCTAAATAACTTCCCATTGAGTTCTTGAAAATCTTTTGAGAATTCATGTAAATGTAAGGCCAAAGTACGTGCTAACAGGTTTAGTTCTTCCTTATCTTTTGACATTAGGAATTGTTTATGGGTTACCAGTATATCTTTAAATGATATATTAAAAAACAACATATTATTGAAAAACTTAGGGAATCTGTTCTTTTTAAACTCGCCATTTTCGAGCCCTGTTTTCAACTCAGCAATATTTTTTTCGAGAAGTGGAAGAATTGTCAGGTATCCCCGTAAAACTTTTCTTTGAGATCTGACACGATACCTTTTATAAATAAACCTAACAATGAAGCCCGGAAGATATTCTTTTAGTTTCCATAGACTTTGACCTTCTTTAATTGATCGTGTAATGTCCTCGTTTAACTTTGTTGTCATATTCTTACAAGTTATATTGATACCTTTATATAAAATGCGTTATCAACATTTGTTATTGATAATCCAATGATTACAAAAGAAAAATTAGAGCTAAATCTGACGGTGTTAAATCCAAAATACCTTTAAAGCCGTCGATTTATACTCCTGATTTTCCGAAAACCATTGCTCAAGGCTTGACCAAGTATTCTAATCAAAGATCAGTAAACGCTTTATTGTTAAATATAAGCAATTTAAATAAGTTAAACTGGCCATTACCACTATGGGTAAATCCTGACAACATAAAAATTGGCTTTTGGAACACCTACCATTGGAAAAAATGGCATAACAGTTGGCGTGGGGCAAAGAAATTCAAAGTTTTTTCTGGATTCGGATGGCTTTGGGCACCAATATTTGGCGATATGTTTTCAACAGGTAAAATTGATTATAGGTTGCTTCAGGCGTTTGACAAAAATTTGGGATACTTCGAAAAGCAGTTATTGAATCACCCTCTATTGAAGGACAAAAAATCCACAATTAGTGAATTAGTTATCGTGTACAAAGAAAAAAAGCACAATTCATGTATCAGCATGGTTTTTCCGTTAATCGATTTTATTATTAGAAAGTTTCTACATACCGCCAACCTTAACAACAGCGTAACAAAAATTTGTAAACTCTTCAAAGAGTGCGGTTTTGATTTCACATCGATCAATCAATTAATGCCAAATGTGGCTTTTACAGAATATATTGAATCAAAAGCTCCGATGAAACTTTTTCAGATTTTAGAAACTCAAGAATACAAAGACTTTAGCAAAAGGATTGAACAATTTAATTTTGGTATTATCGGTGGGCGCTTAATTCATTTTTATGGTTTTCAAATAATTACTATTCACATTACACCGAGGATGTAAATGCTACTAACATTATCAACAGACATGCTATTCTACATGGTTCGGTTAATAATTTCGATAATAAAGTTAATGCCGCAAAATTGCTTACCTATCTATATTTAGTTCTTGAATTGGAAACAGTCTTTATGATACTTTTTAATGAAAACTGAATGGTCCATAAAAAAGTTGCCAAAAAAGTGAACAACTTTCCTAAAATAGTGGTCCCGACGGGAATCGAACCCATATCTAGAGTTTAGGAAACTCCTATTCTATCCGTTGAACTACGGGACCGGTTTTTATTTAATTTAATGGCTTCTACTAAATCAAATAACGTCAGCATTGCGCCTTTGCATTCTGATGATTTTTTAGCATTTAACCATTGGGTTTACAGTTAATTTAAATTGATTTAAATGTTAAAGAACAGGAAATTATTTGCGCTGATCTGTAAACGCTCAATGCGTCAAATATATTAAAAAGAACCCTCCCCCACAAGATACAATGACAAGAATGAAGGGATATAATTGACACGGGGAATTTTAGCGCCTTTATATTTGAAAAATTAAGCAATATACTAAAAGGCAATTAAAACATGATTTTCCTTGTTGAGTCTGCTATCTCAACATTTATTTGAAAAGATGAGATCCTGATATTAATAATTTAAATTGGGCCCTAACCAACGTTCCACTGTTTCTACGGTCATGTTTTTGCGCACTGCATAATCCTGCACCTGGTCTTTCCCGATCTTGCCCAAGCCAAAATACCTGGCCTGCGGATGGGCAAAATAAAACCCGCTTACGGAAGCGGCCGGCGTCATGGCCAGGCTTTCAGTAAGGTGCATATGGGCGTTGTCTCCGGCTTTTAACAGCTCGAACAAAGTGATTTTTTCTGTATGGTCAGGACAGGCCGGGTACCCCGGCGCCGGGCGTATACCCTGATATTGTTCTTTGATCAGCCCTACGGTATCCAGGTGTTCGTCTTTGCCGTACCCCCAGTACTGTTTACGCACCAGTTCGTGCATCTTTTCGGCAAAGGCCTCTGCTAAACGGTCGGCTAAAGCTTTTGCCATAATGCTGTTATAATCATCGTGGTCGCGTTCAAATTCGGCCACCAATTCATCACAGCCTATACCTGTAGTTACTGCAAATCCGCCGAAATAATCAGGCACGCCGCTTTCTTTAGGTGCAATAAAATCTGCCAAAGCATAGTAAGGTTCCCCTTTAGGCTTTTCGGCCTGCTGTCGGAGTGTGTAAATGGTGGTCAACACCTGTGTACGGCTCTCATTGGTATACAGTTCAATATCATCACCTGCGCTGTTGGCCGGCCAAAAGCCGATTACACCGTTAGCCTGCAGCAATTTATTTTTCACTATCCTATCCAGCAATACCTGCGCATCTTCAAACAGTTTCTTAGCCTCATCGCCCACAAAGGGGTCGTTAAAAATCTTGGGGTAACTGCCCCGCAATTCCCAGGTATGGAAAAACGGCGTCCAGTCAATATATGGTACTAATTCTTCCAGCGGATAGGCCTCTATAACTTTAATCCCTGTAAAATTAGGTTTTTGCGCCACATCCCCATCCAGGCTGATCTGGAATTTACCTGCACGGGCCTGCTCCAGGGTCATAAAACGCTTGTCCGATTTTTTATTGAGGTGAGCTTCCCTTGCTTTAGCATATTCATCTTTAATTCCCTGGATGTAGCCATCACGGTTTTCCTTGCTCATAAGGCTGCTGCAGACTGTTACGCTGCGCGATGCATCCAGCACGTGGATTGCCGGGCCAGAATAATTAGGCGCAATCTTTACCGCGGCATGTATGCGTGAAGTAGTTGCCCCGCCAATGATCAGCGGAATGGTAAAGCCTTCGCGCTCCATTTCTTTGGCAAAGTGCACCATCTCATCCAGTGACGGGGTGATCAACCCGCTCAATCCAATAATATCAACCTGATGTTTTTTGGCTTCTTCAATAATGCGCTGCGCCGGCACCATCACACCAAGATCTATCACCTCAAAATTATTGCAAGCCAATACTACGCCTACTATGTTCTTACCAATATCGTGTACATCGCCTTTTACGGTGGCCATTAAAACTTTACCGGCATTAGCCCTGCTTCCCGAGCTATCCTCGCCAGCATCTATCACCCGTTGTTTTTCCAGCTCTATAAATGGCAACAGGTAAGCCACTGCCTTTTTCATTACCCGTGCCGATTTTACTACCTGCGGCAGGAACATTTTCCCGGCGCCGAACAGGTCGCCTACAATGTTCATGCCGTCCATAAGCGGGCCTTCAATAACTTCCAGCGGTTTGCTGTAGGCCTGGCGGGCTTCTTCCACATCTTCATCCAGGTATTCGATAATGCCTTTTACCAATGCATGTGATAGCCGTTCCTGCACCGTACCCTTGCGCCATTCCTCATCACGGACGATCTCCTTACCCCCTCCGCCTTTTATCGAATCGGCAAAGGATACAAGCCGCTCGGTAGCATCGGGGCGGCGGTTAAGCAGCACGTCTTCCACCAACTCCAGCAGGTCTTTCGGTATCTCTTCATAAACCTCCAGCATACCGGCATTTACAATGCCCATATCCATGCCTGCTTTAATGGCATGATATAAAAAAGCCGAGTGCATAGCCTCACGCACACGGTTATTGCCGCGGAATGAGAATGAAATATTACTTACCCCGCCGCTAACCTTAGCATGCGGCAGGTTCTCCTTTATCCATTTGGTGGCCTTAATAAAATCAACCGCATAGTTATTGTGTTCCTCTAAACCTGTGGCCACAGTCAGGATGTTTGGGTCAAAGATGATATCATGCGGCGGGAAACCCACCTCATCAACCAAAATATCATAACTGCGTTTGCATATTTCTATCCGGCGTTCGTAGCTATCGGCTTGGCCCAGCTCGTCAAAAGCCATTACTACCGTAGCTGCACCATAGTTTAATATCTTACGGGCGTATTCCTTAAATTTTTCCTCGCCCTCTTTTAGTGAAATGGAGTTAACAATACCTTTTCCCTGCAAACATTTTAAACCGGCCTCAATTACTGTCCATTTTGATGAATCGACCATTATGGGCAGTTTGGCAATATCGGGTTCGGATGCCAGCAGGTTCAGGAATTTAACCATCGTCGCTTCCGAATCAATCATCCCCTCGTCCATATTTACGTCTATCACCTGCGCACCGCCCTCTACCTGCTGGCGGGCAATGGTAAGGGCGCCCTCAAAATCTTCGGCCAAAATCAGCTTGCTGAATTTCGGCGAACCGGTAATATTGGTACGCTCGCCTACGTTCACAAAATTTGTTTGGGGGGTAACCGTTACGGCTTCCAATCCGCTCAACCGCATGTAAGGCTCAATTTCCGGACGTTTGCGCGGTGCATATTTGGCAGCCTTTTCCGCGATATAACGAATATGATCGGGCGTGGTGCCGCAGCAGCCGCCAATGATATTCAGCATACTGTTCGCCATAAAATCCTCTACCAGGTGGGCTGTTTCATGCGGCATCTCGTCATATTGCCCAAATTCGTTTGGCAACCCGGCATTTGGATAGGCGGATACATAAACATTAGCCTTAGCGGCCAACTCTTCCAGGTGAGGGCGCATATCCTTAGCCCCTAAAGCACAGTTTAACCCTACCGAAAGCAGGTTGACATGCTGAACTGAGTTCCAAAAAGCCTCTACGGTTTGCCCTGATAAGGTTCTGCCCGATGCATCGGTTATTGTGCCGGATATCATAAGTGGAATATGCCTCACCCTAAACCCCTCTCCAGAAGAGAGGAACCTTTTATTTAATTCTTCTTCGTACCGTTTGGCCGCAAACAGGGCGGCTTTGGCGTTAAGCGTGTCAAATATGGTTTCAATTAATAGCAGGTCTGCGCCGCCGTCAACCAGTCCGCGTATCTGGGTATAGTAAGCTTCGGCTAACATATCAAAGTTAACGGCGCGGTAACCCGGGTCGTTCACATCAGGCGATAGCGAAGCCGTACGGTTAGTTGGCCCAATTGCCCCGGCCACAAAACGCGGTTTTTCTGGCGTTATTTTATTGTATTCGTCTATCACCTCACGGGCAATGCGGGCACCTTCGTAGCTCATTTCGTAAGCCAGGTGTTCCATATGGTAATCAGCCAGTGATATTACCTGCGTGCTGAACGTATTGGTTTCTATGATATCAGCCCCTGCATCCAGATATTCCTTATGGATGGCTTTAATTACGTCCGGTCGCGTTAAATTTAACAGGTCGTTGTTGCCTTTAAGATCTGATGGATGATCACGAAAGCGCTCGCCGCGAAAATCTTCTTCCGACAGATTATACCGCTGTATCATGGTACCCATGGCCCCATCAATTACCAGTATACGCTTTTCTAATTCTTTTCTGATGTCCATTATTTAAGATACGAGACGTAAGATTTAAGATAAGAGACAAAATATAAGCACACCTTAACTTCCTTATCTGACTAACAAAACTAATAGATACGAAAAAAGTGACCAAAGTATCTGAAATCTCATGTTTAAAAAACAGCCTATATCGAAAAGTCGGGTAGTATGTTGACTTTCGCTTATCTTTCCTATCGGTAAACCGTTAAGTAGAATGTAGCACCTTGTAAGCACAGGTTGCTAAGACATCGCAGGGTCTAATCCCTCCGTCTTTCTCCATAAGCTGGGCAAATTTGCGCAATAAGTTTGTGAATTGCAAATACATGCAATTACTGCATAATGCCGGTAATTAACAAACAAAGGTATTGAATGAGCGCTTTAACTAAACCGCGGCTGCTTTATGGGCAACGCACATTAAGGTAAGCGCGCTGGATGGCGATGATGGGTTGCGACCCGACATGATATTGCCTAATTTGTACTTAAATTCAACCGGACCGGTTTTCCCTGCCAATACTTCTTCACCTAATTTATGGTTGTGAGGATAAACCTTAACCTCAAAGCCATGCGGTTCAAGCACGCTTTCAAATAACTGTCGGGTTACGCCATGCCCAGGTTTATGGTGAGTTTCGCAGGCAAGCGCCCATTTTTGCTGTTCGGCTGATTTATGAAAGCTATACCCTATCAGCCGGTAATAAAGCAACCGGGCATTCCACAGTAACATTGCCGGCCCCTTGTAGTTCCAGGCCGAGCGTTGCGGGTCATGATCGGTGATGAGCAAGCCGCCCGGCTTTACCAAACGGGCAGCCTCTTTTAGTACCGAGCTCATATTTTCACTATGGTGCAATGCCGCATTAAGGGCAACAATATCTGCTATATGGTTTTTAAAAGGCAGGTTGTTGGCATCAGCCAGTACTGGCGTGTAGCCTAATGATCCGGCTAACTTAAGCGATTCGGGCGCTACATCCACCCCAATTAAAATTTCAGGCCTGCCCTGCAGTGTGGCATGTATATTGCCAGGACCGCATCCAATATCAATTACTGTTTTACCAGTCCACTCGCCACCGGCGGCTTCCCATCTGCTTTTAAAGGCATCGCTCCGGTGGCAGTATTTTAAATATTCTTCTGCCCAGTCCCTGTTGCCAAAATAATAGGCATTAGCATTTAATGATCCGGAGCGCCTTAAAATAGGAAATTCGTAATAATCCCCTTTATCTGTAAACAATTGTCCCGGCAAAAGGAACGTAGAAATGTCGTTTTTCATTTAAGTTAACCAGATGAGAACTATCATTAAAATTTTCCACAAAAGATACAATATAAATTTCATCAATAGTTACATTATGCCTGTTTACAAGGGCAAATTTATCTGTTGGCTGTGCCTTTCCATAAGTAGCCGGCATACTAAACAACAATATAATTATGAGCGCAAAAATGGTTTTTCATAATGTAAGGGTATTATCCATTTAATGGGTTATAACAAATGTATATCTTTAACCAGCAACTGGTTGCCGAATCATTTAATTACATCATATTTCGGCCATAAAAAACCCATACCTTTATAATTTAGCATTTACAATGAAACAAAGCCTTTCTGTTGTTCTGGTATATTTTTTGATTTGCGGGAATGTTATGGCACAATCAGCTAAAAATAAAGAACCGCACTATATCACCGTTAATATTGATATCCCGCAGCTCAATAAAAAGCGGGATCTGCAAATTTACCTGCCAGCAGACTATTATCACACCACAAAAAGATACCCGGTTATTTACATGCAGGATGCGCAAAACATTTATGAAAATGATGGCGCAAAAAAAGATAGCTGGGCGGTTGATTCTCTTTTAAAAACCCAGCCTGCCAACAAGCAAGCCATAATTGCAGGCATTAACCATGGTGGCAATGACCGTATATCTGAATATAGTCCGTATAAAAGCAGATACGGCAATGGCGATGGTGTTGCCTATACCGAGTTTATGGTAAAAACATTAAAACCCTATATTGATGCCCACTATCGCACAAAAACGGATGCAAAGCACACTGCAATTGCAGGCAGTTCCATGGGCGGGCTGATAGCCTTATACGCTATCATCAAGTATCCTGAAGTGTTTGGTACAGCAGGAATATTTTCGCCGGCATTATGGATCAATCCGGAAATCGACAAATTTGTAAGCGACGCTAAAATTCCAGACGGCACCCGGTTCTTTTTTGCCTGTGGCGACCAGGAGGGCAACGAAGCTGATTATGTAAATAAAATGGATTTATTACTGCACAGTAAAAACGTAAGCATGAAAAACGCCCCGGCACCCCTGATACTAATAGGAGAAAAACATAATGAGCACCAATGGCGAAATGAATTCCCGGTGTTTTATGAATGGTTTATTGATACCTTGTAATTAAACTATCCCCTTATATGCCCGACAAAAAAATACCTATCCTCACCCATCAGCAAATTCAGCAAAAGCTGGACCGTATAGCCTATCAAATATTAGAAGACAATCTGGATGAAAGTGAACTGATCATAGCCGGTATTTTACCACGCGGTAATTTTTTGGCCGCCCGTTTAAAAATGATCTTGGATAATATCGCCCCGTTCAAAAGCATCCTGATAACTATTGAACTTGAAAAGGATAGCAGTAAGTTGGTAGCCAAAACAGACACCGACCTGCAAATTTGCGCCAACAAGGTAGTGATACTGGTTGACGATGTTTTAAACAGCGGCAAAACCCTGGCCTATGGCTTTGGCGTATTTTTGAATGTACCCCTTAAAAAGCTGCGCACAGTGGTGCTGATTGACCGCAACCATAAAAGTTTCCCTATTACCACTGATTATGCCGGCATAGCGCTTTCCACCGTTTTAAAGGAGCATGTAGAAGTTGTGTTAAGCGAAGAAAGCGGAGAGGATGCAGTATTTTTAAGATAAAAGCCCTGTTTCTTAATTAAAGAAACAATATTTTCTGAAAGATCAAACCGGAACAGCACAGGCTACCGGCCTTTTTTAACTGCAGGGAACTTCATTTTATAATCCACATCCACAATCCCGCGCGAAATATCGTTCAGTTTTTTTTCGATCAGGCGTTTGCGCAGCGGGCTTAACTTGTCTGTAAACAGCTTGCCTTCTATATGGTCGTATTCATGCTGTATCACCCTTGCTGCCATTCCTTTATAAGTTTCATCATGATGTTTCCAGTTCTCGTCATAATAGGATATACGTACCACCGGCGGGCGGTACACATCTTCCCGGATATCAGGAATACTTAAGCAACCTTCGTTAAAGGCCCATTCCTCGCCGCTCTCTTCCTCAATACAGGCGTTAATAAATACTTTTTTAAAATCAGCCAGTTGGGGATCCTCATCAGCAAACGGAGAACAGTCTACCACAAACATGCGGGTTGAGTGCCCTACCTGCGGCGCGGCCAGCCCTACCCCCCTTGCGGCGTATATGGTATCAAACATATCTTCAGCAAACTGCTTAATATGCGGGTATTCCGCAGGGTTGATATTAGTAGATTTTTTCCGTAAAATAGGGTCTCCGTAAGCAATGATAGGTAATTTCATCCCAGCAAAAATACGGCTTTTTACATAGCTAACAAACTGGCTGTCTCATTAATCGCTTTAGCCTGAATATTGCTGTTGCCCGGGCTCAAATATCAGGGTAGATAAAGCCGCTGTATCAAATATCTCATTGCTGATCGCTATCAGGTCTCCGGCGCTTACCGCGTTGATCTTATCAAATACTTCCGGCAGCGAATCTACCCGGTTAAAATCCATCAGGCTTTTGGTCATGGAAAGTATCAGGCTCATCCGGTTTTCCTCCGCTAAGGCAATTTGTCCTGTAAACTTTTGTTTAGCCTGGTACAGTTGCAGGGTGCCCAGTTTATTATCGCGCAGTTTTTTTAGTTCTTTATGGGTAAGCCGCAGGGCCTTGTCGGCTTTTTCGGTATCGGTACCAAAATAAATATTAAAAATGCCGGTATCGGTAAAAGAAGTATAGCCAGATTCGATGGTATAAGCAATGCCATGTTTTTCCCTGATCTCCAGGTTAAGCCGGCTGCTCATGCCCATGCCGCCCAGCAGGTTATTCAACAACAGTAAACCGTATTTATAATGATGGTTGGATGCGTAGGCGCTATTGCCAATGATGCAATGCGTTTGAGAGATCGGCTTATTAAGTGTTAGATTTTCGCCCTTTACCGGCGATGGTTTTATCCTGTCCTTTTTAGCGTAGTTAACAGGTATCACCTCAAAGTATTTGCTGAACAGTTTAATGAGTTGCTTAAAATCGTAATCGCCAAAAACCCCAAAAACCATTTCGGCGGTGTTATAATTATGGCGGATAAAGCTATCGATGTCATTTTTGCTTAAAGCCGCAACGGTTTCGGGCGTGCCGAGAATATTACTGCCCATGGCATGCCCTTTAAACAATATGCTTTCAAAATCGTCCTGTATAGCCTCCTCGGGCTGATCGAGGTACGAGGCTATTTCGTCCAGTATCACACCCCGTTCTTTCTGCAACTCCTCTTCAGGAAATGTGGAGTGGAAAACAAGATCTTCAAACAGGTCTACGGCACGTTCCAGGTGTTGCTTTAACAGCGAGGCATGCAGGCAGGTATACTCTTTGGTAGTGTAGGCGTTAAGGTCGGCCCCTACAAGCTCCAGCCGGTTCAGTATCTGGTTGGTGCTGCGGCGTTCCGTCTCTTTAAAAAGCAGGTGTTCAATAAAATGCGCAAGTCCTTCCTTGCCTTCAGCCTCGTCACGTGCGCCGGCATTTATCATAAAGCAGCAATGGGTAATTGCCGAGGCGGAATGTTTAAAAATAAGCCGTATACCATTGGGCAGGATGTATACCTGGTAGTCTATCATCTGGCTGTAAATATAATGTTATCTGCACAACAATATTTTACCCGTTGTTGCGATTAATTTTTAAATTAGTCGGATGAAAATTAAGGTGGCTGACCTGGAATTTGAAAAGCTGATAGACCAGAATGCTATACAAAAGCGTATTGTTGAGATAGCCGCACACTTGAACCAGGATTATGCCGGCCGCAACCCCATATTCATTGGCGTACTTAACGGCAGCTTTTTATTTATTGCCGACCTGATCAAGCATATTACCATCCCCTGCGAAGTAACCTTTACAAAGCTGGCCTCTTACTACGGCGGCACATCCAGCAGCGGTAAGATACGCGAAGATATTGACTTGGTGGTTGATATAAGGAACCGCGATATAATTATTGTAGAAGATATTGTTGATACCGGCAATACCCTGAACTACCTTGTAGAGAAATTATATCAGCGTAACCCAAGATCTATCAAAGTGTGTTCATTGCTTTTAAAGCCCATGTCTATCGAAATATCGGTAGAGGAGCTGGAATATGTAGGTTTCCAGATAGAGAATGAATTTGTAGTGGGCTACGGCCTGGACTACAAAGAACAGGGCCGCAACCTGCCGGATATTTATAAGAAGGTTTAGCAATACGCAAGGCCATATTTAACGGGCCTGATCATCTTTATCGGGCATGGGGCAATCACAGCAAAATAATTTCAGAAGGCAAATTTTTATATTGACCGGCTTATTGCTGCTGATGGTGTTAACAGCAATATTTCGTCAGCAGGCCAACTGGGTTGAGCGGTTTTATTATAATGGTTTATATCAATTTATCTGCCGTATTACCCGCCCTGTAACTAACCTGTTTCCCTTCAGCATGGGCGACATGCTTTATACGGCCATTATTCTGCTTTTCATCTTTGGTCTGCTCAGGTTCATGCGCTTTTTGTTCATCAGGCAATTTAAAACTGCCGTTAAACTGTTACTGCGGTTTTTGATCTGCCTGCAAATTGCCTGGCTATGGTTCTATTTTTTTTGGGGATTAAATTATTACCGGCCAGCGGCAGCGGAATTGCTTAATTTAGCAGATACCGCCTATACCATAAAAGATGTTGTAAAGGTAACCGGGTTAATTATTGATAGCGCCAATAGTTTGCGCGCTAACTTGGATGACCGGCTTATGCACCAAAGCAATGATAGCATCTACAGTCATGCATCGGGTGCGGTTAAAGCATTGTCAGGCATGTCTGTAAAGTTTAAGGTTGTTGGCAACCGTATTAAACCTTCTTTATTTAGCCATCTGCTTAACTACATTGGTACGTCCGGCTATTACAATCCCTTTACTGCTGAGGCGCAGTTAAACAACCTGATGCCTGTATTTGATAAACCCTTTGTGGCCTGCCACGAGATGGGGCACCAAACTGGCTGGGCACGCGAAGATGAAGCTAATTTTGCGGGCTTTGCTGCCGGTATCAACGCTAACGACAGGTTGCTGAAATACTCGGCCTATTATGCCGGTATTGAAGAATTTATGCGTTACCTGCGCCGCCGTGATACGGTTGCCCATAAGGCCTTACGGCTAAAAATATCCGCATTGGTGATACAGGATTTTAAGGCCGACAGCGCTTACTGGAGCAAGTACCAGGGCGGGGCAGACGTAGTAAGCGGCATATTTTTTGATAGGTTCCTAAAGGCGAATAATCAGCCGCATGGCTTGCGTACTTATAACCGGATGATACGGCTAACAATGGCATATTACCGTAAGCGATACAATGCCTGGTAAATTAATTATGTTAAAATTGAACTATGACACATCAGCCTAAAGCCTTTATTTTTGATTTGAACGGTACTATGATACACGATATGGAATATCATAGCTGCGCCTGGCGCCAGATACTTAATAATGATCTTGGCGGAAATTTCTCGGAAGAGGAGGTTAAAAAAAACATGTACGGTAAAAACCCTGAAGTGCTAGTAAGAATGTTCGGCCCCGACAGGTTCAGCGACGAAGAGAAGGAGGCGATATCTTTAAAAAAAGAGCAGATATATCAAAAAGAATACCAGCCCCACCTGGCCCTGCTGCCCGGCCTTGCCGCGTTTTTAGAACAGGCCTATCAGGCCAATATTCCTATGGCTATCGGCTCGGCGTCTATTCCGTTCAATATCAACTTTGTGCTTGATAACTTGAACATACGCAAATATTTTAAGGTTATTGTGAGCGCCGATGAGGTGCATACCAGCAAGCCCGACCCGGAAACCTTTATAAAGGCGGCGGAACAATTAATGATAGCCCCAGCCGACTGCCTTGTATTTGAAGACGTGCCCAAAGGCACCGAGGCGGCCAAGAATGCAGGTATGCCTTGCGTGGTACTGACCACTACGCACCAGCAGCAGGATTTTGACGGGATGGACAACATCCTGCATTTTGCGCCCGATTATACTGATAACTATTTTACTGAACTGATTAAGTAACGAGGTCTTATGTTAAGGTTTAATTACAAGCAAAAAGGCTGCTCTTATATTTACAAACTCCCGGATTGTATGAGCGAAAAACGGGGTTCGAACCCGCGACCTTCAGTTTGGGAAACTGATGCTCTACCAGCTGAGCTATTTTCGCTTATCTATAACACGAAAGTAGAAAATATACCCATCTTATACTAATCAAAATATAAATTATTCGGATCAAAGGAAGGGTTTTATGATAGTATCCAAATGGTTGGTTGTTTTATGATAAACCCATACCTTTATACTTAGCCTTTTGCATAACTATGCCGCTTATCCTGCCTGTAAACAATAAAGCCCCGGTTTGGGGCGAAGACTGCTTTTTAGCTGAAAACTGCACTATTGCAGGTGATGTAATAATGGGCAGCAATTGCTCTGTTTGGTTTAACGCGGTTATACGCGGCGATGTAAACAATATCCGTATTGGTAACTGCACCAACATACAGGATGGTGCGGTTATACACGCTACTTACCTGCGTGCAGCCACATCCATTGGCAATAATGTTAGTATAGGTCACAATGCCATTGTGCATGGTTGCACCGTGTGTGATTATGTACTGATAGGGATGGGGGCAATTGTAATGGACCATGCGGTGGTGGAAGAATATGTAATAATAGGGGCCGGCTCCGTTGTGTTAGAGAATACCGTTTGCGAAAGCGGGTATCTGTATGCGGGCTCACCCGTCAAAAAAATAAAGCCGCTAACTGATGAACAACGGTCATTACTGAATAAACTGCCTCAAAATTATCTCATGTATTCGGGATGGTTTATGAAATAAGTATTGATAAATTACAAATAAAGATCAGTCATAAAATCGCCTTGCGGTTGTGCCTGTGCTTGCATACTTAGGCTGCAGCTTGTAATTGACCCTGTATTTAAATTGACTACTAATTGAGCCCTTCCTAATAACAATAATACACTAAGCCCGTATAATGCAGCGTTGGTAATTATGCTTGCGATACAAATGCAAGTTGATTATACAATATATAACGAGTTGCATAACACCCCTGCCAATATTAATAACAGGCCCCCGATGGAAATTACACGAATTATCCGATAATTCTTTTTAGCGTTTGGGTTTAATGTCTTAATTTTGCAGGGTTTAACAGATGGGTTTTTACATGGATCGTCTAAATTATATCAATAGCGGTAACGCAGCCTACATCAACGGACTTTACGAAGCATATCAGCAAGACCCTGAATCTGTTGATTTTGGGTGGCAGAAATTTTTTGAAGGCTTTGATTTTGGTAAAAGCGCTGAATTGGCTGCCGCTACCGGGACAGCGGGGGCAACCCCTGAGCATGTGCTGAAGGAAATAAATGTGCTGAACATGATCAATGGCTACCGCACGCGCGGTCACCTGTTCACTAAAACCAATCCGGTACGCGAGCGCCGCCAGTATTTTCCGGGAAAGGAACTGGAAACTTTTGGCCTTAGCGATGCGGACATGGACACCGTATTTAACGCCGGCGTAGAGGTTGGGATTGGCCCGGCCAAGCTAAGTGCTATACGCCAGTTGCTGGAAGATACCTATTGCGGTACTATTGGCGCCGAATACCGCTACATCCGCAACCCCATTAAAATAAAATGGTTTGAGGACCGGATGGAAAGCAAACGCAATACGCCAAGTTTTACCGCCGACGAAAAGAAACAGATATTAGGCAAGCTTAACCAGGCGGTTAGCTTTGAAAGTTTTTTAGGCACCAAGTTTTTGGGGCAAAAACGCTTCTCGCTCGAAGGGGCTGAAGCGCTGATCCCTGCGCTTAATTCGGTAATTGTAAAGGGCGCAGCGCTGGGTATAGAGGAGTTTACCATTGGCATGGCGCACCGCGGCAGGCTTAATGTGCTTGCCAATATCATGGAGAAATCTTACAAAGAGATATTTGCCGAGTTTCAGGGTAAAAACTATGATGAAGATTCTTCTCACGGCGGCGACGTTAAGTACCACCTGGGCTACTCTACAGATATAGAAACCAACGGTAAAAAAGTACACCTCAGCCTCTGCCCCAATCCATCCCATCTGGAAACGGTTGACCCGGTGGTGGAGGGTTTAACGCGCTCTAAAATTGATTTTAAGTATAATGGCAACTATAACAAAATAGCGCCGATATTAATTCATGGCGATGCTTCGGTTGCCGGCCAGGGCATTGTTTACGAGGTTTTGCAAATGGAAAAGCTTGACGGTTACCGTACCGGTGGCACCATTCACCTGGTTATCAACAACCAGATAGGCTTTACCACTAACTATAAGGATGCGCGCTCCAGTACTTACTGTACAGATGTGGCCAAAACGGTATTAGCGCCGGTTTTTCATGTTAATGGCGATGATGCTGAAGCATTGGCTTATGTGATAAATTTGGCTATGGATTACCGCCAAACTTTTAACGGCGATGTATTTATTGATATTTTATGTTACCGCAGGTTTGGGCACAACGAATCAGACGAACCTAAATTTACGCAGCCCGTATTGTATAAGGCTATTGAGGCACACCCCAACCCGCTTGAAATATATAAGCAAAAGCTTATTGCCGAGGGGGTTGTTGATGACGCTGCCGCTAAAAATATCGAGGCTGATTTTCGTGCCGTTTTACAGGGAGAGTTAGATGAAAGCAAAGCTGAAGACCGTTTCCTTGAATCGAAACCTATGTTCCTGGGGGCCTGGCAGGGGCTGCACCTGGCCACCGAAAAAGAGGTAATTGCCACACAGGACACTGCCGTAACCGAACAGGACCTGCTGACCATCGGACAAAAGATCACAGAACTGCCGAAAGATAAGCACTTCTTTAAAAAGATTGAAAAGCTGTTTGAAGAACGCCGTAAAATGGTGCAAGAGACCCAGGTATTTGACTGGGCCATGGGCGAATTGCTGGCTTACGGGACTTTATTAAAAGAAGGCCACCCGGTACGCCTGAGCGGCGAAGATGTTAAGCGCGGTACTTTTTCGCACCGCCATGCGGTACTGACCCTGGTAGATTCGGAAGATGAATATACGCCGCTTTCCACATTAGGCACAGAAGCTAAATTTAGTATCTATAATTCTCTTTTGTCCGAATATGGCGTTTTAGGTTTTGAATATGGCTATGCGCTGGCTAACCCCAATGCGTTAACAATATGGGAAGCGCAGTTCGGCGATTTCCTGAATGGCGCCCAGATCATTGTTGACCAATACATTGCCAGTTCAGAAACTAAATGGCAGCGCGGCAACGGCCTGGTGCTGTTACTGCCGCATGGTTTTGAAGGCCAGGGCCCCGAGCATTCATCGGCTCGTATAGAACGCTTTATGGAGCTTTGCGCCGATAATAACATACAGGTGGCCAATTGCACTACGCCAGCTAACTTTTTCCATATCCTGCGCCGCCAGTTAAAGCGCGGTTTCCGCAAACCGCTGGTTATCTTTTCGCCAAAAAGCTTGCTGCGCCATCCGGCCTGCGTATCGCCGGTAAAAGATTTTACTGAAGGCAAGTTTCAGGAGGTGATCGACGATAATTACGCCGACACCAAAAAAGTAAGCCGGGTACTGTTTGTATCGGGTAAGTTATATTATGAATTGCTTGATAAACAGCAACTGGATAAACGCAGGGATGTAGCCATTGTAAGGGTAGAGCAGTTGTACCCAACACCTGTGGCACAAATGCAAAAGATAAAGGCGAAGTACAGCAATGCCAGGGATATGATATGGGTACAGGAAGAACCCGAAAATATGGGCGCCTGGCCGTATATGCTGCGTAAATTCCGCAAAAGCGACCTTAAGCTGGACGTGATATCCCGCAAAGAAAGCGCAAGCACTGCTACCGGTTACGCTAAACAGCATACTTCGCAGCAGATATATATCATAAGCAAGGCGTTTGAAGCGCCGATAGCTGAAGAAACAAAGGATAAGATAAACGCAACCGCAGCCAAAATGGCTAAAGTTGTGGCAGACTAATTTAGTGAGTGATGAATAGTGGGCAATGAATGGATAATGGTGAGTATAATAGGATTAAATTATTTACACTTGTTAATTTACCACCGGTAATTCACCACTCACAATTTATTGGTAACTAAATACCATTCATTAATAACTATTCACTTTTATGAGTTTAGAGATCAAAGTTCCGGCCGTTGGCGAATCTATTACCGAAGTTACCCTATCGAGCTGGAAAAAAAAGACTGGCGACATGGTAGCCATGGATGAAGTAATTGCCGAACTTGAATCAGACAAGGCTACTTTTGAACTGACTGCCGAAAAAGCCGGTACGCTGACAACCTTAGCTGCTGAAGGAGATACACTGGCCATTGGCGCTGCCGTTGCTAAGATTGACGAAGGTACAGGTACATTTGATAGCAACAGCAGTATCCCTGCAGCAGCGCCTTCTGCTAAACCGGTTGCCGCTGCTGCCCAGGAAGTAGCGGCCATAGCCCCGCCTAAAACACGGGCTGCCGACGCAAAAGTTGCATTAGACATTAAGGTTCCGGCTGTAGGCGAATCCATAACTGAAGTAACACTTGCGCGCTGGTTAAAAAAGGATGGAGACCAAATAGCAATGGACGAAGCCATTGCCGAACTGGAATCGGATAAAGCGACCTTTGAATTAACCGCCGAGCAAGCAGGTATATTAAAAACAGTAGCTAAAGAAGGCGATGTATTGCCTATTGGCGCGGTGGTTTGTTCTATCACCGCTGGCGATGCGGTAGCAGCGACCGAAAAAACAGCCGGTGAAACCAGCAATAGCGCTCCAGATCG
>CAZZVY010000019.1:0-24956 GCA_964657585.1 uncultured Mucilaginibacter sp. | reverse complement strand
ACGGCATTGGTAAATACGCCGGCCTGGAAAAGGTAGAGGTAAGCGGTAAAATGCAGGAGATGATACGCCTGGTATATGCCGATAACGACCTGCTGTATGTGAACATCAACTCGCTGAACCGTATTTCCAAATATAGCGGTAAGGAAGGTACCGTGCCTAAGATGAACAAGCTGGGCACCGATACCTGGGAGCGGCTAAAAAAGACCACAAAAAAAAAAGTTAAGGACATAGCCCGCGACCTGATACGGCTTTATGCCCTGCGCAAGGCGCAAAACGGCACGGCCTTCTCGCCCGACAGCTATCTGCAAACCGAGCTGGAAGCTTCCTTTATTTATGAGGACACGCCCGACCAGGAAAAAGCTACCGCCGATTTTAAAAAGGATATGGAATCGCCGCACCCGATGGACCGCCTGATTTGCGGCGACGTGGGTTTTGGGAAAACCGAGGTAGCCATCCGCGCGGCATTTAAAGCCGTGGCCGATAGCAAGCAGGTAGCAGTGCTGGTGCCCACCACTATATTAGCGGCGCAGCACCATAAAACATTTACCGACCGCCTTAGAGGCTTCCCGGTGAATATTGATTATGTGAACCGCTTTAAAACCACCAGGCAGATCAAGGAAACGTTGGAGAAGCTGAAAGAGGGAAAAATAGATATTATCATAGGTACCCACCGCCTGGTGAGCAAGGATGTAAAGTTTAAGGATCTGGGCCTGATGATTATTGACGAGGAGCAAAAATTTGGCGTAGCTACCAAGGAAAAGCTGAAACAAATGCGCGCCAATGTAGATACGCTTACGCTTACCGCTACGCCCATACCGCGTACGTTGCATTTTTCGCTGATGGGTGCAAGGGATTTATCTATTATATCCACCCCGCCGCCTAACCGCCAGCCGGTAGTGACAGAGCTGCACGTGTTTAACGATAAGCTGATAAAGGAAGCCATTGAGTTTGAGCTGGACCGCCAGGGACAGGTTTTTTTTATCCACAACCGTGTGGCCGATCTGCCGCAGTTGGGCGCCATGATCCATAAACTGGTGCCAAAGGCCCGCATAGGCATAGCCCACGGCCAGTTGGAGGGTGATGCCCTGGAAGATGTGATGCTTAAATTTGTAAGTAACGAGTATGATGTACTGGTAGCCACCACTATTATCGAGGCCGGGCTGGATATTCCCAATGCCAATACCATCATCATCAACTACGCCCACATGTTTGGTTTAAGCGATCTGCACCAGATGCGTGGACGTGTGGGGCGAAGCAATAAAAAGGCCTACTGTTATTTGCTGAGCCCGCCCTTATCAACCTTAACATCTGAAGCCCGGAAGCGACTGAGCGCCATTGAGGAGTTCAGCGATCTGGGCAGCGGCTTTAATGTAGCCATGCGCGACCTGGACATCCGCGGCAGCGGTAACCTGCTGGGTGCCGAGCAAAGCGGCTTTATTGCCGAAATTGGCTTTGAGATGTACCACAAGATACTGGACGAAGCCATACAGGAGTTAAAAGATGATGAGTTTAAGGATGTTTTCCCGGATGATAAACCACGGCCGTTCATCAGCTTTACACAGATAGATACCGACCTGGAAATACTGATACCGGATGAATATGTAACCAACATTGGTGAACGCTATAACCTGTATACCGAACTTTCCAAATTGGAAAATGAAGCACAGTTAAGTGCCTTCCAGCAGCAGTTGCATGACCGTTTTGGCCCCATCCCCCCGCAGGTGAACGACCTGTTGAATACCATGCGCCTGCAATGGCTGGGTAAAGCTATAGGCTTTGAAAAAATCACGCTGAAAAAAAACGTGCTGCGTGGCTATTTTATTGCAAATCAGCAGTCGGCTTATTTTGAATCGGACGCCTTTAAAAATGTGCTTGGCTTTGTACAGTACAACCACCGGCGCACAAACCTGAAAGAGGTAAAAAATTCGCTGCGCCTGAGCATTGAGCAGGTGCCGGATATTGATACCGCCGTGGCTTTGTTAGAAGAAATTGCCGGAACGGTGGAAGCGTAACAAAACAATGGCTGCCATTCTGAACCTGTTGAATATGTGCGGGGGCTTTAAATTACGGGGAAAATTATACCCTGGCTGAGGCTGCCGGAAGTTATTGTAAAGGCGGAGCATCCGTTATTACTTACTTCGCCGCTATAACACTTTTAATATATTTTCAGTGGATTGGTTTTTGCTTATACCGGGTAGTTCCTATGAGCTGGTTTATACACAACTGGCAATTAAAAGCAAGTTAAAATTGAACTGTTACATTTACACTCATGTTAAAAAAAGGAGAACATATTAAAGGTATCCCTGCAGAGCTGCAGGCGCTAATGGATACTGACGCTGAAGCTGCGGCTTTTTTTGCAAACCTTACCAATTCTTATAAACAAGGGTACTGCGACTGGGTAGGCTCGGCCAAACAGGAAGATACCCGTAAAGTGCGTGCCGCCAAAGCATTAACAATGTTGCAGAATAAGCAAAAAACGTTAAAAACATAGGCTATTATTAATTATTATTTACATTTACATTTGAAGTGCTGATGCCCTGTCGCACCATCCATCATGCGTAAACGCCCCATCTTTTTAGCGCTGATCTGGCTACTGGCAACTGTTGCCGGTGCAAAAGCACAATCATGCCCGGATAATATCGGCTTTGAAAAAGGCGACCTGACCGGCTGGCAATGTTATACGGGTATATTAGACTATAGCGGTACCCTGCCGGTTGATTGGGTTGCCGGCGCCCCTGTACCAGGCAGGCATACAGTGGTCCAAAATTCATCGCCGCAGGCTTTGGACCCTTATGGGCACTTTCCAATAAACAGCCCTAACGGCAGTAAATATTCAGTCCAATTAGGAAATGCTGCAGTAGGGGGGAAAGGCGGGGCCCAGTGTGAACGTATGACCTATATTTTTACCGTTCCTGATGATGATTATACACTGATTTATTATTATGCTGTGGTATTTGAAAACCCGTCAAACCATCCTTTTGCCGCTCAACCTCAATTTATAGCTAATGTAACTAATTTAGATAATCCGCTGGATCAGCAATGCGGATCATTTTCATTTACTGCCTCTGCAGGCTTGGAAGGTTTTCAAAAATCAAATGTAGGCACTGATATTTATTATAAGCCGTGGTCGCCATTGACTATAAAATTATCCGGGCGCAAGGGCCAGCGAGTTCAACTTGAATTTATAACGCGCGATTGCAGCCAGGGCGGCCACTTTGGTTATGCCTATGTTGACTTTAACGAAAATTGCGCTTCGGCAATTACAGGCAACGGTTATTGCACCGGCATAAATACTGTTACGTTAACTGCTCCGGCAGGCTTCCAGCAATACACCTGGACAGATACTTCCGGGACGGTGCTTAGCACTACGCCTACCTTAAAAATATCGCCGCCGCCGCCTGACGGCACGCTTTATAAGCTTCATATTGTCCCTTACGAGGGCTTGGGCTGCGAAAATGTTTTTACCACTACGGTAAACAAAATTAACGAGGTGTACAACCTACAGGTGTTGCCCAACATAACCGGCTGTACCTCAACCGGGGTGGACCTTACGCAGGCATCTGTAACCGCCGGCAGCAGCCCGGGGCAAACATTTCAATATTATACCGATCCGGACGGACAGAATTTTTTATCAGACCCTAAACTTGTGGTGCAAAGCGGTACCTATTATATCAGGGGCAGCAACGCCTATGGGTGTACCGATATAGCCCCTATCAATGTAACCCTATATAATGGGGCCAATATTGCTTACAAAGCGCCGGCGGCTGTTTGTGCCCCTGCCACTGTTGATATTACCCGGGCCGTAACCAGTACAGATGCCGGGGTGATCTTTAAATATTACAGCGATGCGGCCCTTGCCATGCCCGTTGCCAACCCTATGGCCGTAGCCAAAACGGGCACTTATTATGTTACGGCTACCAGCCTGATAGCGCAATGCATAGAAGTGCAGCCGGTTGATGTAGTGGTGAGCGATTTGCCGCAGGTACAGCCGCAAACTATTAAGGGCTGCCCGCCGGTTAATATAACTGCAACTGTTAACACGGCTGACAACAGCAATATAACCTACAATTTTTTCACTGATGCTGATGCCACTATTCCCGCTGCCAATATCAGCAATATTACCAGCAGCGGTACCTACTATTACCGCGCAACAAACCAATACGGATGCGCCGGTAATATTGCGAGTATTAATGTGTTGGTATTTCCGCCTCCCTATTTTACCGTTACCGACCCGCAACCGGTCACCTTCCCGAATGTGATTAACCTGGCCAACACCCATCCGCCGCTTACAGGCGCCAGTTTTACTTATTACCTGGATACGGGAGCAACAAAGCCCCTAACAGATTACCAGGCTGTAGGTGTAAGCGGCACGTTTTATATTAAAGCGGTAAATGAAGCCGGGTGTGCTGTTATACACCCGGTACATGTATTGATAAATGCCCCGCCCGAGCCGGACCTGATTGCAGGCAATACTTTTACCCCCAATGGCGATGGTATAAATGATCTGTTTACGCCTGAGATTAAGGGGGTAGTTAAAATGAACTACCTGAAGATATTTAACCGGTACGGGCAGCAGGTATTTGAAACCACCCAGATACTTAACCGCTGGACTGGTTACATGAACGGCAAACCCGAACCAACCGGCACCTATTACTGGGTATTCAGCAGTTATGATCTTTACCGTAAAAAAGAATACACCCGTTCAGGCGCCATTACTATTATCAGATAACAAGCGAAAAGCTTAAGGCTTAAAGCGGTGAGAGCTAATGTGTAAGCCAAAGCTTTTGGCTTTACGCTTTAAGCCCTGTTAGTGAAGTATCTTAAACATCAGCTCTTTCATCAGTTCGCCGGGCGCTGCGCTTGATCCTACACCTTTGCCTTTCAGGTCGTACTCGCGCAGGTGGCTGATAATAGCCATCGTTTTGCCCCGATTAAAACTGTGCGCCGCTTGCTCATACTCTTTCACAAAATAAGGGTTTACCCCTAACTCGCGGGCTGCGTTTTGCTGCGTTTTGTCCTTTAAATAATGATAACCCAAAATCTTTGTAAAATACAGGTTCAGGTTTCCAAGCATCAGCGGCATTGGGCTGGCTTTAGGGTTTGCTTCAAAGTAATTGATGATCTGGTTTACCTTAAAAACATCTTTGCGGGCCAGGGCCCTTTGCAGTTCAAATACATTGTATTCCTTACTTATGCCAATGTTTTCCTGTATATTTTTAAGGGTAATCTCCTGGCCCTTTTCAATGTTCAGCATCAGCTTGTCCAGTTCGTTGGCAATCTTTGAAAGGTCGTTACCTAAATACTCGGCCAGCATTGCCGATGCCTGCCCGCTTAAACGGTACTGCTTTTCCTGCACATAGCCTTCTATCCAGCCTGTTAACCTGTTCTCATTTAACGGCGCTGATTCAAACACTAAACCATTTTTATCAATGGCCTTAAAAGTTTTTTTGCGCTTGTCAAATTTGCCATGTTTATAACAAAACACCAGTATGGTGCTGGGCAACGGGTTTTCCAGATAGTTTAAAAATGGGTTGATTACCTTTTTATCATCATCTTCGCGGCCCCACTTCATATCCTGCGCTTCCTTTACCAGTACTACCTGATAGTCGGCCATCATTGGGTAGCGTTTAGCGGCGTTCAAAACGGTCATAATATCAGTGTCCTTGCCGTAAATTACCGTTTGATTAAAGCCCTTTTCAGCTTCAGGCAATAACTGGTGCTCAATGTAATTGCTTACCTGGTCAATAAAGTAAGGCTCCTCGCCATGCAGCAGGTACAATGGCTTATACTTGCGGTTCTTCAGGTCTTTTAAAATTTCGGGCGCCGTCATTTCAGGCACGCAAAATACAAAAAATAAAAAGCCCCACCCTAACCAATCTAAAGGCGATAGCTTTAAAAGCCTTACGCAACCGGCGAAATATTTTTATGGCAGCTTTGCAGTTTAATGAACGCTAATTAACTTGAGTTCGGGATAAGGGTTCAGATCGATCTTGTATACGTATTTTCCCTGCTTCAGGGAAAATACTGTCCCTGCAATTTGCAGCAGCTGTAACAAAGGTCAAATAGGCGATATAATTTGACAAAAATGCTTAACCCGAACTCACGCTAAGTATATTTTTATACTTTTATCAGCGATGGACTTGCTGCAGCCGCTTAACTTACCGCCATACCCTTTCAAGATAACCGAACACAACGGGCAATACAGTTTGTTTGATGAGTTACGTAAAAAGACCATTATAATTACGCCCGAAGAATGGGTGCGGCAGCACTTTGTTCAGTATCTGATCAAAAAAGGGTACCCCAAATTGCTGATCGGGTTAGAGGGTGGTCATAAACTTAACGGCATGGCGCGCCGTACAGATATCTTGGTACGTGATAAAAGGGGGGAAAAGGTTTTGCTGGTAGAGTGCAAGGCGCCGTCGGTAGGCATAACACAAACCGTGTTTGACCAGGTAGCCCGCTATAATATGGTGCATAAGGTACCCTTGCTGGCAGTTACAAACGGGTTACAGCACTTCTATTGTACTATTGACTTTATCAGCCAGCAATATAATTTTATAGCAGAGCTGCCCGCTTATAATGCAGCAGTTTGATTGGCTGCTAAGATGGGCTACTATTTACAGCGCAGTTAATATGTACGAAAAACCCGCCTCCGGGGTTATTTGCCGTGATGCTAAAACGTCATACTCATGCCCCTGCACATCTGCAAATTTATCTTATCACTGCGCCATTAGGCATACTTTCGCCGGGTGAGATAAAGGAAAGCCTGCCTTCGGCATTTTCGGCCATCAGTATCATTCCCTGGGATGTAATGCCTTTTATTTCGCGTGGTTCCAGGTTAACCAAAATGCTTACCTGCTGCCCTATAATGCCTTCGGGTTCAAAATGCTCTGCAATTCCTGATACCACTGTGCGCTGATCGATGCCGGTATCAATGGTTAGCTTCATTAGCTTTTTAGTTTTGGCAACCTTTTCGGCGGTTAATATCGTCCCTACGCGAATATCCATAGCGGCAAAGCTTTCATAATTAATGGCTTCCTTCACGGGTACAATTTTAACAGCAGGTTGTTCATCAGCAATGGCTTGTTTCGTAGCGGCAAGTTTGGCTATTTGCCGTTCTACAGCTTCATCCTCTACCTTTTCAAATAACAAGATCGCAGGATTTAACTGGTGACCATCCGCAAAAACAGCTTCCTCATTAAAATCAACATAGGCTTCAGACCAGTTAAGCATGGCCAAAATCTTTTTAGAAGTGACTGGTAAAAATGGCTGCAACCCTGCGGCAATGTGTACAATTAACGCCAGGCAATTATGCAAAACATCACGTGCGCCGGCTTCATTGGTTTTAATGCTTTTCCAGGGTTCATTTTCGGTAAGATAACGGTTACCTAAACGGGCCATATCCATTACGGCTTGTAAACCCTGGCGAAATTTGTAAGCATCCAGGCTACGGCCCATTTCATCGTACAGGTTACCAATTTCAGTGTTCAGGTTAGTATCGGTCAGTCTTGCGCCACCTTGTACTCTACCATCAAAAAATTTGTGCATCAGTATCATTACCCGGTTCACAAAGTTGCCTAATATGGCTACCAGCTCATTATTTACGCGGGCCTGGTAATCCTTCCAGGTAAATTCGCTGTCGCTGGTTTCGGGCAATATGGAGGTTAATACATAACGCAGTTCATCCTGTTTGCCGGGGAACTCTTCCAAATATTCGTGCAGCCAAACGGCATGGTTGCGGGAGGTGGACAGCTTGTCGCCCTCCAGGTTTAAAAACTCATTGGCCGGCACGTTTTGAGGCAATACATATTGGCCGTGCGCATGTAATATGGCAGGGAATATTATACAATGGAATACGATATTATCCTTGCCGATAAAGTGCAGCAGGCAGGTATCATCAGCATCGTCGGCTTGCTTTTTCCAGTATAGCTGCCAGTTTTTCCCATTATCCAGCGCCCATTGTTTGGTGGCAGATATGTAACCTATCGGCGCATCCATCCAAACGTACAGCTTTTTACCTTTGGCTTCTTCCAGGGGTACGTCAATACCCCAGTCCAGGTCGCGGGTCATGGAACGCGGCTGCAGGCCCGATTTAAGCCATGATTTACATTGCCCGAATACGTTCACTTTCCAGTCGCCCTCTTTGGTATCTATCCAGCTTTCCAGCCAGGGCTGGTATTTATCCAGCGGCAAATACCAGTGCTTGGTTGGCCTTAACACCGGCAATTTACCGCTTAAGGTAGATATAGGGTTGATAAGATCAGTTGGATTTAGCGATGTGCCGCAACGCTCGCACTGGTCGCCGTAGGCATTGGGATTGGCGCAGTTAGGGCAGGTGCCGGTAATATAACGGTCGGCTAAAAACTGCTGATAGTCCTCGTCAAAATATTGTTCGGAGTATTTTTCTACAAACTCGCCTTTTTCATACAGATTTAAAAAAAATTCCTGCGACAGATCATGATGGATGGGCGACGATGTGCGGTGGTAGATATCAAACGCTATCCCAAATTGCGCAAAGCTATCTTTGATCTGGGTGTGGTATTTATCAATAATGGCCTGTGGCGTAGTGCCTTCTTTTTTGGCTTTAATGGTAATGGCCGCGCCATGCTCGTCCGATCCGCAGATAAAAACCACATCCTTTTTTTTAAGGCGCAGGTAACGCACAAAAATATCAGCCGGGATATAAGCGCCTGCCAGGTGCCCGATATGTAAAGGCCCGTTGGCATAAGGCAACGCTGAAGTAACGGTATATCTTTTGAAATGGTCTATCTGCGACATCATCCGGCAAAGATACGTTTTAGTCCGCAAGTCGGGAAAACAGGAGGTTAGAAAGAGGGAATGACAAATGAACGATGGTTTGCACTATTTTAATTTTGAACCCTATATTTGGGAATATATCAGTTATTCAGTTTCACGGTATAAATATATAACGGCTGCTCTGTTTCTCTGTTTCAAAAATTCAGACTTCCCGTAATTTGCGCTAAAAAACATGATCCCATATCTTAAAAAAGGCGATAAAATAGCTATTACCTGTCCTGCAAAAAAGCTGCCGCACCCAATGGACGATGCAGTAAGCTTGCTGCAGGCGTGGGGATTGGAGGTGGTACAGGGTGAAACCATGAGGTTGGCCTATCACCAGTTTGCCGGCGATGATCAGGTACGTGCTGCGGAGTTGCAGCAGTTTGTTAATGATGACAGCATTAAGGCAATAATTGCCGCCCGCGGCGGCTATGGCACCATCCGTATTATTGATGCTGTTGATTTCAGCCGGATGGCGACACATCCAAAATGGTTAGTTGGCTTTAGCGATATTACTGTTTTACATAGTCACCTGCATACCAATTATGGCCTGCCAACCATTCACGGGCAAATGCCGGTCAATATGCCCAGTGGTTCGCCAGCATCGCTGCAAACCTTAAAAAAAGCCTTGTTCGGCAAGGATATAAATTACCGGTTTGACTCAAATGCTTTAAACCGGACGGGCGAGGTGAGGGCACAAGTTATCGGCGGAAATTTAAGCCTGCTTATTAATTTGCTTGGCTCGGTATCTGATATGGATTATACCGGCAAGATACTGTTCTTGGAGGATGTGGGCGAATACCTATATTCGGTAGACCGTATGCTGCATACCCTAAAACGCGCCGGTAAACTTAACCGCCTGGCAGGGTTAATTGCAGGCGCATTTACAGAATTGAAGGACAATGATATTCCCTTTGGTTTTACGGTGCCAGAGATGGTAATGAACTTGGTGAAGGAGTTTGACTACCCCGTTTGCTTTGATTTCCCGGCAGGGCATATTGTTGATAACCATGCCATTATTTTTGGCAAACACCTGCAGCTTACCGTATCAGAAAACGGGGTGGCTGCATCGTACTGTTAAGTTAAAGGTTAAGCAACGGCGGAATGAAAATAAAAATAAATGATTCATATAAAATCCAAGATGAAACTATTTGTTTTTAATGTTATAGCCTGATAGTTAAATAAAAAAATATGGCAATTTTAAGCAAGCTGGGCAATTACCGTAACTTTGGGGTACTTGTTATACGTATTGGGCTGGGCATTATGTTTATTTATCACGGTTTCCCTAAATTAATGGGCGGCCCCAAAACATGGCATGGCGTAGGCGCCGCCACAAGTGTAATAGGCATTACCTTTTTACCGGTGATATGGGGGCTGATAGCTGCATTGGTTGAAACCTTTGGTGGTTTCCTGGTGGTTATCGGGCTGGCTTTTCGTCCGGTTTGCCTGCTTTTATTTTTTAACCTGTTAATAGCTGCGTTATCAGTTTTTAACAAAGGCGGTGGCTGGCAAGGCGCATCGCATGCCATTGAAGATGCCGTTATGTTTGCCGGCTTGTTGTTTATTGGCCCGGGCAAATACAGTATAGATAAAAAATAACGCTTACCTTAAATTATATCGGCAATAAACTAAAGGCTGCATTATGGTTTGCTATATACCTAACAAACCCTTAACAACCTGTTGCAGATGCATAATATCAAACGGTTTATTTATGCACGCATCTGCCCGGCATTGCCGGGCTATTTTTTCCAGTTCGTTCACTGCCGAAAGCAGCACTACCGGTATGGCACGGGTAACCGGGTCGTTTTTGAGCTCCAGGCAGCAGGTGCTCCCTTTTTTGCCCGGCAGCCATACATCCATCAGTATCAGATCAGGGTGGATGCTATAGATCAGCCCCGTTGCATTGCCATCAACAGCGTTATACAATTCAAAGTCCTGCTCTCCGAGGCAGTCAATCATAATGTCCTGAAGGTCCAGATCATCATCAATTAACAAAATCTTTTTGCGCAACATGGTTTTAAGCGTGTAAATATTATCTATAGGCGCTTCCTTTTAATCGGTTCATCGGCATGGTAAACAGCTTCCTCTTCAAAATCGCTGTTGCGGCCAAGCAATGTAAAATAATCGGTAATAATCTCAGTGGTATACTTTTTTATGCCGTCTTTATCTTCAAAGCTGCGGGTACGCACTTTGCCTTCAACATAAATAAGTTTGTTTTTCCGCAGCACTTTATGAGCCGCCTCGGCCATGCTGCGCCACATAATAATGTTATGCCATTCGGTCTGCTCCGTCCTGATACCGTTTTTTATAATAATATCTGACGTTGCCAGCGGAAAACTTAACACTGCTACATCATCTGCCAGGTATCTTAGATCAGGTTCTTTGCCTAAATGGCCGACTAAGATGACTTTATTAATTCCAGACATAATAGTAAATAATATGATTTATAATAGATATGAGCCGAATGCCTACATACCAAAAGGATAGCCGTTTAGGTTAGGTACGCATCAGCAGTTCGATTTAAAGCTGTAAGGGCTAAAAGGAATTATTAACAACGGCTGGCAATAATCAAATGTATAACAATTAATCAATTAAAGATATAATTAAGCAATAATAAAATATTTCTAACTATATTAACAAAAACGACTTCTTTCTTATCAGTTTATTAATACTGATTATTGGGTTGTAGTTACACAGGTATAGTAAACCAGAAAGTACTTCCCTTTTCAACTTCGCTGTGTACGCCTATCTGGCCACCATGTTTTTTGATGATTTCGGCGCTGATGAACAAGCCCAAACCAAGGCCTGAATTATTAAAGCCGGAGGCTTGCGCCTGGTAATACCGGTCAAACAAATGGGGTATTTTATCGGCGGCAATACCGGGGCCCTTATCGGTAACAGAAACCTTTATGGCGCCTGGCGCCTGTTCTGCCTTGATAATAATTTCGTATGATTCAGGGGCATACTTCACAGCGTTGTTTATAAGGTTAACCATAACCTGGTCAATAGCGTGTTCATCTGCTATAGCGCTTAATTCCCTGTCGCCAATAAAGGTTAAGGTATATTTGCCGGTCACCCTTACATGGGTGCAGCAATCATCAACCAATTTAGCTATGTTGAAGGAAGTTTTATTGAGCTGCAGGTAAGATATTTTGGTTTTACTTACATTAAGCAATTCATCAACAAGGGTAGTTACCTTTTGCACGCTCCTTACAGATTGGTCTATAAGTTTTGGCAGCATCGGCGATGCAGTATCTTCCTTAAGTTTTTCCAGCAACTGCAATGATGCCTTTAAGGTTGTTAATGGCGTTTTAAGCTCGTGGCTGGCAATACTTATAAAATCGTCTTTTTGTTGCTCCAGGCGCTTAAAATCGGTAATGTCAAGTACGGTACCCAATACACGGACGGGCTGCCCGGTATTATCAAATTTATATATGCCGTGTACCCTTATCCAGTGCACGCTTTTATCAGGATAAATTATCCTTGCCTCATAACTCAGTTTACCGGTAGCCAGGGCCAGCTGGTGGGCATTATCGCGTACAAGCGTATCATCAGGGTGTACCCGTTCAGTAATTTCGGCCCAGCTAACCGCCGTATCAAATCCAAAAATATGGTAAAACCTGTCGTTTGTTTTCAGGCGCTGTTCCTGATAAGCCAAATCAAAAGGGGCTATTTCACTGGCTTCTACCGCCAGCCTTATGCGTTCTTCAACCTCTTCAATATTGCGCCGCGCCATCACCTTGTCGGTAACATCAATACCCAGTACCATTACGGCATGTACGCCAAGGTCATTAATCAAAGGTTCATATACAAAATCAACAAAAACATGTTCTGGTATGCCGTTGCGTACCAGCATTAACTCATGCTCCTTAGCGGTAAACCGGGTGGCGGTATTAATTACATGAGCCATAACCGGCGCATAGGCCTCGGCTGCCTCAGGCACCGCTTCCCAAATGGTATGCCCCTGTAAAAGCTCACGCGGTTTACCTACCAGTTCCAGGTAGGCGTCATTCACTTCCAGCACAAACAGGTCGCCGGCGCTTATAATGCACATGCCTACCGGGGCCTGCCGCACCATGGCCCTAAAACGGTTATCCGTTTCGGCCAGGTCGTCATACAGGGTCATCAGCTGTCGTTTAGATTCCAGCAGCTCTTCATTAGATGAGTTGATCTCTTCGTTTGAGGCCAGCAGTTCCTCATTAACGGCTGTTAATTCTTCCAGCAGGTTCTGCTCTTTGTTACGGCTTATAACTAACTGGGTAACATCGCGCGCCATGTGCAAAATGCAGTAGGTTTTGCCTTCAGCGTCAAGCATGGCGCGGTATTCATGGTCGAAATAAAAGGTTTGCAGAGAGCCGTTCACCACCAGGTCGGCCCGGGCTTCCGTGCCTTTAATGGTGATGCCTTCGCGCCAAACCCGGGCAAACATCTCAATAAACGGCTGCCCGCGCAGTTCGGGCAGGGCCTCCTCCAGCGATTTGCCTATTACGCCTTCCCCCTTGTCCCATATGGCCAGCATGGCCTTATTAGCAAACTGTATAACGGCATCCTCGCCAATGTGTATAGCGGTAGCGTCGTTAGCAAAAGCAAGTACATCAACCAATTCCTCAGTAGTCAGCACTCGTACGGATCTATCCATATATCGTTGTTTCTGGCAAATAAAATCAAATTAACAAATAAACAGCAAAAATGTTGCTGTTCAAATCATTGTAAAAATCAGGCGCTGTTGCTGGATATGACACTGCCGTTTGCCGACCACATAATTGGTGCATATAGCCCACAAGTTATTTTTTTAAATAATTGTGCCCCCAGTTTTTCAGCGAGTAATCCCAGTTTGAATTTTCAGGATGCTCCGGCCGCTGTGCCATATGTCTTTTTATATAACCGTTAACCTTTTGCATGTGCTTGTAATCGGGTCCGGTTAATTCATCTTTTTGCTTACCAAGCAGCTTAATAATGTGTTCGCCGGATTTATGGCCAATGGATTCCCCGTCGCCGCTATCCCAGCCCACTGCTTTGGATTCATCAGTTTTAAGCCATTTATCCAGCTGGGCCGCGGTCATATTAACCGCATCTTTAAACTCTTTATATATCTCGTCCTGTTCTTCCTTTTTCATAAACGATATTTTAATAATAATGCACCTGTACAGAAAAGGTTTTAAGCTTTGCCATCAACATCAAACCGCAATGCCGCTGCATTTGTTATCTTTGCTAAAATAATGAGCGAGGTATATAAAGCATATTTTATGCAGGAGCGATTAGTGAATGACGGGCCCATCACCCTTTCACTCACCGTTCACGACCCCCTCATTTACTAATTTAATATGAGTACAAATACCATTGACCTGGGCGAGCAAAGCGAAGTTGAAGTTTTTGGCGCCCGGGTACATAATTTAAAAAATATCGATGTTTCTTTTCCGCGCAATAAGCTGGTGGTTATAACCGGGTTAAGCGGCAGCGGGAAATCGTCGCTGGCGTTTGATACCATTTACGCCGAGGGGCAGCGCCGTTATATGGAAACGTTTTCGGCCTATTCGCGCCAGTTTATGGGCGGCATGGAGCGGCCCGATGTGGATAAGGTATCGGGCCTGAGCCCGGTTATAGCTATTGAGCAAAAAACTACCAGCAAAAACCCGCGGTCTACCGTAGGTACCATTACCGAGATATATGACTTTATGCGCCTGCTTTTTGCCCGTGCGGGAGATGCCTACAGCTACGTGACCGGCGAGAAAATGGAACGCATGAGCGAGGACCAGATTATGCGGGCCTTGCTGGAGAAGTTTGAAGGCCAGCCGGTAAACATTTTGGCCCCGGTGGTGAAAGGCCGCAAGGGCCACTACCGCGAACTGTTTGAGCAGATACGCAAACAGGGTTACCTGAAGGTTTGGGTAGACGGCAAGATAGAAGACATTACCCCAAAAATGCAGGTTGACCGCTACAAGATACATGATATTGATATAGTGGTAGACCGGCTGACCGTACTGGCCGCGGACAGTAAGCGTTTATATACTTCGGTACAGGCGGCGTTAAAAACGGCGAAGGGGATTATCCGTATTGCCGATAGGGACAACAACGTATCCTATTACAGCAAGTACCTGATGGATCCGGTGTCGGGCATATCGTATGATGAGCCGCAGCCAAATACCTTCTCGTTCAACTCGCCGTATGGCGCCTGCGAAAAATGCGGCGGCCTGGGTTATATCTTCGAGGTGGACCAGGAGTCGGTTATTCCGAACCCAAAGTTAAGTATAATGAATGGCGGGTTAGCCCCAATAGGCGAATATCGTGACACCTGGATATTTCAGGTACTAAAGGCGCTGGCTAAAAAATATGATTTTGCCTTAGCTACCCCGATCGAAAAACTATCGAAGGAAATCCTGGACATCATACTGAACGGCAGCCAGGAAATGATAACCGTTGCCGTTGAATATAACAAGTGGAACGTACAGAATTATCAGATCACCTTTGACGGTATCATCCGTATGCTGGAAGAACAGCAGGAACGCCGTAGCGACGAAGGGATGGACGACATGGAAAACTATCGCGTACTGAAAACCTGCCCGGTATGCGATGGCGCTCGGCTTAAAAAGGAGTCGCTTAACTTTAAGATAGATGGTAAAAATATCTTTGAGCTGGCCTGTATGGACATCAGCAAGTTGCATGAGTGGTTTAACGGTTTAGAGGGCAGGTTGAGCGAAAGACAGCATACCATTGGCAGGGAGATATTAAAAGAGATACGCGCACGTATTGTGTTTTTATTGGATGTGGGTTTAAGTTATTTAACCTTAGACCGTACTACCCGTACATTATCGGGGGGCGAAGCGCAGCGTATCCGTTTAGCTACACAGATCGGTTCGCAGCTGATGAACGTGATGTATATCCTGGATGAGCCAAGCATTGGCCTGCACCAGCGGGATAACGACAGGCTGATAAAAGCCCTGAAAAACCTGCGCGACCTGGGCAATACCGTGTTAGTAGTGGAGCATGACAAGGACATGATACTGGAGGCCGACCATGTAATAGATATGGGCCCGGCAGCCGGCGTACACGGCGGCGAAGTGGTTGCCGAAGGCACCCCCGCCGAGCTGATGGCCGAACATACGCTAACCACCTCATACCTGAACGGAGAAAGGCAAATTGCCGTTCCGGTGAAACGCCGCGAAGGCAATGGCAAAGTGTTATCACTTAAGAAGGCCACAGGCCACAACCTTAAAAAAGTAAGTGTTGATTTCCCCTTAGGTAAACTGATTGGTGTAACCGGTGTATCGGGCAGCGGTAAGTCAAGCCTGATCACCGAGACGTTATACCCGGTGCTAAACCATCATTTTTTCCGGGCAAAAAAGGCCCCGCTACCTTTTGAAAAAATTGAAGGGCTTGACCATATTGACAAGGTAATAGAGATAGACCAGACGCCGATTGGCCGTACGCCGCGCTCAAACCCGGCTACTTATACCGGTGTTTTCTCCGATATACGGAACTTGTTTGTGGCGTTGCCTGAATCCAAGATACGGGGCTACAAACCCGGCCGCTTTAGCTTTAACGTAAAGGGCGGCCGCTGCGAAACCTGCCAGGGCGCAGGCATGAAAGTGATCGAGATGAATTTTTTGCCAGATGTATCTGTCCCTTGCGAGGAATGCGGGGGCAGGCGCTATAACCGCGAAACGCTGGAGGTACGTTACCGCGGCAAATCCATCAGCGACGTGCTTGATTTAAGTATTGAAGATGCTACCGCCTTTTTTGAACATATACCTTCCATTTACCGCAAGGTAAAAACGATGTTTGATGTCGGTTTAGGCTATATCCGTTTAGGGCAGGCATCAACCACCTTGTCGGGCGGCGAAGCACAACGCGTAAAACTGGCTACCGAATTATCGAAAAAAGACACGGGCAATACCTTTTATATATTAGACGAACCTACCACTGGTTTGCATTTTGAGGATATAAATGTGCTGTTAGGCGTATTGAACCAGCTTGTAGACAAGGGTAATACTGTGCTTGTAATTGAACATAACCTGGATGTAATTAAGGTGGTTGACCATGTAATAGACCTTGGCCCCGAAGGCGGTACAGGCGGCGGTAAAATATTGTACAGCGGCACACCTGAAGGTTTGTGTAAAATAAAAGAAAGTTTTACCGGCATGTTTTTAAAGAAGGAGCTATTCTTAAAAGAAGGCAGGTAATAACTTTGTTCCTGCTAACTTTAAGCCACTGCTTAGGCAAGCAGCTTGTACCCCTGCGCCATATGCGGCAGTAAATACATCAAAATTGGCTAAAGTATGCCGTATGTATAAAAGCCGTCGGGCGCAAACACTTTAGTTAAACAACAGGGTCCCCTAAGGTGTTGCCTGCAATACTGGCTGCTATATGCAACTACCTTCAGCCTATTTTGGCTAATTCCTCGGCCATGGCGGCGCCTATATCAGCTGGCGACTGTACCACGCGGATACCGCATTCTGCCATTATCTTCATTTTAGCGGCAGCAGTGTCGTCGGCGCCGCCTACAATGGCGCCTGCATGGCCCATTTTGCGGCCGGCGGGGGCAGTTTGCCCGGCTATAAAACCAACAACGGGTTTGGTGCCGTGCTCTTTGATCCAGCGGGCAGCTTCAGCTTCCATGCCGCCGCCAATCTCGCCAATCATAATAATGCCGTGCGTTTCAGGGTCGTTCATCAGTAACTCAACCGCTACCTTGGTTGGGGTCCCTATAATAGGGTCGCCGCCAATACCAATGGCAGTGGTAATGCCTAAACCTGCTTTCACTACCTGATCAACAGTTTCATAGGTCAGCGTGCCTGATTTTGATACTACCCCAACATTGCCTTTTTTAAAGATAAATCCCGGCATAATGCCAATTTTGGCTTCGTCGGCAGTGATAATGCCCGGGCAATTGGGGCCAATAAGGCGGCAATCCTTACCAACCAGATATTCTTTAACCTCAATCATATCCCGGGTTGGGATACCTTCGGTGATACAAACAATAACTTTAATGCCTGCTTCGGCAGCTTCCATAATTGCATCTGCGCCAAACGGAGGAGGGACAAAGATAATTGACACATCGGCACCTGTTTTATCAACAGCATCTTTAACAGTGTTAAACACCGGGCGTTCCAGGTGCATTTGCCCGCCCTTACCCGGCGTTACCCCGCCAACTACCTGTGTACCATAAGCAATCATTTGCTCGGCATGGTAAGTACCTTCCTTACCGGTAAAACCCTGAACGATAACTTTTGAATTTTTGTTTACAAGTACACTCATGTAGGTATTTTTTAGTAGGGCAAAGCTAATGTTATTGCGGGTAATGTCAAATAAATTTTAGCTGCATTACACTACACTAAGTAATAAATTTGTTAGGTACAAGCCTGCAACAAAATACTCCCTTCAGCGGGTTCTTTACAAACAGTTTTTTCAAAGAAGCCGTTGTCAGTTTAAGTAAAATATAGGTTGTGCTTAGAGTAGCCAGACAATTTAAGCGCCGCCAACTTTACGGTTTCTGAATCAATTCAGTATAGTAAATATCAGGTCCGTTATATCATACTGCGGGAAAGCGCTCGCATTACTAAGCAGGATGATGCAGTTATCTGAATCTTCCTGTCTTGCAAACATGGTAGAAAAGCCCCCCTCGCTGCCCGGGTGATAAGTTATCACATGTTTTTTTGAAGCTTCAAAACCATTCTTATCAGTCATCCAGCCGTAAGAGAACCAGGTATTACTGGCCTGGTACTCAACCCGTGGTTTCAGCATTTCTTCCTTATTTTCTTTAGCTAACAGTTGGTTGGCCAGCAAGGCGTTATGATACTTGAGCATATCCGCAGCCGAAGAAAAAATACCACCCGTACCAGCCAAGTTAGCTGCATCGTAAGGGGACATTGCGGGTGTACTTCCAGCATCACCTGTAGCCAGGCGGTTATCCGTCCCCCTGTAGGCGCCAAAGTATGTATCGGTCATTTGCAGTGGTGTAAATATGCGCTCCTGCAACAGCGTGTTAAATGGCTTGCCGCTTACATCCTGCGCCAGCAAGGCCAGTACCACAAAGTTGGAGTTGCTGTATTCAACGCCTGTGCCGGGCGGAAAGCTAAGCGAATCGCTGCAAAAATTAATTACCATATCTTTGAGCGTAAAAGGTTTCGTCATCACCTGCGTTTTGTAATCTTCATTAGTTAAAAAATCGGGTATGCCTGCTTGGTGCGCAAGTAATTGCCCGGTGGTAACGCTGTCATTTTTGTAATAAGGCATGTATCTTTTAAGCGGTGCATGCACATCCAGCTTTCCCTCTGCAGCCAGTTGGTTGATAATTACTGAAGTAAAGGTTTGTGCCGCCCCGCCTATGTTATAAACAGTATGTTCATTAGCTGGTGTTTTGGCCTGTTTATCGGCATAGCCGTAACTTTTGCTTAGTAATATCTTGCCCTTGTCTTTTATTAAGGCCGTACCGTTGAACTGACCGTTGTCATGATAAAAGTTTAGCAAGGCTTCTATGCGCTGCAAACTGTCTTTAGGCATTTTGTTCAATTTTTCTTCAAACTTATCTTTAAGTTTGGTTTGGCCGTTTATGGCCTGTATCTGCTTAAACACATCTTCGGTATTGTAATCGGCCAGTAAGATGTTATAGTTTTTCCAGTATTCTTCGCCATCATTGCTGTTATGATCGTTAATGTTGGCATGCCGGTCCATTTTAGTATCAAACGAGGCAGTTTGCGTGGTATCCACTGCTGTTACCTGGTAATTGAACTTTACATCGGCCACGTAATCGTAGTTAAATTCGTCGCTTTTAATGGCGAGGGCATCGTCGCCCACTACGTCCGACAGTACCCATTTATCAGCCACTTTCTGATAACCTACCCTGGTCCGGTCATGCTGCATTTCAACTGTTATGCCGGCAACGCCCGTTAAAACCCGCTGCACAAAATTACCCAGCTTAACTTCCTCTAAACCAACAGGGCTTAAACCATAGTCAAAGTAAATAAAGGCGTAGCTTTTGGCATCAACATAAAATTTACCACGGAATGATTCGTCCTTAGCCCCGGTTACTTCCTTAAAGTCAATTTCGTAAGCGGGATACCCCCTAACATCAACCATACCGGCATATTCAAACTTGTGCTTTTTCATACCGTTCTCGCTTAAAAAACCGCTGCTCATCAAGTGGTTTACCACATCATAATTAAAGATGTTATTGGGTTTTTGCCCCAGTTCAAGCGAGTGGAAATCGCGCTGGTTCTTTTCGTCCCGGGCTTTTATCAGCTTAAACAGGTCGGCCCTTTTATCTGAATAGCCAAAATTATAGATGTCAAAAACCGCCTCAGATAATTCTAAAGGGTCGGTACCTTTGGCAGTAAACATTCTGTAAAAGCCGCGCGTAACATGCGGGTGGTCGATATAATTTACAGGGATGCGGGCTATGGCTTTTTCAATTACCTTTAACGGGTTGTGGTACTCTACGCCAACTTCCTTTAACGCTACGGTAGTTTTTTCAAGGCTGATGTTAACCGGTATCCCTGCCTGCATATCTGCTATGGCCAGGCGTTTGGTCTGGTAACCGATGTAGGATATTTTAAGGCTATCCTTTATGTTGGCTGCGGGTACCAGCAATACAAACTCGCCGTTACGGTTGGTAGCAGTGCCAATACCTTTTCCATCAATACCTATGTTAACCCCATGAAGCGGCTGTTGGTTGTCGGACGATTTTATTTTACCGCTGATCAGGTTCTGCTGCGCCCTTGCCTGGTTAACAATTAATAATAACGATATAAACAAGGCAACGCCGTGTAATTTTAATTTCATCTTATCAGGGTTGTAAAACTTAAGCAAAATAATAAACCGGCACTTATAAAGGCAGGTTTTGCGACGAAATCCCTTTAATGAATAAAATTTATAGTTGCCAAGCAGCAAAAAAAAGCGACGAAGGTGCTTGAAAGCATTTATTGTTTGCTAAAAGTACACCAGCGGGTAACCTTTTTTATAGATAACAACTATAACTGTAGTTGCTTATACCAATTTTACACAATATTAGAGGGCATATTTGCTGTATGTATAATAGTTTTAAATTTATGAGGTACGCTTTTGCGCTAATAATTACTGTTGTTTATGTTAATTTTTTGTACGGGCAGGCTGTACCGAAATATAAAGGCCGTATAAGCGGCAAAGTGAGCGATTCCCTTACTAAAGCGCCTGTAGACTTCGCTACCATCAGTATTTATAAAGCTGGCACAACTGCGCCGTTTAACGGTATTAGCACCGATGCCAGGGGCAATTACAGCATTAGTAATATACCGGCCGGTAATTACCGGGTAACGCTGGACTTTGTAGGCTACAAACGCAAAACGATTGAGCCTGTAATAATAACTGACGCCTTACCAAATGTACAATTAGGGAATGTTTTTTTAACGCCGTCACAAACCCAGTTAAAAACAATAACAGTAACAGGGCAACCACCTGTTATAGAAAATAAAATTGATAAACTGGTTTACAATGCCGAAAACGACCTGACCGCACAAGGCGGGGTAGCGTTGGACGTATTGAAAAAAGTACCAATGGTAACCGTAGATATTGATGGCAATGTTGAATTGCAGGGCAACTCAAGTATCCGTTTCCTTATCAATGGCAAACCATCTACCGTATTTGGGGCCAGTTTGGCCGATGCCCTGCAATCCATCCCCGCCAGCCAGATCAAAAATATCGAAGTAATTACCAGTCCCGGTGCAAAGTATGATGCAGCAGGCACCGGCGGCATAATTAATATTGTATTGAAAAGCAGCAAAGTACAAGGTTTTAATGGCAGCATAAATGCATCGGCAGGCACCCGGTTAGAGAATGGCTCGCTAAACCTTAACGCCCGTAAAGGCAACCTGGGCATCAATACCTATATTAGCGGCAATGAACAGCTGAACACAACCGGCACAACCACAACTCAGCGTACATCAACCGATAATACCGGCTTAACTAACCTGCTGCAAACTGGCAGTACTAACTTTAAACGGAATGGCTACCAAACCGGGGCGAGCGTAAACTGGGCAATTACTAAAAAGGATGAGCTGACCGCAAGTATTAGCTACAACCGTTCCTCAAACTTTAACAGTGGCACAACTAACCAGGATCAGCGCAAAAATAGTTTAACCGGCAGCTTTTTATCGGATACTATGAGTTTACGAGACTCCTACAGCAACTCACACAATTATGCCGTTGATATGGGTGTAGAATACAAAAAGACTTTTAAAAAGGAAGGGCAGGAGCTTAACATCCAGTTAAATTCAAGCCAGGACCATAACAATTCGGATGTTTTTCAGCAACAGTATTATGTAACCACCGGAAAGGCGCCAACAGGTACTACCAGTACCAACCCGGGTAAAGAAGGCGAAAGTTATATAGCCATTGATTACATCCAGCCCATTGCCGATGGCTTTGAAATAGAAACCGGTGTAAAAACAAGTGTTGAGACCTTAAGCAGCACTACCGTTGCTGATACCTTGTTGGCTAATGGTGGTTATGGGCTAAATGCCAACCAATCATACGGGTTCAATTATCGCCGTAATATATATGCAGCATATGTGGCAAGCACGGCCGATCTGTTTAACAAGTTCCTTCAGGTTAAAGCAGGTTTGCGTTACGAGCGCACCAACACCACAGTTGATTTTGCCGGGGCAAACATACCTGGCTATAACATCTTTGCCCCGTCATTTATGTTACTGCATAAAATAGATAAAACACAATCTGTTAAAGCTACTTACAGTTTCCGTATAGAGCGCCCTGATTACGGCGAGGTGAACCCGTTCTACAATATCAGCGACCCACACAATATAAGTACAGGCAACCCCAACTTAAGGCCCGAACTTGGGCATAATTATGAACTGGGGTACAGCAAAACCTTTCAAAACGGCGGTAACATTTACGCCGGTGCAGTGTACCGCTACAATACAGATGATATACAAGGTTATACAACATTTTATCCGGTGCTAAATATTAACGGTACAGATTATTCAAACGTGTCGCTAAGCCAACGCACAAATATAGGTTCGCAAACCCAGCTTGGGGTAAACATGTTTGGCTCTGTCCCGGTTACCGGTAAGCTTACCCTCCGCAGCAATATACAGGCGGGCGATCGTAGTAACAGCAACCCCGGCAATGGCACAGTAAGGTCATTTGCCTACCGCGCCAACCTTAACGCCAGCTATGATATAACTAAAGATTTTGTGGTGGAGGTGTTCGGCAATTATAACTCAAGTCAAAAAAATATACAAGGCACCCGGCCTGCATTTGGCACATATAATATTGCCATGCGTAAACAGTTTATGAATAAAAAGGCAAGCATTGGGTTAACTGCCGCAAATCCCTTTAGCCAATATGTTAGCCAGGCCACCACTACCTTTGGGGCTAATTTTAATCAAACAAGCGTGCGCGAGGTTCCTTACCGCTCGTTCGGGATCAGTTTGAGTTACAAATTTGGCAAACTTGAATTTAAAAAAGAAAAGGAAGACCAGCCTATGCAGCAGGCATTGCCGGATATGGGGAATTAGCAAACGCCCGCCCTGCATATTTAAGCTTTTGCCCACCCGTTTGCTTTGTTAAAGTAACGGTTTATATTAAGTATCGTTTTACGGCTTTGTTGCTAAGTATCATGTCGAAACCACTTCTGCTGATTATTCAATGGAGGTAGCAACGGCCAGGCATGCCGGGTAAACGGGGCAAGTTATAAAGTAAAAAGGCACTTATGTTACTTCAATAACCATTATTTTAGCTGCCAAATAAATGTTTATGTTAAAACTAATTAAAGTTGGCGCTTTTCTGTTAATACTGCTGGCTGGCCGCTTACCAGTTAAGGCAGCCAAAGTTGATACGGTAGAAACCTACAGCGCATCCATGCATAAAAAGATAAAGGCGGTAATTATTAAGCCTGATAGTTATGATAAGAGGAAAGCTATGCCTGTTGTTTACCTGCTGCATGGCTACGGGAGCATTTACGCCGATTGGGTAAAGAATGTGCCGGTAATTAAGGAAATAGCTGATGATTACAATATGATACTGGTTTGCCCGGATGGCGCCATTTACAGCTGGTATGTAGACAGCCCAATTAACCCGCAAATGAGGTATGAAACCTATGTGAGCAACGAACTGGTTGACTGGGTCGACAGCCACTACAAAACTATAAAGAACCGCACCGGACGTGCTATTACCGGCTTTAGTATGGGCGGCCATGGGGCTCTATACTTGTCTTTCAGGCATCAGGATATTTATGGGGCTGCAGGGAGCACCAGCGGCGGGGTAGACATCAGGCCATTTCCTGATAACTGGCGCATGGCTGAAGTTTTAGGCACTGAAGCCGAGCACCCGGAAAACTGGGAAAAAACTACCGTGGTAAATTTAGTGCCGCTGCTTAAGCCTGGCGGCAGGATGGCGCTTATTATTGATTGCGGCACCCAAGACTTTTTTTACAAGGTGAACATGAACCTGCACGATTTGCTGCTGTCGCACCTTATCCCGCATGATTTTATTATACGGCCGGGCGGGCACGACTGGCACTACTGGACAAATTCCATTAAATACCAGTTGCTTTACTTTCACGAGTATTTTATAGCACAAAACAAGTTTGATTAGCTTAACAGTAAGAGGCGACAGTCAAAAACATGGACATGATAGCACCGGCTGCTTATCCAAAAAAGCCAAATAATTCTCAACCGGCTTAATAAATAAAAACTTTTCGCTTTCGCCTTTCAGCCCTAACCTTACAACTACCTATTCTTATAATACTTGAACGCCTTGCCTATGAATTTGGCGTTAGCACCCAGTTCTTCTTCTATACGTAATAACTGGTTGTATTTGGCAATCCTGTCTGAACGGGAGGCGGAGCCGGTTTTGATCTGCCCGCAGTTTAGTGCAACAGCTAAATCGGCAATAGTGGCATCTTCGGTCTCGCCGCTGCGGTGGCTCATTACCGAGGTATAACCATGTGTTTGTGCCAGGCTAACCGCGTCAATGGTTTCGGTCAGCGTACCTATCTGGTTCACTTTTACCAGGATGGAGTTGGCTATATCCAGATCAATACCCTTCTGTAAACGCAGCACATTGGTAACAAACAGGTCATCACCCACTAACTGTACTTTGCTGCCCAACCGTTCGGTCAGTAATTTCCAGCCTTCCCAGTCGTCTTCGCCCATCGCGTCTTCAAT
>CAZZVY010000018.1:0-25179 GCA_964657585.1 uncultured Mucilaginibacter sp. | reverse complement strand
ATTCCAGGTACATCATGAATCGCCGCAGTTGTTATTGATAAAGGACGGCGAGTGTATCCTTGACCAATCACATGGCGCTATATCTGTTGATGAAACCCTCGCGGTAATGGAATAATTAGCTACGCACAAACCGTCGCCGAAAGGTTAGGCTTAAGAAATCGAAGTTTGCTCCCGTGATAGGTTAAATAGGGCTGATAACTGCTTCTAACCCTTTATAAATTCTGCTTACCGTTTCCTCCACGCCCAGCAAAGCTGCTATATCAAAAACGTGAGGGCCAAATTTGCCGCCTACCAGCATAATGCGGAAGGGCAGCATTATATCGCCCGTTTTAAGGTCTTTTAGTTCCATAAAGGTTTTAAATATGCTTTCTATTTCAGCCGCATTATAGGTGGGCATTTCAATAATTTTGGCGGCAAACTCTTTAAAAAATTCTGTTTTAGCATCCGTCCATTTTGGTTTAACTGTAACCAGATCATATTCTTTCGGCTGTTCAAAAAAGTAAACCGATTGCTGGTAAAAATCAGGCAGCAAGGTGCAGCGGTCTTTAACCAGGTTAATTACCGTTAGTAAATATCCATCGTTGGTTACAATCACACCTTTACCCGCCAGTACTTCCCTTACTTTTTGCTTTAAGCTTTCTGCGTCAAGCTTTTTTATCCATTCCGCATTGAACCATTTGGCTTTTTCAAAATCAAACTTTGCGCCGGCTTTGCTTACCCGTTCTACAGAAAAATTTTCTATCAGTTCATCCAATGTAAAAATTTCATGTTCGCTACCATCATTCCAGCCTAACATGGCAAGCAGGTTAATAAAGGCTTCAGGCAAAAAACCCAGTTCACGGAAACCTGGGGTCAGCTCGCCGGTTTTTGCATCAAACCAGTTCATGGCAAATACCGGGAAGCCTAAACGCGCACCATCTCGCTTGCTTAGTTTACCGTGGCCGTCGGGTTTTAGTATCAGGGGCAAATGCGCCCATTGCGGCATATCCGCCTGCCAGCCTAAATATTTCCAAAGCAGCAAGTGTACCGGTGCAGACGGCAGCCATTCTTCACCACGAAATGCATGTGTAATGTCCATCAACCTGTCATCAACTACTACGGCCAAATGGTAGGTTGGCATACCATCAGCCTTAAGCAATACCTTGTCATCAACCTGATTAGTATCAAAGTTTACAAAACCGCGTATCATATCGGTAAAGCTAACCTGTTCGTCAGCAGGCATTTTAATGCGGACAACATGCGGAGTGTCGCTGTCAAGTAATTCGTCAACCTCGTGCTGCGGTAAATTAAGTGAATTGCGCAAAGTATTACGGTAAGCGTGGCCGTATTGAAAATTTGGTATCGCTTTACGAATTTGCTCCAGTTCTTCGGGGGTATCAAAGGCGTAGTAGGCATGGCCTTCCATTACCAGTTTCTCTGCATATTCACGGTAAATGGGTTTACGTTCACTCTGCCGGTAGGGGGCATATTTGCCGCCAATGGCCGGGCTTTCATCAGGGTTAAGGCCGCACCATTGCAGGCAATCTAAAATATATTGTTCCGCTCCTTCTACATAACGGTTCTGGTCGGTATCCTCTATCCGCAAAACAAAATCGCCGCCATGTTTACGGGTAAACAGATAATTAAATAACACGGTACGCACACCGCCTAAATGCAGCCCTCCGGTTGGGCTCGGCGCAAAACGTACCCTTACTTTTTTGTCGGTCATATCAGGGGCAAAGATAGGGGAAAAAGTTGGCAGTGGCAGTTAGCCGTACGCAGTTTGAGTTGGCCGCCTATTAACGTATTGCATTACGCAAGGTAAACAGCTAACTTTCTATCTTCACGGTTTCCATAAAATTTGCTTACTTTGATCGGAATGCTTAACCCCTACGAACAAAAGAAATTCTGGAAATATTCCCTTATTGCTTTCGCGGTAGTAATTGTTAGCGGCTCTTTGTTTTATACCAATTACCTGGTACGCAATATTGCCCGTGCCGAGCGTACACGCGCGCAGGTTTGGGCGTTAAGCATTAAACAGGTGCTATCGGCTGATGATGATGATTTTTTGCAATATGTTTTTGCTGTAAGGGATAGCTCCGTTGTGCCCGCCATTTGTGTTGATGAGCATGGCGAATTTGTTTCAGTAAAGGGGCTTGACACTACTAAAACCTATATTAAGGATGTTGGCCTCCCCATGCCTAAAGGTAAAAAGGCCAAACAGTATGACCCGGCCTATTTTTTAGACGAACTGGCCATAATGAAAGCCCAGCACGAGCCCATAAAGCTGCCTACAACGCTTTCGGGCACAGGCTACTGGCTGGTTTATTACCAGGACTCGCCACTGCTTACGCAGTTAAAGTTTTTTCCTTACGTGCAATTGTCTGTTATAGCTATATTTTTACTGCTGGCCTATACGGTATTTAGCTCATCGCGCCGGTCCGAACAAAACCAGGTTTGGGTAGGGCTGGCCAAGGAGACCGCCCACCAGTTAGGTACGCCGATTTCCTCATTAATGGCCTGGATAGAGTTATTGAAGGAAAAATTTAACGCCGAGCAAGATACACTGATACTGGAAATGGAAAATGATGTGCAGCGGCTGGAAATAGTTGCCGACCGCTTTTCAAAGATAGGGTCAAAACCCCAGCTGGAGCCATACGTTGTTTATGATGCAATAAAGGATTTTGTTGATTATTTCAGCGTACGTGTTACCAACAAGATCAGCTTTGACGTAACAGGCGACAGAAATATAATTGCCGGTTTAAATATCCCTCTTTTTGACTGGGTAATAGAGAACCTTTTAAAAAATGCGGTAAATGCTATTGAAGGCCCCGGAAAGATTACCGTGGAAATATCAGGCAATAAAACAAAAAAGCTTGTATACATAGATGTTACCGATACTGGTAAAGGGATACCGCGCTCAAAATTTACAACTGTGTTTCAGCCCGGGTATACTACCCGTAAAAGGGGATGGGGCCTTGGCTTGTCATTAACAAAAAGAATAATTGAGAACTACCATAACGGACAAATATTTGTACGCGACTCTGAAATAGGGCGTGGCACCAGCTTCCGTATCATATTAAAAAACATGGGCCAATGATAGATAAACCGCAACCCGGCGAATATGCGCCTTTTTATAAAACCTATATTGACCTGGCCGGTACAAATAATGTTATTGAACTGCTTAGCGGATTGAGGGACAGTACATTTGCCTTTTTTAATACCCTGCCGCCCGGAAAAGCAGACTATGCCTATGCCGAAAACAAATGGACTATTAAACAGCTTTTAGGCCATATGATAGATGCCGAAAGGATATTTGCGTTCCGCCTGTTGTGCTTTTCACGCCAGGATCAAAACAATATGCCGGGGTTTGATGAGAACAGCTACGTAGCAAACGCCGGGTTTGAGAACAGGTTATTAACACACCTGGCTGAAGAATTTAAAATGGTGCGGAGCGCTAATTTATATTTGCTTAAATCATTGAGTGAAGAGCAGGCCATACTTACGGGAACGGCCAATAATTATACTATATCTGTAAGGGCGCTTGCCTACATTATGGCCGGGCATGAATTGCACCATCTGCAAATTATAAAGGAACGGTACCTGTAAAGGATACAGCCATCATTAGCCCTAAAAATTTATCTTGATCTATGCTAATTATCCCACCTAAACCTTGCAGCGCCGCTGGTACTGTCATTTGACCGGATGTTAGCATAAACCGTAAATTCTGACGGGATGGTTTTATCATGGTATTTACTTGGCACCCATTCTATTGGAAAAGGAACAGTAAGTTCAATAGCTTTCTCGAGGCTTTTGCTTTTTTTGTACAGATAAGCAAGCGTGTAGGTAGCCTTGCCTTTTTCATCAATGTGTGCAGTAATCTCAGCAGTTAAATCTTCATAAGCCGGATCATTGTAATTGGCATATATCTCGCTACCTAATAACGATACATAATAATCAATAGGGCATAAGGGCAATGGGGCCGACGCATTTTTTGCTATAGTGGCATCATCGCTTAAAACATGCACAGCAACATTTTTCAGGGCCGAACTGTCTATAAACAACAGTTTGTGCTGATCATAATTATAACGCATAGTCAGCTGCGATTTTCCGTTAAAAAAGTACCATGTTCCGCTGCGCACATCGTTTTTATAATGGCCCTGTACCCATAATGCGTCATTGGTCAGGTTCTTAATATAGTATAGCCCATCTTTGGTCTTCCCGTCGCTTGCAACAGTATAATCCAGCTGCGATTGGGCAGTGAGCTTAACTTTCTTTTCATTTTGCTGTGCCGATACGGATAAACATACGGCCAGCAGCGCCATAAACAATAACTTAGTTTTCATACGTTTATGAATTAATGATATAAAAGTAGGGATATATATTTTATATATAAAGCATGATTTATTTATGTAATTATAAAAATGATTTAGTTGTATTGTCAATTGGCACAAATAACCAATATCTTAGTGTCGACAAAATAACCAAACTAATCATTTTATGACCCGACACCTTGTAAAATCAGGTTTGCTGCTAATGGCGGCGCTGTTTACCACATTATCCCTCCATGCACAGCAGCCCAAATTGCCACCCGGTTACTTTTGGAAAAAGCTGCCCAACGGATTGGAAGTGGTAGTAATTGAAAATGCCAAAGTTCCGCTGGCAACCATTGAAATTGCCGTAAAAAATGGCGCTTATACCGAAGGCCCGGAATACAGCGGCCTTTCACACTTGTTTGAGCACATGTTTTTTAAAGCAAATAAAGATTTCCCTACTCAGGAACTGCTGCTGCACCGTACCCAGGAACTGGGGGCCATCTGGAACGGTACCACCGACGTTGAACGCGTAAACTATTTTTTCACCTTCAACAAAGACAGCCTTAAGGGTGGCCTTAATTTTCTTAATTCCTGCATCCGTTACCCCATTTACCGTACCGAGGATATGGCCAAGGAACGCCCGGTTGTTGATGGCGAGTTTCAGCGTGCGGAAAGCAGCCCGGGGTTTTTATTAGCGTACGAAGCAAGTAAATACCTGTGGGGCGATCAGATTACGCGGAAAAACCCTATAGGCATACATGAGATCATTAATACGGCCACCCCCGAAAAAATGATGATCATCAAAAACAAGTATTACTTCCCCAACAACAGCCTATTAACTATTTGCGGCGATGTAAAGCATGAGGCCGCATTTAAACTGGCCGAGTCGATTTTTGGCAGTTGGGAAAGCAGCGGTTTCAACCCGCACGAAAAGTATCCCATCCCGCCCTTTGAACCGGTTAAAAAAAGCGTGGCTTTTGTAAAGGAATCATCCATTGCGCAGGCGCCAACCATGGAATTTGCCTGGCAGGGGCCTGGTTATGCAGCCGACTCGGCAGCTACCCTGGCAGCAGATGTATTTGACAGGATACTTGCGCTAAACTCATCTAAGTTTCGCCAGGCGCTCATTGATAAAAGGTTAGCCAATAGCGCCGGTGTTAGCTATGGTACAACCCATTATACAGGCGAGATAGATATGAACGTTGTGCCTAACCCGGACAAGCTTAAAGAATGCTTTGACGAGGTGCATAATCAGATAGCCATGTGGAGCAGCCCTGATTATTATACCGACGAGCAGTTAAACGATGCTATAGCTAATTTGGTGCGTGCGCAAAGCCGTGCCAAAGAAAAGCCTTCGTCGCTTAACAGCCAGCTAAGCGAAGCCTGGTGCAGTACTTCATTTGCCTATGATACAGACCTGGCCGATAATTATAAAAAAATTACCCGGGCCGATATCAAGCGTTACATAGATAAATATATCGCCGGCAAGCCAATGATATCCGGCATTATCCTTAAACCCGAAGTGAGCAAGCAATACAATGTGGCTTCGTTTTTTGTTGCCAAATAACCTTTAACTGATCAAAAAAATGAAGAAACTCATATTCATGCTGTTATTAACAGCATTGCTATTTAATATCAGGGCAGCCAGGGCGCAGCAGCAGCCTTATGAAATGACCGTAAGCGGTGTTAAAGTAATTGTGCAGCCAAGCGGCAATGATATTGTAGAGATACAAACCATTATTAAGGGCGGTGTGCAAAATTACCCGGCAGCCAGGGCAGGTATTGAGGCCCTGGCAATGACCGGCCTTACCGAATGCGGTACCATGAAGCAGGATAAGAACAGTTTTAAAAACCAGCTGGATAAACTGGGGGCCCAAATTGCAGGTGGCGCCGGCAAAGATTACGCAGTTTTTAGGATGAATTGCATAAAAAGTGATTTTGAGAACGTATGGCCTTTGTATACCGAAGCAATGACAATGCCTAAATTTGATGAGACCGAGTTTGCCCGCATTAAACAAAATGCATTAACGCGTATCAAAGCCTCGGATGCGCAGCCTGATGCTGCCATTGATAATATGGCCAACAAGGTAGCTTTTGAAGGCCGCGACTATGCAGTTAATCCATTGGGTACGGCAGAGTCTGTAACCCCCTTAACTGCAGCCGATGTTAAGGCTTATTATGCAGGCATCTTTACTAAATCGCGTATATACATGGTAATAGTTGCCGATTTACCTAAAGCCGACATTGAGAACAAAGTAAAGGCAATGCTGGCAAATGTTAAACAAGGCGCGCCGTTCACGCTTAAAAAATCGTTTTTCAGAGTATATAAAAATACTTTCTCAACCGATACGCGCGATTTGGCTACAAATTATATAGAAGGGGTAACCAGCGGCCCTCAACCCGGCGAATCTGACTTTGATGCCTTTAACATAGCTATGAGCATTTTTTATGACCGCCATTTTTTAGATGTACGTACTAATAACGGCTTATCTTATGCGCCGCAAACGCGTTTTGCAGTGGGGGCTACATCGGTTGCTAAAATTAATGTAAGCACAACCCAGCCGGATAAATACATTGCCGTGTTTGATAAACTGGTAGATAAAACCAAGAAAGGCGGCTTTACTGAAGATGAAGTTAAAAATATGAAGGCCACTTACCTTACCAGTTTTTATTACCGTAACGAAACCAACAGCGCACAAGCCAGCGCCTTAGCCAGCAACGAACTATTGTTTAATGACTGGAAACGTACTAACAACCTTGTAGAAAAGGTACAAAAGCTAACACCTGCACAGGTAAGTGATGCTTTCCGCAAGTATATAGGCAATATGGTTTGGGTTTACCAGGGCGACCCTAAAAAGGTAACGCCTACGCTGTTTACCAATGGTACCATCAGCCATCCAAGTAACCCTGTTAGCCAGTAATATGCTTGGCGTTTATATTTTCAAAGAAGGCCCGGAATAATCACTTCAGGCCTTCTTTGTTTTAAATGTCCTGCTTTTATAAATAAACATCCAGCAGGCCCACCGGCAAATCAACTGTTACGATGTTTTTTACCACATCGATACCTTTAATGGTATTTTCATTCAGTGGGAATAGTATTTCGGTGCCCTTATAATCACAGGCAGCTATAATCTGTTGCGGATATTGATGTACTTCCATAATTAAACCAAGTTCACCTTCGTCTACATCAGTTGCCATAAAGCCCTTCAGGTCAAACAGGGTAAAGTCTTCGTCCTTCTTTTTAGGCTTTAATTTTATGGGCAGGTAAACATCCTTTTTAAGCAGCAGGTCAGCCTTTTCTATAGTATCAACATCTTCCAAATATATATACGCTGTATTTTTAAACGACGGTTTATAGGACGATACAAAATAAGGTACCAGTTTACCGGCAATGTCAATAAACAGGGCTTTAAATTTAATATTCTCCAGCCCGTCAAAATCTACATATAATTGCATTTCGCCTTTAAGGCCTTTGGTTTTGCCGATAGTGGCAACCTTAAAATGTTCGGTAAAATTCATTTCCCACTGTCATCCTGAGCTTATCAAAGTACAAGCATGATTGGCCTGCACACCATAGTTAAACAGGCTCACATTGACCCCCTGCTCAGTAATTTTTATTGTGTAATAAACAAAAATAGCCCCAAAACCGGGGCTATTTAAATAATATATATTCTTAAATTATTCAGCGCTATCAGTTGCTGGTTCCGCAGCTGTTGGTTCTTCAGCTTCGGTTACTTCTTCAGCAGGCGGAGTGTTTTTAGCGGCTATCGCTGCTGCCCGTTCTTCCTTCTTTTTAGCTTCAGCGGCTAAGGCAGCTTTTCTTGCATCTTCCTTAGCAGTAGATAAATTATCTTTTTTTCCGGTTATCTTACCTTCCTTGTTATCTAACCAGGCGGTAAATTTTTCTTCCACCTGCTCTTCGGTCAATGCGCCTTTCTTTAAGCCGCCCTGAAGGTGCTTTTTGTATAAGATGCCTTTGTATGATAACATGGCACGGCAGGTATCGGTTGGCTGTGCGCCATTGTTTACCCATTCCAGTGTTTTGTCAAAATTAATATCGATGGTAGCCGGGTTAGTATTCGGGTCGTATGACCCTAAACGCTCGATAAAGCGGCCATCTCTTGGTGCGCGGGCATCCGCTACTACGATGTAATAAAACGGTTTGCCTTTTTTACCGTGTCTTTGCAGTCTGATCTTAGTTGCCATTTTTATTTTTTATGTATTCAACATTATCCCCGGAGTATGCTGCGGGGCTGCAAAAGTAAGTATATTATTATTACGGTGCAAATGAATTTGTTCCGATAGATATATCAAATAATTTCATTCAATGGGTTTTGCAATTATATTATCTATGAAACATAACCCATTTACCATTACCTACAAAGACAATATCTCCACTATCTTTAAAAAATTCTCATTAATATCAAGGTTGTGTTTAACGGCATTTTCAAAAGGGGTATAAGCTATGGCATTGCTTACAATGCCTACCATTTCCGCCTTGCGGCCTTCTATCAATGCCTCTACAGCGGCTACCCCTATGCGGCTGGCCAGCACACGGTCCATACAGCTTGGGCGGCCGCCGCGCTGTATATGCCCCAGTATGGATATGCGGGTATCGTATTGCGGATAACGCTCCCTTATCTGCCGGCCAATCTCCAGGGCATCGCCTGCTTCGCCGCTTTCAGCTACCATCACAATTTTTGATGATTTATCTTTACGGCCCTTTTCTAACCGCTCATACAAAGCATTCAGGTCTGTTTTGCTTTCAGGGATAAGGATGGCTTCGGCGCCTGCCGCAATTCCCGTGCGCAGGGCTATCAATCCGCAATCACGCCCCATTACCTCTACAATAAACAGGCGATCGTGCGATTCGGCCGTATCCCGTATCTTATCTACCGCATCAACTACCGTATTTATGGCGGTATCATAGCCAATGGTAAAATCTGTGCCTTGCAAATCATTATCAATAGTGCCCGGCAGGCCCATAACAGGTACATCATACTCCTCGCCAAATATCCGGGCGCCGGTAAAAGTACCATCGCCGCCAATAGCGATAAGCGCGTCAATTTGGTTAGCTTTTAACTGCTCATAAGCTTTTTTACGGCCTTCGCGGGTACGGAACTGATCGCTACGGGCGGTTTTAAGAATTGTACCGCCCCGCTGAATGATATTGGCTACCGATTTACGGTCCATATCAATAATATCCCCGCTTATCATCCCTTCGTAACCGCGGCGTATGCCGGCTACCCATATATTATAGTATAAAGCGCTCCGCACCACCGCCCTTATAGCGGCATTCATCCCCGGCGCATCGCCCCCTGATGTAAAAACGCCTATTTTTTTTATCTGTCCCATTATAAATGCGCAATAGTAACCATTTTAGTTAAAACGAAGTTTTGCCACTTAGTGTAATAAGTACGCAATTATAATACAAAGTTATGGTATTTATGTCTGCTTCAATCAATCTGCGGGTGTTTACGTTGCATCATATTGAAATTGACAACCTTTGTTAGCCGTATGCGCTATTGCACATTTCAATCCTATTTGTTAATTTTCAATCAATTATGGAAGCCGCCTTACCTCAGCAAAGCTCGCGTATTCATTCTATCGATATTCTGCGTGGCATTATCATGGTGATCATGTGCCTTGATCACGTGCGGGATTTTTACTCTAATTCGCCGTTCGACCCGCTTGATCTGACTAAAACATCGGTTATAATGTTTATGACCCGCTGGATCACGCATTTATGCGCGCCTACATTTATATTCCTGTCTGGCGTTAGCGCATATCTGTCTTTATCAAAAAAGAAGACTAAAAAAGAGGCCTCGTTATTTTTGCTAAGCCGGGGGCTTTGGCTCATATTTCTGGAGTTGACGGTTATTGGCTTTGGCTGGCAGGTTACCGGGGCATTGCATAATATATTCGCGCAGGTAATATGGGCTATCGGCTGGAGCATGGTCATAATGTCAGTGCTGGTTTATTTTAAACCGCTATATGTTGGCCTGTTTGGGTTGATACTGATATTTGGTCATAATGCATTTGATTATGTAAGATCGGACACCTGGGGGCACTATAAATTTTTCTGGATGTTTTTGCATGAGCCGGGCTTTTATCAGTTTAACAGTTATGAGTCTATATTTTTGATGTACCCATTGGTTCCCTGGGTGGGCGTAATGGCTGCAGGTTATGCTTTCGGTACGCTATTTAAGCAAACGCCCGATAAACGAAGGGCCATATTTATCCGGATTGGTATCAGTTCACTCGTGCTGTTCCTTATCCTGCGCGGTTTTAATATCTACGGCGATCCATTCCCCTGGCAACAGCAGTCGGTTTGGTGGAAGGATATTCTGGCGGTTATAAGGGTGCAAAAATACCCGCCGTCACTTGCTTATTTACTAATTACCTTAAGTATCTCTGTTACTTCGCTGGGATCATTGGAATATGCAAATAATGCGGTAACCCGCATTTTTACGGTGTTTGGCCGTGTGCCTATGTTCTATTATGTCCTGCATGTTTACCTGGTGCATTATTCACAAATTATAGCCGCGTTATCAAGCGGCATTACTATAAAGCAATTACAGTCGGGCGGGCCGGGTATACCCAGCCCATACGGGTTTAGCCTGCCGGTTGTTTACCTGATATGGATAACCCTTGTGGTGATCTTGTACTTTCCCTGCCGCTGGTTTATGAAGGTTAAGCAAAACCGCAGAGACTGGTGGCTGAGTTATATATAAACAGGAGATTACCTGCACCGGCTGGGGCCAGTAAGCGCTGGCTTCCACTAAGAGATTGTAACCCCCAACAATTATCAGCCTGCTTTTTGCAGTTGATCAAGTATAGGGGTTTCGCTGCTGATGAGCGTATCATTATCTTTCAATAATTCCAGCACAACTATCTCATTAGTCCCTTTTTTAAGCCACTCGGCCGGCACATAAAGTGTTTGCTGCGGGCCAATGCTCCAGTATCTGCCTAAGTTATGGCCGTTTATCCAAACAACGCCTTTGCCCCATTTGCGCATATCAAGGTAAGTATCGGCTACCTTGCTTAAGTTAAATACCGCCTTTTTAATAAAAGGGGCATTATTTTCCCCTTTAGATGCTTGATATTTAATGCCTTGCGTACCGGCAAACGGCAAACTGTAAATTTTCCATCCGTTCAGTTCATTGCCGTTGAATAACACCTTTTCGGTGATGCCTTTCTTATTTTGCAAAAGGTATTTGCCAAAATTTATACGGCCCATGTTTTCCACCAAAATATCCAGGGTAACTTGTCCGCCGGGTAGGGTTATGTTTAAACTATCCTGTTTTAAGCGCCTGTCTAATGTGCCTATGGTTTGGCCGTTGATCATTATCACGGCAAAATCCCGCAGTTCTTTTACTTTCAACAGCCCTGTGTTGCCGCCGGTAATAGTAGTGCGGTATAATACGTAGCCATAATCCTGCCCCAGGTCTTCTAAGGTTAGCGGCGTTGCATTAATTTTTGGCATTGGCAGGTTGTTAAGCAAGCTTGCCGTTTGCGAAACTTTAATGGCAGGCAGCTGCATGGCTGGTTTGGCGGCAGGCACAGGCGGCAGATGTGTATCCTTGGGTAAATGTTTTGCAATCACCTCACGGAAGGCCATAAATTTGGGCGTGGCATTGCCGGCTTCATCCAGCGGGGCATCATAGTCATAGCTGCTGATCTGCGGTTCATATGGGGAGCGGTCATTGTAGTTTGCGCCATTCATAAACCCGCGCGTTGTGCCGCCATGAAACATATACATATTGATGGATATGCCTGCTGCCAGCACGCCATCCAGTTTGGCGGTATAATTTTCGGCAGGTACCGTATGGTGCTTGGTGCCCCACCAGTCAAACCAGGCCGGGTACCACTCGGCAACATAATATGGCCCTTTGCCCCCATGGTTATCATTGATCAGCTTTTTTACCCGGGCTGGGTTGTCAATACCATTAGCCGCAGGCAGCAAACCATCCAGGTGGCCCTTACCTACATCGGCAGCAGGGTCGCAAGTGTAAAGCAGGCCATCAAAACCGGCTTCCTTAAACAATCGCTGGTTTATAGCCAGGTACTCCTTATCGCTCCCGTATGATCCGTACTCATTTTCTATCTGTACCATCAGGATATTACCGCCATGGTTAATTTGCAGCGGCGCCAGCTGCCTGCCCACCTCTTTAATATAGGTTTCATATTCTTTAAGATATTGCGCTTCCTTGCTGCGCACTATAAGCCCTTTTTCTTTCTGCAGCCAATAGGGATAGCCGCCAAATTCCCATTCGGCACAAACGTAGGGGCTTGGCCTTAGTATTACCCAAAGGCCTTCTTCCCGGGCGGTTCTTACAAACCCGGCTATATCGTTATTGCCGCTAAAATCAAACTTTCCTTTTTGAGGCTCATGCAAGTTCCAGAACACATAGGTGCCAATAGTATTAAGCCCCATGGCTTTGGCCATCTTCATGCGTGCGCGCCAGGCTTCGGCCGGTACACGGGGGTAATGCATCTCCCCGCTTATCATCTGGAAAGGCTTGCCATCAAGCACAAACGCCGAATCGCTAAGCGCAAAGGTATGTTTAGCATTTTGAGCGTTAACACCAGCAATTATAGTAAGCATTAAGCCGGTTAACAGGCATAATTTATATTTCATTTTGATATAATTGATCTTTTGCAATTTAGATATTTAACAGCAATCATAAAATACGTACAAAAGCTCAATTACATTAGTCATTTACATTATTGCCATAAGCCAACTGGCTTTGCATCAGCAATAAACAGTGTTAACAGATAAAAAATAATGGAATAACAAGTTGGTTAAAGACATAATGCCGGGATGCTCCTATCAAAAATATTACACTTAAAACATGACAGTGCATGATGCGGGTAATTACACCATTGTTTACTTTAGTTTAACCAATTATAAATCGCAGGAAATGAATTATCAGAAACTACTTAAGCTTACTGCCATTGCCCTGGTATTAAGCAATGCCTTATATGCCCAGGAAGTAAAAACCGCCTATAAGTTTGATTTTGGCACCGGTAAGGCTGCAGCTGGTTATACCAAAGTACCGCCATCAGCAGTTTATTCAAAAGAGGCTGGGTATGGTTTTGATTTCGGCACCACGCCAACAGCGGTAGACCGCGGCGGCAAGGACCTGTTAAAAGCAGACTTTGTTACCAGCGATAAACCTTTTTACTTCTCGGCCAAAGTGCCCGAGGGCAACTACCTGGTTACGCTTACCCTGGGCGATGCCAAAGGCCCCAGCCTTACAACGGTTAAGGCCGAATCGCGCAGGCTGATGCTGGAAAACGCAAAAACAGAACCCGGTAAGTTCACCACCAGATCATTTGTTGTAAGTATTAAAGACCGTAATATAGATGCCACCACGCAGATGAGGTTAAAACCGCGTGAATTGCCCAAATACGATTGGGATGAAAAGCTGACGCTGGAGTTTGACCTGCAAACGGCCGTGGATGCGGTAGAAATTAAAAAGGTGGACGACCAGGTAACCGTTTACCTTGCGGGAAACTCCACAGTAGTGAACCAGGATGCCGAGCCCTGGGCTTCATGGGGACAGATCATACCGATGTATTTTAAACCGGGTGTGGCTGTATGCAACCAGGCAGAGTCGGGTTACTCGCTGGGCAGCTTTATCGGCGACAGGCGACTGGCTAAAATACTGAGTGTAATGAAGGCCGGCGATTTTGTTTTTGTTGAATTTGGCCATAACGATGAAAAGGAAAAAGGCCCTAATGACGGCGCTTATAAATCATACAGCGAGCGTTTGCACACTTTTGCCACCGAGGTTAAAAAACGCGGCGGTACGCTTGTTATTGTAACCCCTACGGCGCGCCGTTCCTTTAATGCCGATGGCACCATGAACAATACACACGGCGATTACCCCGATGCCGCCCGCCAGGTGGCTAAACAGGAAAACGTGCCGCTTATAGACCTTACAGCCATTAGCAGTAAATTGTTCCAGACCATTGGCGAAGAGGGCACTAAAAAGGTATTTGAGCAAAACCCTACCACCGGGGCTATTGATAATACCCACTTCCAGCCTTATGGCGCTTATGAACTTGCTAAGATAATGGTGCAGGGAATAAAGGATGATAAATTAAGCATAGCCAAATTCCTGATAGATACACCGCCGTTTGACCCGACACATCCTGACCCGGTAGACAAATTTTACTGGCCGCCAAGCCCTAAGTATGACCCGGTGAAACCGGAAGGGAATTAGACGATTTGTGTTAAAGCGCCGTCAGTAAAAACAGCATTGCCAGGCAGCGCTTTGTATATGCGTATGCCCGTTTGTGCCGGTTGTTAAACAGATATGCCTTTATAATGGAAAGCAAAATAGGTATTTAACGTGAGTAGGGTTAAGGCCTTTGTACCCTTTTAAACCCCTTATTAAAGCTACTGCAAGTTGCACCAACTTAGTGTTCCCCTAAATTTAGGGAAAAGTACCAGCAGTGCTAAATTACTGGCTTTAATAAGGGATTGAGGTAGTATGCATTTTGCCGTTTTGTTATCCCGAACTCACGTTATTTGGCCGTAACGCCAATAGCTTGGTCATTGCAAACCTTCCTTTATATAGTGGTAAAAGAGACTTTATTTAGATCTATAATTTAATTTATCCTTATCAGGTAATTTATTCCAGGCTTCCATGTTTATAGCGGACAGGTGGTTTGTTTTGCAGTCCCAAATGGATGCATAAGTAGGGGTTATTACAATATATTCCTGCCAGGTAGTAAATTTTTCATATAGCATTAATGTACATATATCTGTAGCGGTTATAAATTGGTCGCCGTCTTTTAAGTGATTATGAACAGCTGCTACCTGGGCACTATGCGATGTGTCGGACGGACTTTTCCTATACGAGATTGTTATCAGGCTTTTATGAAATCGTTTAGTAGCTGTTATCTGATCGTTCTTATCAAAAGTGAGCAAATAATCATTGCCGAACAGTACCTGCCCGTTTTCATGCGGACTGGTTAAGATATACACCCTTTTTTGTCCGTTAATAATAATAGGGATAGGGTTGATACCTGTATTTCTGTAAAACCGGAATATGCTGTCCTTATTGGCGAGCAGGCTGGTTAATGCTATTTTCCTGATACGGTAAAGGTGGCTTTCCATAGCAGAGAACTTCCTTTCAGTACTATCTATTTTGCAGTTTTCGGGCTTGATATCATACGGAAATGACATGGTGGCTAATACAATAGGTTCGGGATCGTTGGAAAAGAAAATATTGTTCATTCCCTTCCCGGTATCGTAGGATATATAGCCTCCCCGTCTCGACTGTTTGTTTTTAAAACGTGCCAGAAAAATATCTGTCCCGTACCACGATGCTGTTTCGGATTTATAAAGCGTTTTGCCCTCGGTTTCTATACTGTCGGTAATGCGGCTAACATCCCCTGTTTGGGCCGATGCAATTTCAAGGCAGGCGCAAAAAATAGCTAAGCTTAAAACTATCTGCTTCATTTTGTTAAGGTTTATAAATGGATACTAATTATAAAAGTGAGATTAATTATTTACAAATAATTTACCCGTGATAGTTTTAATTTAACAGTATCTATTTATACATCGCACATTCCTGTACCTGCACACTATTTCTTCATCGCCATGTAATCCAGCGTTAAGTTACATAACGCTTTAACACCCAAAATAAAACCGCTTTCGTCTATAAAAAAATCGGGCGTGTGATGTGCAGGGGCTGTGGCGGGGTCGCCGCCTTTAGGCAGGCCGCCCAGGTGCAGGAATATGCCCGGAACCTTTTCCTCATAAAAGCTAAAATCTTCAGCCCCGGTTTCGGCCTTTCTCAAAATTACATTTTCCTTACCTGCTGTAGCCTGCAGGGTAGGCAGCATTTTAGCCACCAGGTCGGGGTTGTTATAAGTTACCGGATAATGGTTACTGTAAGGTATTTTGCATTCGGCGGTTGCGCCGTTGGCTTCAGCGGTTTTGGCGGCTATCTGCTTAACCCGCTCTATGATCATCTTCTCATCCTCCGGACTAAACGTGCGGATTGTACCCAGCATGGTCACACTTTCAGGGATAATGTTGGAGCGGTTGCCGCCGTTAATAGCGCCTATGGTTACCACTGCCGGGTTATCGGTAATGTGCAGGTTGCGGCTTACAATGGTTTGCAGGTTGTTGATAATCTGCGCTGAGGTTACCACCGGGTCAACGCTTGACCATGGATAGGCCCCATGCGCCGAACGGCCTTTAACAATGATCTGCATATCGTTTACTGCCGCCATATCGCCGCCGGGGCGGTATGTAATTGAGCCCGCTGGTTGGTACGACTGTATGTGCAGGCCAAATACCACATCAACCTTAGGGTTTTCCATTACGCCCTCGGCCACCATTTGTTCGGCTCCGGATTTTTTGCCCGGCGGCAGATCGCCCGGCAGTACGCCCTCTTCGGCGGGCTGGAAGATAAACTTTACCGTACCATGCAAATCGGCCTTCATGCCGGCCAGCACCTCTGCCACGCCCATCAAAATAGCCATGTGAGAATCGTGACCGCAGGCATGCATTACACCCACCTCGGCGCCGTTATACATGGTTTTTACTTTTGAGGCAAAAGGTACGTTTACCCGTTCGGTAACCGGCAAAGCATCCATATCGGCACGCAGGGCTACTACCGGGCCAGGCTTACCACCCCTTAAGATACCAACAACGCCGGTAGTGGCCACACCGGTCTTCACCTCCAATCCCAGCGACTGCAAATGTTTGGCAATGATACCTGCTGTGCGCACCTCATGATTGCCCAGTTCCGGGTGTTCATGAAAATCTCGGCGCCAGGCAATCACCTTGCTTTCCAGCGCATCGGCCTTTTTAGCGATCAGTACTTTGGATGCGTCGGTTTGCGCAGCCGCGCTGAGGGATATAACGGATAGTGCAAACAGTAAAGGTTTTTTCATGATAATAGTTATTTTGCACTAAATATAACTGAAATATCATGAAAAGCGAACGTAATACACCCGGGATTGCGAGGTAAAGCTTGAGAAATCAGTACAATATTATTGTCCTGTTATAAACTAAAACCAGGAACGCAGGAACAGATGTTCAGTAATGGTTAATTTATACTTATCAGTTTAATATCAAATATTAACACGGAACTGGCGGGGATGCTGCCTGTGGCCACATTGGCATAACCAAGATCAGAAGGGATATATAAAATAATTTCGCCGCCTGCTTTAACATGCTGCAGGCCGATGGTCCAGCCGCGCACTACAGACGTCATCGCGGTTGTAAATAAACTATTACTGTCAAACACGGTACCATCAAGCAAGGTGCCGGTATACCCTACAGTAACATTTGATGCAGCGGTTGGGTAACTGCCGGTACCCTGTGTTACAACCTGATAATATAAGCCTGAGGGGTCCTGTACGGCGTTAATATTATGGGCTTTAAGATATGCCTGTATCAGCGCATCATCTTTAAACTCCTGTGCAGACGTATCAAAATCGCTGCTGTCATCCTTTTTACAGGCAGACAAACCGGTAAGCAGCACACAAAATATCATTAAAAATTTCTTCATCAGTTTATTAACTATCATTTGAGGTAATTATTATTTGCTATAGTTTACGTTATCGCTAAATGGTCCTTATTTTTAGTTCGTTCAATTGCATATCAGCAATGATTGATGGCGAATCTATCATCACATCCCTGCCCGAATTGTTCTTAGGGAAGGCGATCACATCCCGGATGGAATCCAGTCCTGCAAAGATCGAGGTCAGCCTGTCGAACCCAAAAGCGATACCCCCATGCGGCGGTGCTCCATACTCAAAGGCATCCATTAAAAAGCCGAATTGCTTTTGCGCTTCTTCCGGCGAAAAGCCAAGGTGCTTAAACATCAACGACTGTACTTTTTTATCATGGATACGGATAGAGCCGCCGCCTATTTCCGTCCCGTTGATCACCAGGTCATAGGCATTGGCGCGTACAGCGCCGGGGTCACTATCCAATAAAGCAATATCCTCCGGCTTAGGTGAAGTGAACGGATGGTGCATGGCATGGTAGCGTCCGGTTTCCTCGTCCCACTCTAACAAAGGGAAATCCAGCACCCAAAGCGGTGCGAACGTATTTTTGTCGCGCAGGCCTAACCGGCCGCCCATTTCCAGGCGTAGTTCGCTCATTTGCCTGCGCACCTTGTCTTTGTTACCGGCTAATATTAATATTAAATCACCCGGTTTGGCATTAGTGGCTGCAGCCCAATTAGTCAGGTCTGCCTCGCTGTAAAATTTATCAACCGATGATTTTAAAGTACCATCGGCGTTATAACGGCAATAGATAAGCCCGGTTGCCCCTATTTGCGGGCGTTTGAGCCAGTCAGTCAGTTCATCTATTTGTTTGCGGGTGTATTCCGCACAGCCTTTGGCGGTAATGGCAATCACTAATTCTGCATTATCAAAAATGCCAAAGCCGCGGCCTTTTACCAGATCATTCATTTCTACAAACTCCATTCCAAAACGCAGGTCGGGCTTATCTGAGCCATACAAACGCATGGCATCGGCGTATTCCATCCGCGGGAAATCATTAAGCTCAATGCCTTTTATATGATTGAACAGGTGGCGTGTCATCCCTTCAAAAACATTCAGGATATCTTCCTGGGTAATGAACGACATTTCACAGTCTATCTGGGTAAATTCCGGCTGGCGGTCGGCACGCAGGTCCTCATCCCTGAAACATTTTACGATCTGGAAATACCGGTCGAACCCGCTTACCATCAGCAACTGCTTAAAGGTTTGCGGCGACTGTGGCAGGGCATAAAATTCGCCGGGGTTCATACGGCTGGGCACCACAAAGTCGCGGGCGCCCTCCGGGGTCGATTTGATCAGCACCGGGGTTTCCACCTCTATAAAATCCAGGTTGCTTAAATATTTGCGTATTTCCTGCGCCATTTTATGGCGAAGCACCAGGTTGTTGCGTATAGGGTTACGGCGCAGGTCAAGGTAGCGGTACCTGGCCCGCAGTTCCTCGCCGCCGTCAGTTTCATCCTCAATTAAAAATGGCGGTATCTTTGATCCGTTTAATATATCAATGTTCTCTACTGCTATTTCAATATCGCCGGTAGCCATTTTAGGGTTTTTGCTGGTGCGTTCCAAAACATTGCCGGTAACCCGTATCACGAATTCGCGGGTTAAACCGCGGGCGGTTTCACGCAGGGTGCCATCGGTATCACTATGCAGCACCAATTGGGTAAGGCCATAGCGGTCGCGCACATCAATAAAAGTGGTACCCCCCAGATCGCGCGATTTTTGCACCCAGCCGCATAAGGTAACAGTTTGCCCTAAATTACTGATGTTCAATTCGCCGCAGGTATGTGTACGTAGCATAAGCCCCTTAAGTATGTAAAAGCTGCAAAAGTAAGTTTTTGGGGCGAAAGCCGAAAGCGGATTTTAGTTAAAAGAAGTTAAGACGGCCTCGTTTATAACCCGAACTTGGGGGTGCGCCTGATGGCCTAAAAGGTTGGTATTGCTAATGTGTGCTGGTTGAAAGTTAATAAATCATTATGATACTAAAACCTAAACTACGGAATATCGCTCCTGAAAGGCGATGCCGGTAACCCGTCCACATTATAAAGATTACCCATGCCCGATGTACGGTCGTACCAGTTATACCTTACTTCGGCTGGCTCATTAACCGACGGGCTGCTTACTTCCACTGCATTGCCCTTTAATTCGGCAGTTGCGGGGTACCATTTATGGTCTTTACCGGCTATTACAAAGCCCGTTAGCGGGCCGCCTTTAGCCTGTAAACCTTTGCCGGTATGTGTAAAGCTTAGTGTAGCTTTACTGCCCCTTATTTTTATTGCTTTGTATATAGGCCCTTCATATTCCAGGTCCTTTTGTCCGTACAACAGCGCTTTTGCCGGTAAAGAAAGCCGGTAGCCTGCCTCGGGCTTTTGCGGGTAATGCCACCCGCCCGATTTAAAATCGCACATAACGGCCATAGCGGTGTTAGGTAAGGTCAATGCCTCTTTCTGGGCTTCGCGCACTATGGCTACAAAGGCTAAGCTATCCATCACCACGCCCGGCTTGTTGGGGCGTTCGCTGGAAAGCTGGCCGAAGTAAAAGGGGAAATCGCCTTGTCCCCAGGCCTTGCGCCAGCCGTTGATGATCATTTTAAACTGGCCGGCGTAGCGCGGGGTCATTACAGTATCATAAGTATTTTGTTCGCCCTGTATCCACATGGTACCCTTTATGCCATAACCTGCTACCGGCGCAACAAACTGGTTGTATAAACTGCCAGCCACAACACCCTTGCCTGTCCTTTTATCTTTGGTGGTTTCCAGGCCGGGGTTGGCTGCTATGGTTGCAGGGTCAAACCATGTCTCTATCAATGTACCGCCTACTGCTGTTACAACCAGGCCAACGGCGCAGTTAACCGACTTTAATATTTCCTTACCGAAAAAGAAACCTGTGGCCGAGCAGCCGCCGGCGGTCTCCGGTGTGATCACCTCCCAGGTGATATGCGGGTTTCGCGGCTGGCGCATATTCACATAGCGCAGCAGGGGCAGGCTGGCATTTTTTATGGTATCATTAAAAATACCATGAAACTGGCTGTCGTTATTCAGGGTAAGGTCAACGTTTGACTGACCGGCACACTGCCACACCTCGCCTATATAAATATCATTAAGGGTAACGGTATTTGTGCCGGCAATGGTCATGCTTAACGGCCCGGCCTCCTTCATTGAGTTAAATACCACGCGCCATTTGCCATCAGTATCAGTTTTTACAGACTTTGTTTGGCCGTTAAAGGTTACGGTAACCTGTTCGCCCGCACCGGCCGTACCCCATACAGGTACCGGCATTTTACGTTGCAGCACCATATGATCAGTAAACGGCAATGGCACAACAACGGCTGCCCTAACGGTAAATACAGCAGCAAGTAATAACAATATAAAAATACACGTAGGTTTAAATAATTTCATAACGATATACAGGAATAATTGGTTTACCCAAAGCTATCAATTAAGGTTTGGTTATTTATCCTATAATCATATTGTTACAGGCATCCATCAGGATTGCCTGGTTAGCGTAACCTATCAGGAAAAGGTTGCGTAAAAAGGTTAAGTTAAAAATTATGGATTGGGACGACGAACTACAAGCTTTTGAAGAAGAGTGCTATCTGGCCCGTTTGAATGCCTTAGCCGATTTAGAGCTTGATAAAAAAATTCCGGAACACATTGACCATATTACCGGCCTGATTTCAAAGCTGGATGTTATGATAGCCAATATATATCCTGGCGACCCTAATCTTTTCAACTATTCCCACCGTTCAATACAGCTATCCGTTACCGGGTTTCACCTTTACCGGTTAAGGGAGTATGTACTTTCATGTTATAAATATTCTTAGCAGCAGCAATGCGTATCAAGTATTGTTAAGAGATATTTAATAAAATAATCTGAAGTTAACATATCGTTAACATTAGAGCTCAACTTTTGCGATAAATATAATCGCACATGAAGAAGCTTTACTCCATTATCTTAACCTTAGTAATTTTGGGCGTTGCCTCACTGGCTGATGCGCAACTTACCACCGGTATAATCAGTGGCAAGGTTACCGACCAAAAAGGCGGCACATTACCTGGCGTAACCATTACTGTTTTAAATACCAGCACCGGTACACGGTACGGGAACCAAACTAATGCCGATGGCCGGTATACCATTGCCAACGTTAACCCGGGCGGCCCTTATATAATTACCGCCAGCTTTATTGGCTATAAAAAGCAGGAATTAACCGATATTACCATTAACCTGGGCAATGCAACCTACAATTTTCAGCTGGTTGATGAATCTACCGCATTAAAGGAAGTTACCGTTAAATCAACAGGCGGCGCTGTAAAAACCGGCGCCAGTACACGCATCGGCCAAAACCAGCTGCGCACCTTGCCGTCCGCAAGCCGCAGCCTGCAGGATATGACCCGGCTTACCCCGCAAAGCAATAACAACTCGTTCCAGGGGACTAATTATCGCTACAACAACGTAACGCTGGATGGCGCCATTAATAACGATGCAATAGGCTTCAGCCCGTCATTAGGCGGCCAGAACAACGTATCAGGCCAGGTGGGCAGCAGCACACGTACAAGCCCAATATCGCTGGATGCGATACAGGATATACAGGTTTACGTTGCCCCTTATGATGTTAAGATAGGGAACGTTTTAGGCGGCAGCATCAATGCCGTTACCCGCAGCGGTACAAATACCGTTACCGGTTCGGTATACGGTTTTGGACGCGGTGCGTTCATGATAGGGCCAAATAAGCTGCCAGCTAATGTGGGCGGCGACAACGCCAGCGAGCCCTCTGCCTTTCACGACTTCAACTTTGGCGGCCGTTTAGGTTTGCCTATTATTAAAAATAAATTATTCTTTTTCACTAACGAGGAATTTGCCCGTCGCCAGGACCCGGTTATTTTTGCTGCCGGCAGCCAGGGCTCGGCAGCTATCCTGTCGGCACAGGACGCTGCAGACATTACCAAGGCATTTACGGCTTACACTGGCGGTATAAGCCCTGGTACTGCAGATAATACTACCATATTTTCAAACTCGAACAAGTACTTTAACCGTTTGGACTGGAATATCAATGATAAGAACCAGTTGACCCTGCGCAATAACACCATCAGTTCTACAGCTACCAATCTGGAGCGCGACCAGCAGAACTTCCGCTTCAGCGGTATCGATTATACATCGCACAACAATTCCTCATCTACCGTTGCCGAGTTAAAATCAAGGTTTAGCAATGCTGTTAACAATAGCTTGCTGGTTGGTTACTCCAATGTGCATGACTATCGCGACCCGAACTCTAACCCTGCCCTGCCGCAGATAGAGATTACCGGCCGTACGCCTGGTACCACCATCTTCCTGGGTACCGACCGTGAGGCTGCGATATTTGATATGCACCAGAAAACTACCGAGATTACCGATAACTTTACCTGGAACATTGGTAAACACAATTTAACCTTTGGCACGCATAACGAGTTATATAACATTACTTACAACTTTGTAAACTCGTGGAATGGCCGCGATGCTTATTCAAGCATTGATGCGTTTACCGGCACTTACAATTCCAACCCGGCTACTACAGTGGCTTTCAGCCCGACACGTGTACGCGCCAACTTTAATTATACCAACAACACGCGCGATTATATCCTGGCCAATCCATCGGCCCAGTTCAAGGTTAACCTGCTAAGCATTTATGCACAGGATGAGTTCCATACCTCTGACAATTTTAAATTAACCTACGGTGTGCGTTTGGACTATGCCGGCGTACCGGACAAACAGCCGCTTAGCGATAAAACCATTAATGCCGCTGTTGATCCTAACTACGGTAACACTTTCACCTATACCAAACCATCAGAAATTAAAAACAAATACCTTGACAACATAGAATTTAATGGAAGGGTATCATTTAACTGGGATATTAACGGCGACCAGAGCGAGGTTTTGCGCGGCGGTACAGGTACATTTACCGGCCGTGTGCCATTTGCCTGGTTTGGCTATGCCTTTTATAACAACGGCGTTACTTATGGTGCTTATGATAAAAATAACATCAGCGCAGCAAGCCCTATTACACCTGGAACCAACCCCACCCAGGCGCCTGCAAATGGCGGTTTAGGTTTTGTTAACCAGCAGGTACCTGCACCAAACACCAGCGCTACCGGCCCAACACAGGTAGATATGATTGACAATAACTTTAAAATGCCGCAGGTATGGCGCAGCAGTTTAGCGTTTGATTACCGGACACCAACACAATGGAGGTTTACTGTTGAAGGCATATACACCAAGGTATTATACGATCTGAAATTCCAGCAAACCAATACTACCGACCAGGTGACCTATTATGCTTATGATACCCAGCATCAGCAGCCTATATTTGTTAACACCAAACCATCGGCTAATTTTACCAACGCTTACCTGTTATCAAACACCACCCAGGGTAACCGTTACAGTATTACAGGCCAGGTAGGTAAAAGCTGGTTATCAGGCTTTAACTTCGATGCTGCTTATACTTACGGCCAGGCAAAGGATATTACCAACGGTATCCGTAACTCAATGGAGTCCAACTGGCAGCTGAACCAGGCGCTTAACCCTAACAACCCAACCTTAGCCTATTCAAACTTTGACATCCGCCACCGTATTGTGGCCAGCCTTAACTATAAGATATCTTACGGGGCCGACAAAAAAACATCATCTAACTTTGCCCTGTACTTCAACGCCTCTTCGGGTACGCCTTATACCTTTGGCTTTTACCCAAGCGCGATTGACGGAACAGGCCAGCAAGTTAGCTTAGCTTATATTCCAAATGTTGGCGAAACCGTAAAATTCTTCCAGGATTACACCAACTCCGCAGGGCAAACAGTAACTGCTGCAACGCAAGCAGCAGCATTTGACCAGTTCATCAATAACGATCAGTATCTGTCGACCCGCCGCGGTCAGTTTACCGAACGCAACGGCGCACGCACCCCATGGAATACCAGCGCTGATTTCCGTTTCACGCAGGATTTCTCCATAGGCGGCAAGCACAAACAAATGCTGACCTTTACCTTTGATATAGTTAACTTAACCAACCTGCTGAACAGCGACTGGGGCCACTATTATTATTCGCCAAACACATACAATTCAACATCAAGCATTGGCTTAAGCAAACCGTCGGGCGTAACCCAGCCTTCGTTTACCAATATTGGTACATCTTACCCAATTTACAGGTTTACCAACCCAGGCGTAGCTTATGCAGTTGATCAATTTGCCTCTCGTTACCAGATGCAGTTTGGTTTACGGTATTCTTTCTGATAGCGCTATTGAGCTAATACCAGCCCCGCAGTTAAAAAGCTGCGGGGCTTTCCTTTAATTGATATGCCGCCCACTTGTTATATTAAAA